>JBEKOA010000001.1:0-84664 GCA_049522255.1 Occallatibacter sp.
AGGTGCACGACGCTCGGTTCGACTGCGATCTCCGCATTCGCAATGCTGCCTAACCTTCCCAGCAATCTGGAAGCCAACAGCGTCCTGGGTTGAAAGGAATATTGACTTATGGCTACCGCAGTGGATCCGATTCGCGAGAAAGCACCAATCGTCATCCCGATTGCCGTTCCCGCCAAACCAATCCCTATACAGCGCAACTATCAGTGGGCGCGGTGGGCATTGGCCATCGGCATCATCCTGGCGCTCGCCATTGTGTACGAAGTATGGCGAACACACGCGCAGAACGCCGTTACCTATCAAACGGCGCCGCTGGAACGGGGAACTGTGCAAGCTAGTGTCACCGCGACCGGCTCGGTAAACGCTGTGGTCGATGTGCAAGTCGGTAGCCAGGTTTCGGGCAATATCAAGGCGCTCTACGCCGATTTCAATACCAAGGTCACCAAGGGGCAATTGGTAGCACTGATTGACCCGGCCGTCTTCCAGACCCAGGTGGACCAAGCGCAGGCTTCTCGAAGCTCGGCGCTGTCCGCAGTTGCAACTGCGGCGGCGCAGGTTCAAAAGGCGAACTCGGATCTTTCAGGGACGATGGCCGGAGCAAGAAGTGCCGACTCCGTGATGGCTAAGGACCGCGCTGTCGCGGTGAATGCGCAGGCCCAGTACGGGAGACTCGATAGCCTTTTTAACGATGGGATTACCTCCAAACAGGACCACGAAGCCGCAAAAGCAACCGCGGATGCAGCTACTGCACAGGTGGCTGCGGATCAAGCCATGGTTGACGAGTCGAAACAAACAATTCAGTCGGCACAAGATCAAGTCACGGTGACTAAGACACAACTTGGCTCCGCCAAGGGCATGGAGAGTCAGGCAAGCGCATCATTGGCTCAAGCAAATCTCAATCTTGCGCACACTCGCATCACCGCTCCAGTCGATGGCACAGTGATAGCACGGCGCATGGACGTAGGTCAGACCGTGGCCGCTTCATTTGCTGCGCCGACCATTTTTGAAATTGCGCAGGACCTTACGAAGATGCAACTCGACACAAACGTCGACGAGTCCGACGTAGGCAACATCCAGGTCGGTCAGAACGCGACATTTTCGGTAGACGCCTATCCCACAACAACGTTCCACGGGCAGGTTACAGCGGTTCGCAAAGCCCCGATCATCACAACGAACGTCGTAACGTACGATGTCGTGATCGCGGTCTCCAATCCCGATCTCAAACTATTTCCAGGGATGACTGCAAATGCGCGCATACTGACGGCGAAACTCAACGACACGTTTAGGGTGCCGAATGCCGTGCTCCGGATTCACCCGACTGCAGCGATGCTGAAGCAGTTTGGACTTTCAGCCGCTCCGGCGGGCAAGCAGCAGGTCTATGTGCTGCGGAACGGGAAGCTGAAGGCGATTCCGGTGGATTTCGGTATCTCCGACGGGCAGTTCACTGCGGTCTCCTCCAGCGGTCTGCAGACTGGAGATCAAGTTGTTCAGCGTTTCAGTTCAGCCGCGACCGCTACCGCCGCTAATGCACCGTCATCGGCACCTGGCGGCAGCACGGGCCGTACACCTCGTCTCTGAAGAACGCAAGGAATAAATCGTGAGCTCTCTCATCGAAGTGCGCGAACTACGCAAGACATACCTACTGGGGGAGATTGTCGTCAACGCACTCCAGGGTGTGACGCTCTCGATTGAGCGTGGCTCGTTTGTCGCCATCATGGGCGAGTCAGGTTCGGGGAAGTCAACCCTACTGAATCTGCTTGGATGTCTCGACCGGCCCACTTCAGGACGCTACTTGCTGGGAGGCACTTCGGTCGAGACGATGAATCGCGATGAATTGGCGGAGATTCGCAATCGAAAGATAGGATTTGTTTTTCAGAACTTCAATCTTCTGCCGCGCATGGATGCACTGGAAAACGTCGAACTGCCTTTGCTCTACAAGGGCAGCGACACTCCGAACGAAGATGAACTCGGCCTGCGCGCCCTGGCAGACGTCGGGTTAACGGGGCGAGAACACAACTTTCCAGCTCAACTGTCGGGCGGACAGCAGCAACGCGTCGCCATAGCCCGCGCCCTGATCAATGACCCTGAGATTCTTCTCGCGGACGAACCGACGGGGGCGCTTGACTCGCACAATGGCGCCGAGATCATGAACATCTTCCAGGCATTGAATCAGACAAAGGGAATCACAATTGTGATGGTTACGCACTCGGATGAGATTGCCACATACGCAGGCCGTATCATCCGCTTTCGCGATGGCCTGATTGTAGCGGATGCGAAAGTTACCAAGCCAGCGAAAGAGCCCGTGGTGGTGGCGATGCCGCCAATTGAAGTAGGAGTGCCCGGATGAAACAGCTTCTCTCTTCCATGCGCATCGCATTCCGGGCGTTGAGGATGAACAAGCTCCGCTCGGCGCTGACCATGCTGGGAATTGTGATCGGTGTTGCCTCTGTGATTGCAACTGTCGCCATAGGTTCAGGAGCAACACAACGAATCCAACAGCAGATTGCAAGCATCGGCAGCAATATCATCATCGTCATTCCGGGTAGCATGAGTAGTTCAGGTGTGCGGCTCGGCACGGGCAATGCGGTGACGCTGTCAGAGGCAGACGCCAAGGAACTCGTGGCACAGTGTCCGGATGTTGCGCTGGCGACGCCGATGGTACGCGGCGGAGCACAGGTGGTAAATGGGAACAACAACTGGGCAACAAGTATCATGGGCATCACACCGGACTATCTGACGATTCGGGAACTAACCGTCGCCGAAGGTTCGGAGTTTGCGCAACAGGATGTCGATAGTGCCAACAAGGTCGCCGTGCTTGGCCAGACTCCGGTTGACAATCTCTTCGATGGTGCCGACCCGATAGGGCAGACCATTCGCATCAAAAATGTCCCGTTTACCGTAGTCGGAGTGTTGACGCGCAAGGGCCAATCTTCTTCGGGACAGGATCAGGACGATGTGATTCTACTTCCAATTTCGACGGCCAAGCGAAAGGTCATTGGTGTGAAGCAGGCTAACGCAGATGCAGTGGACACGATCATGATGCAGGCGAAATCCGGCGCACTGATCCCGGCCGCACAGGAAGAGGCGACAGCCCTGTTGAGGCAGCGCCATCATCTGCAGGCCAACGATGACAATGACTTTTCAATTCGCAATCTGGAGGAGTTGTTTGCTGCGCAAGAAGCATCCTCGAAGATCATGGCCGTAATGCTGGCAGCGGTAGCCTCAGTTTCATTGGTGGTGGGCGGCATCGGCATCATGAATATCATGTTGATTTCAGTCCAGGAGCGAACGCGGGAGATAGGTCTGCGCCAGGCATTGGGCGCAAAGACGCGCGACATACTTACGCAATTCCTGGTGGAGGCGATTACTCTGTCCGTCGCGGGTGGATTTATCGGAATACTCATTGGTATTGGGGCATCTTTCCTCATTTCAAAGCTGGCAGGTTGGGCGACATCCGTTGGACCGGGAGCGGTCTTGCTTGCCGTGTTCTTCTCGGCGCTGGTGGGAGTCGGATTTGGCTACTATCCGGCAAGAAAGGCCGCCTACCTCGATCCAATCGAAGCTCTAAGATACGACTGAGTTGATTTTTCAATCCCAACCACCAATGCCCTTGTCGTTCCTACCGCTGCGTTGCCCTTAAAACCGCGACATTGACGAAGATTCCGAAATCTCCCTATGGCTTTCCGTACTGCTTGCGAACTGATCCTTTTGTCGGTTCAATGAGACAAGCCTTGCATCGAAAAGATTACTTCTTTGAGCGCAAGGCCAGAGCGGCTTCCGCCACACGTTTACCTTGTAACTTGGCGATTGCCAGATCTTCAGGTGCTGGTTGAAGCGCTCCTGTTGCACCGGCAATGGTTGATGCCCCATACGGCGTGCCGCCACGAGCTTCTGTATGGATCATGCCGGGTATGGAATACGGGACACCGACAATCACCATGCCTAGATGGAGCAGGGGGACCATCATCGTGAGCAGCGTCGTCTCCTGCCCGCCATGGGTCGAAGCCGTGGAGGTAAAAACGCCCGCCGGTTTGTCCTCCATTTCCCCCTTCAGCCATAACTCCACTGTGCTGTCGATTAGCGCCTTCATCTGGGCGGTCATATTGCCAAAGCGCGTAGGGCTGCCGAACAGAACACCGTCAGCCTCGCGCAGATCGTCCACCGTGCATTCAGGGATCGACTGCTGCCCCTGATAAACCTGATAGGAGAAGCCCTTCTCCTGCTCCATGTGCTGCACGTACTCCGGAAATTCGTGAACACGGCGCAGCACCAATTGGACTCCGGGAACTTCCTGAACACCTTCGCAGACAGCCTTTGCAAGCGTCTGAACGTGTCCATAGATTGAGTGATAGACAACCAGAATCTTCATCGTTCATTCTCCTTCATGCGGATGGTAGTCGCGATCCACCGGCTGTGCTTCGAGATGGAACGCAGTTTTACGGATGGGAATAGCTGGTCTGTCGATTTGCTCAACTGGCCGGCGAGATACACACGGTCGGATTTTTCTGCTCTTTAAACCAGCGGAGCAGCCATGTCGTGCGTGCGCACCAACTTTTTGTTCACAAACTCCTGGATACCCATGTCGCCGAGTTCGCGTCCATAGCCGGAGTACTTGATTCCCCCGAATGGCAGTTCGGCATCCAACCAGTCGATGTTGTTGATGAACATCATGCCCGTTTCTACACGGCTGGCCACACGCTGTCCGCGCGCAACGTCCTTGGTAAAGACGGAGCCACCCAATCCGAAGTCGGAGTTATTGGCAAGCGCGATTGCTTCATTCTCGTCTTTCACGCGGAAGAACATCGCGACCGGCCCGAAGAACTCGTCGCGGAAGGCTGGGTTGTCAGGCTCGACATCCGTTAGGATTGTCGTCTGCATGAAGGACCCCGGCCGATCGATGCGTTTGCCGCCGAGCACAATTTTGGCGCCTTTGGCGACCGCTCCATCGACTTGCTCCAACAGCTGCACCAGCGCAGACTCTGTGGACAAGGGACCATGCGTCGTTTTCTCGTCCATCGGGTCGCCCGGCTTTAAGGCGTTAAGCGCCGTCTTGAACTTCTCCAGGAATTTGTCTGCGATTTCCTCGACTACGATAAAGCGCTTCGCTGCACAACAGGTTTGTCCCGCGTTATACATTCGGCCCCAGACTGCCCACGCAATTGTCTTTTCCAGGTCGGCATCCTCCAGCACAATGAATGCGTCGCTTCCCCCAAGTTCCATCGACGAAACCTTGAGATTCTGTCCCGCCCTGGCTGCGATGCTTCTGCCCGCAGCCACACTGCCGGTCAACGCTACGCCTTTAATTCGCGCATCATCGATCATCTTGTCCGACTGGTCGTGCGAGATCAACAGATTGGTATAGAGTCCAACCGGCGCGCCTGCATCTATCCAGAGCTGCTCAAAGGCGATCGCACACTGCGGCACGCAGCCTGCGTGCTTCACCATCACGACATTGCCCGCCATCATGTGCGGACCGGCGACCCGAGCCAGTTGATAGAAAGGAAAGTTCCAGGGCTCGACGCAGAAGATCACGCCGATCGGGCTGCTCTCCATATGAGCGGTTCCGACCTTAGGATGAAGTGATTCAGGGGCCAGGAATCGTTCGGCATTTTTGGCATAGTAGGCCAGAATGTCGGCACTGAACTTCACCTCGCCGCGGGCTTCATTGATGAGCTTTCCCATCTCGAGCGAAGCCAGATGCGCGAACTTGTCAACCTGTGCATGCATGAGCTCGGCCGCTTTCGCCACGATCACCGCACGCTTCGCATAGGAGGTCATCTTCCAGGTCTCGTAGGTCTTTGCGGCAGTGTCAACCTTCTTTTCGAGCTGCTCATCGCTCAGTTCGTCGAATTTGGTGAGGGTCTTCCCGTTGTACGGATTAGTGCTTTCATAAGCCATGAATGATCTCCTCTTTCTCTCACTTTTGGAAGCGGTATTGTCTGCGCGGTTGGCAAATCTCGATGATCGCGTAAGATCGAGGACCTTTGCGGTTGTCGAATTACCGTCCCAGGAAGACTATGAAGCAAACTTCACAGTCCCAATCTGACAGCATGACAGCGCACGAATGGAAAGACTGATTTGTTTTGCTCTAAGACGACTTTCAAGGTTGAGTGAGGATCCCGTGGTCATCGATAACCGTCATTGCATCCCAAATTCTCACCACGAAGGGGGCTTTTCCTGCGCCGTCTCCCGCGTGAGCCGAAAGGCTTCCGGTATACCTTGAAGTAAATCCGTCGCTACCAGTGAATACTCTCCCACAGTCTCGCGCATCACATCTCCAGCAAGCCCGTGTAGATGCACTGCTGCAAGTACAGCCCCCTGAGTGTTATCCGGGTGCTGTGCCATCAAGCCGGCAATCATTCCTGTCAATAGATCTCCCGTACCGCCGGTCGCCATGCCGGCATTTCCCGTCGTATTTACCCAGGCTTCGCCGTCCGGTCGAATCACCAACGTACGATGCCCCTTGAGCACAACGATCAGGTCGTGCTCCTGCGCGAACTTTCGGGCCACTCCCAGTCGGTCTTTCTGAACCTGGGAAACGCTAGACCCCACCAGCCGCGCCATTTCTCCGGGATGGGGAGTGATCACCAGAGTTTGGCCTCTACCATTCAATTCCTCCGTGCGGTCCTCAAACGCATTAAGGCCGTCAGCATCCACAACCATGGGAAGTTTCAGTCTTGCCACCAGTATCCTCACCAACTCCGCGGTCTGCTGATCGCGCGAAATGCCGGGACCAATCGCAAGCACCTTCCTTCCTTTCGCCAATTCTGCGATCTGATCCAACGCTTCGGTCGAGATAGTGCCCGCATTTGTCTCTGGCAAAGGTTCAGTCATCAACTCGGGATAAAACCCCGCCACGGTCATCAATGCGGATCTCGGTGTGGCCACGGTAGAGAGTCCAGCGCCAACTCGGAGAAGGGCCATCCCAGCCATCGCCGCCGATCCCGCTTTTCCCAGCGAACCTCCAACTACCAGCACGCTGCCGTAACTGCCTTTGTTCGATACCGGTAGTCGCGGCTCAATTAAGGGAACGATCTCGCGCGCGGTAATCACATTGAGTTGAAGAGCTGAAACAACCGCGTCCTCAGGCGACCCGATGTCAGCAACTAACGTAGTTCCCGTTGTCAGCAAACCGAACACATGCGCTAGACGTGGCGCGGTAAAGGTAACGATAGCGTCGGCTCGGGCAATGACCCCGGTCTGTGCGTTCATACCGTCGGCATCGGCACCAGATGGAATATCGACAGCAATCACGGGAACCCGGCTCGCGTTCAAAATCGCAATCGCGTCCGCATAGAGCCCCTGCACGGGAGGCTTGAACCCCGTGCCCAGAATGGCATCCAGATACAAGTCCGCAGTCAAGGGGAGATTCTTTAATTCGTCGCTGGACTGCACGACGATCGCCGGGTCCGGCAGTTTTTCAAACATGTATGCCGCATCGCCCCTCAGCTCGCTGGGACTTGCCAGCAGGATCACCTGAACCTTACGGCCTTCCCGGTGCAACTGCCGCGCGGCGACAAAACCGTCGCCGCCATTATTCCCTTTGCCGCAGAAAACGACGATACTATGAGCAGCTGGGTGACACCTCAAAACATAATCCGCAACGGCGGAACCGGCATTCTCCATCAGCGTAAAGGAAGGAATGCCGAAGCGTTCGGCGCTGACGCGGTCAATTGAGCGCATTTCCTCTGTCGAAACGATCTTCATGACTGTGAGCGCGTGTTCACTATGCCTTCACGCCTTTCTTGGGATTGAGGAGGGTATCGTAAACACACTCTCCGGAAACTAAGTCAGCATCGCACTCGTGGCGGCAACAGGATGGTCCGTTCTGCTCATCGCTGGCATCAACCTGCAAGTAGATTCAAAATTGCGGCGAAGTCCTCATTCGGTTTGACCGATCCGCGCCAAGAATCTTCGGAGAACAAAGATAATGAAAGCGGCTGTTTTCTCTTCAACTCACACTACGCCCCAAGCGTTTCTCCGTGTCGAAGATGTTCCGCGGCCGCAACTCGAAGCAGGACATGTGTTATTGCGGGTCGTCGCTTGCGGAGTCTGTCGGACAGATCTTCACATTGTCGAAGGAGATCTTTACCCAATTCGACCGAGCCTTATTCCCGGCCATCAAATCGTGGGCGAAGTAATCGAAGGCGCGACCCAGGAGCTGCCGCTGGGAACGCGTGTCGGTGTTTCCTGGATGGGCGGCGTCGATGGCGACTGCTGGTACTGCCATCACGGCATGGAAAACCTCTGCGATAAGCCGGTCTTTACCGGATACACCGTGGATGGCGGCTATGCCGAATATGTTCTAGCCCGCGCTGACTTCACTTTTCCGCTTCCCCCTGGCCTGGATGACGCGCATGTGGCTCCGTTACTGTGCGCCGGCATCATCGGCTTTCGCAGCTTGCGAGTGGCGGGGGTTGAGAAGGGAGAGCGAGTCGGACTCTTTGGTTTTGGCAGCTCTGCAAGTTTGGCGATCGCCATTCTGCAATCGTGGAAATGCGAGGTTTATGTCGTAACCCGAGGTGAATCTCATCGGAAACTTGCGACTTCGCTTGGCGCAACATGGGTTGGCAAAGAAGATGAAAAGCCGGCCGTGATGCTCGACCGTGCGATCACATTCGCGCCCAGCGGAAAAGTGGTAGTCAGCGCCCTTGCGTGTCTGCGGAAGGGTGGCGTGGTTGCCATCAACGCCATTCATCTCGATCATGTGCCGGCCTTCGACTACGACACTTTGCTCTGGGGTGAGCGGCAGATCCGCAGCGTTGCCAATATGACCCGGCAGGATGCAAGCGACTTTCTCAAGATTGCTCATGACCTCCGCATCCGTCCGAATGTTACGGAATTCGCACTCGACGACGCGAATAAGGCGCTCATAGCAGTCAAAGAAGAGACTGAACATGGATCAGCAGTGATTGTTCCCTAATGCAACTTTTACTGGATCGCTCTTTGGCGCGGGGATAATTCAAAGTCCACGAGGACGCTGGTCTAGGACCAGAACGCGGACGCATCGCGGAAACCCTTCAGCGCAGGCTTGAGACTCAGCAGGGCTTTGTGGCCCCGCTGCTTGCTCCATCGCGAAAGTGCGCTCGCCGGTATCGCCAAATCCGGTCGACTGGCACTGACAAGCGAGAGAGCAAGACGCTTCGTCACTACAGCGTCGTTGGCCAGTCCGAGGATTTCTTGCAGCGCCTTGCATCGGCTGCGGTAGATCTTCACCGCTCGATGGCCATAGAGCCCGGCAAGGGATTCGACATCGAAGCACAGTTTCTTGAGCGATTTGCGCAATGCGTGGCGCTTAGTCACCGAAAGGCTATCGGCGTGACGACCGCGTTGCTTCGCCTTGTAGGCGGCGCGGCGCAGCAACGACGGCGCAAGGGTGCCGAGGCGCTTGCTCATACCGTTGTCGCACAGGGTCGAGAGATGGGTCGCTCCCCCTTCTGACCAGATCGCCAAGCCCAGCACCAATGCGGTGAACTCGTGCCCGCGCAGGGTGTCCGCCAAAACCGCGTGGGCAAACTGGCGCGCGACCTCGGCGACGACGTTAAGATCCTCCAGTCGCTCCGTCGGCAAATCCGCCTTCGCTGCCGACAAGGCTTCAAGGCAGAATACGTCCCAGTCACGTGCCGCTCCAAGGATCTCTCCAAGGCGACGCAACCTTGTGTTGAAGCGCTCCGCACCAGCTGCGTCGAGGTGATGCTCGAACAACTGCAATACGGCGCGGGACTCGCGAACGGCGCTGCGGATCTGGTGAAGCGCCTCGGGGTCACCATGCAGGGTCGCCGCAATATTGGCCACCAAATGGCCCAGTGCGCCACCGAGAATCTCGCGAAACCCCAACGCGGCTTGGGTGGATCTCTCCAGTTTCGGCATCTGCCCGAGCTGTCCGCCTTCCGTCTGACCTGTGCGTAGATGCCAGCCGCGCGCCGCCTTACTCTCCGCCGAAATCCACATGGGCGCCAGGGCTTGTAGTTCGGCGGCAAGCTGGTACACCGGTAGAATGCTGCCTCTCTTGAGTTCCAATTCCAGTTCACTGACCGGCTCGCGTGCGGAACCTGCTTCGATGCTCCCTTCATCGATGGCCAATTCCACGACCGTGTTGTCGTCGAGGTGCAGAAGCCGAACGGTCCGCCGAATATCCGTGACAAATACCGGCTGGAGTCTATCCTTGATGGCCTCGGCGGCCTTCGCGAGCGCTCGGGTTGTCGCAAGCCGGCCTACATCCGGCTTGTTCTGGCCGATCCGCCATTCCCATTCGTTGCGGTCGGTCGAAATCCCACGGCCGGTCGGTCGGGACTTTACTGTCTGAGTATGCACGTTGCCATTTCGCCGCACCCGAAGCGTCAGCCCGGTCCGGTCCAGCAAATACTCGGCCGTATCGAAATATGTCGTCACTAGATGATGTCGTTTTGATTCAACGGCGGCAAGCGCGGGACTGGCTTCGAGCGCGACTCGGCTTCCGGGTGGGAGGTAAAACTTCAGCTCGATCTCGCGCGAATTTTCGAATTTGCCCAATCGAGGTCTCATATTGCATGTGCATGCCGATTGCGAGTAATTCTTGCGCTCGCTCTCTTGTTAACTCGTTCAATACGGTTCCGAGTCAAAGCATCCTCTCGGCCAGACATTGCAAAGAACTATCAACTGGTCAGTATCGGCGGGCCATCGACACTGTTGGTGATCTTCATATAAGGAGCAGCTGATCAGCTGTTCAATTGGATACCCTGGTAGCCAGTTGCCCCCGGCGATGCAGATCTTGCGAGTTATCATCTTTGGGACACTTGCGGACGTCGCAGCGAGTAGATCGGTAAAAACGGAATGAGGATCGGCACTCTTCGTGAGTAAGCCTCGAAAGCGGCGCTGGAGCCGTAATTCTTGCTTTGCTTCAACTCCAGGCGGCGGCTGGCGCCGATCATCACGAGTACGATGAACAGAAATCCAAGGCTCCCGAGCGCCCAGGCGGGCAGACTCCGATAGGTCGACATGGCCGAAACCCAGAAACCGAGCCAAAACACAATCTCGCCAAAGTAGTTCGGAAAGCGCACGACGCTGTAGAGACCTACATCGCAGAAGCGGGACGGATTTTGCTTCTTAAACCGGGACTTCTGCCAATCTGCGCAAGCCTCGATGCCAAGGCCTGCCAACATCAGCAAAATGCCCAGGGGAGCCGACGCCAATTCCATTCCGCCTGCCTGCGCTGACATCGTGAGCAGTGCTGGCAAGAAAAGAAGAACGTAAAAAAACGATACACCGACCCAGATTGCAACCTTCATCGGGCCGCCAACTTTGATGCCTCGAGCTGTGCTTTCCGCTTGCCGCTTCTGAAAGGAGAGAACGCGCTCTCGAAGGGCGAGAAATATCCCCAGCCTCAAACCGTACGCAAGGAGTAGTGCAGATTGGAGCAACGCAAGATCATTGAGTGTGTTCCGGTAAAGGAACGAAAAAGCAATCGACTGTGCGGCGACCGATGCCGCGTAACCAAGGCTGACGAAATACTCAACTCGTTTAAACCCCAGTGCCGAGAAAGTCAGGCAAAGGGCCAGTCCAAGGACCAGAAACTGCCATGGCAACCCAAGCAACTCATGGGACAAATGAGACGCTGAGAACGGCATCGTGTTTTCCTTTATTTGATTACTGCGCTAACTTGTACCACCAGTTTTCCAAAGTTCTTTCCCTGAAGCAATCCGATGAAGGCATCGGGAGCATGTTCGAGCCCATCCACAATATCCTCTCTGCATTTGATCTTTCCGGCAACGAACCATTCCGACATCTGTTTTTGAAAATCGCCGAAGTGCGTCCCGTAGTCGTCAAAGATGATGAATCCCTGCACACGTATGCGGCGCTTCAGGAAGGTCCCCATCACTTGAGCGGTGCGATCTATCCCTTGAGGAGCCTCACGGTCGTTGTAATGCGCGATCAGACCGCAGAGGGGAATACGCGCCCGTGTATTGAGAAGGGGAAGAACAGCCTCAAACACCGCTCCCCCTACGTTTTCGAAGTAGATGTCAATTCCCTTAGGGCAGGCCTTTGCGAGCAGGTCCTTCAACGCGGGATCTTGATGGTCAACGCAAGCATCAAGGCCTAGTTCTTCAACAGCAGATCGGCATTTCCTCTCGCCTCCGGCGATGCCCACCACATGGCATCCTTTGAGTTTTGCAATCTGGCCGACGACGGATCCAACTGCGCCTGTGGCGGCCGCAACGACAACGGTTTCCCCTGCTACTGGCTGACCAATCTCCAGCAAGCCCATATAAGCTGTGAACCCAGGCATCCCGAGCACTCCGAGAGCATACGAAGGATGCTTCATCTGTGCGTCGAGACGGAAGACTCCCTTTCCATAGGAAACGGCATAGTCCTGCCAACCGTTTTGGCTCAGCACCAGGTCGCCGACTGCAAAGTCGGGATGATGAGAGATCTCGACTTGACTGACAGTTGATCCGACCATGACATCGCCAATTGCTACAGGAGGTGCGTACGAAGGAGCGTCGCTCATTCTGCCGCGCATGTAGGGGTCAAGCGAGAGGTAGATAGTTCGGAGAAGAATCTGACCTTGGACCGGGACAGGAATGAGCTGTGCCTCGAACCTGAAATCGTTGGGAGTGGGCGCTCCGATTGGTCTGGAAGCCAGGACGATGCGCCGATTTTCGGAATTGCTCATTCTGAGAATCTCCATTCGACTTTCTTCTTGAATTCCCCGGAAGGGCAGGGGTGTTTCGCGAGTTACATGAACCGCAAGTACTTACTCCTCAGATATCGCCAAAGCTACCACACGAGCTAAGTCCTCGACCTGATCAGACTCAGGCAAAACAGAAGAGCTGCAACCATGACAATTGTGGGTGCAAGGCTGAGGCTCGGAAATACATAGGTATTGACCAGGAAGCCCATGCCTACAGCCAACACGCTGGCAAGCGAGGAAGCAAGCAGGAAAGCCCCGATACTATTGGCCATGCGTCGGCCGGTTGCGGCCGGGATGATGATCAAGGCTCCAGCGAGCAACGCCCCCATGAATCGAAGTCCTATTAGCACGGTCAGGCTAAAGGCAAGCAGAAAGAGGAGGTTCAGTCGATTGAGTTTGATGCCAGTTGCTGCCGCCAGTTCGGGCGAGAACAAATTCAAGATCAGAGCGCTCTTGCATCTGAAGATAAAGTAGACAATCAGGACAACGGCCAGAACGCCGATGACAAAGGTGAAGCCAGAAATCCGCTCGAACTTGCCGAAGAATGCATCTACAAGATCCTCTTTGGGTGTCAGTGCCGCTCCAATCGCAACTGAGCCTGCGAACACCACACCAATCGCTACCTCAGTGGAGAAGCTCTCATTCTTCTGCAATTGCCAAATCAGCAGCGTCCCAAGGAAGAGTGTTGCTCCGCCTCCGAGTAAGGGATTGAAGTGCCACAAAAAGGCTAAGCCAAGGCCTGGCAGTGCAACATGAGAGATGACATCGGCAGCAAGGATCATTCGCTTCATCAGGGCGAAACTCCCCACCAAGCCGGCAGCCACGGCAAACAAGAACGCCAGGATAATGCTATAGACGGTTCCGGCCTCAGTCATGCTCAGCCGCCTTGCGTGGCGGCTTCAGTTCTTCACCGTGCCGGTGTAGGAAGAACTGCGGCGGTGCTGAGTACATGGCTTCGAGTGTCGCAGGGGTCAATACTTTCTGCGGAGGACCGAAGCAGACCGTGTCTTTGCTGACGCATAGTACCTTGTTCGCGGCGCGATAAACAATGCTGAGTTCGTGCGAGACCATAAGCACCGTGAGATGCTGTTCACTTTGTAAACGCTCCACTAGCTCGTAGACTCTCTCTTCCGCCAGTTCATCGAGACTCGCTGTCGGTTCGTCAAATAGCAGCACATTGGGTTCGCCGAGTAATGCAAATGCGATTAGGACTTTCTGGAACTGCCCGCCAGAAATAACGCCGATGCTCGCGTTCAAGACTTCCGGTGTCAAACCGACCAAAGTGGCCACAGCATCTATGCTCCTGGGATGCAACTTCAGAACATGCGCCTTTGCAGCGAGTAGATCATGAACGCGAATAGGCATTTGACGGTCTGCAGCCACCTTCTGGGGAACGTAGCCTAGTCTCACGCCAGGCGACCAGCGGATCTCGCCTTGGTAGGGCAGCAAACCAAGTAGCGCCTTTAGCAGAACGGTTTTACCCGCGCCGTTAGGCCCGATGATCGCCACGTTATCACCCGCATCCACGTCGAAACTGAGGTTGTGGATGACACTGCGATCATCGAACTGAATCCTCAGCGCCTGCACCGAAAGAATGATGCCGGTCGTCAATATGTTTCCATCCTCTTCTCCGCATCGGTCGGCAACTGTGCTTCCAACTTCTCCGCGCCAGTCATTGTGCCCAGGGCAAAATGGCGGCTGATCCATTCTCCGCTTCATCCTTCACAGCCATCAGTGCTTGGTTGGCCTGATCCATTAAAAAGATAGTGACGCGCGGTTTAATGTTGGGATCGAGCGCGATGAACTCGCGCGTGTCTAGTCGCGTCGGGTTCGCAACGCTGGCTGTCGACACGCTGTCTATGCGTACCGTCCTCTCCCTGAAGTCTGACACCCGCTCCCTGCTACCGCTGAGCAATCGGACACTACGTTGTGTCTTGCATCGCCCGGGACGGGACAATCACCTCTCTTCAGCTTCAACTGAGTGAGGGTGTTCATTGGGATCAATCAGTGGGGCGTTGTGACTTCGCCGGCTCGCCGGTCACAGATGACAACTATCCACGAGGCGAACGGCATGCCAGCCAGGCCGATCTCAATTAGTTGTGCAATTAGGAACAACAATCTGAGTCGACAATGCCCAGACTGGATTCTGTGTTCCTTCGCGGCATGAAGTTGTCCAATTCTCGCCGTTTTTGTCAAAAACGCTCCAAAGCAAGAAGCAATTGATATCCAGGAGGCAACCTCATGAAGGCTAGTACACGGCAACTCGAAGCGGTACCGGAGACATCTGAAGAGCAAAAGAATAGAGCTGACGTCGCTCACATCCTGGAAGAAGACGAGATCAAGCAAATCTACCGGGACAGGAGTGCGGAAGACGCTCTCGACGAAGCAGAGGATAATGAAGCCGCAGTAGAAGAGGAAGTCGATGAGTTGGAAGAAGAAGATGACGTAGTCCGGGCCGCGCAAGGAAGCCGGAATTTGACTCCCTGATCCTATCGGTGAGCAAGGCCTGAAACAGGAGGGGCAAGAGAAGTCACGATGACAAAGCTTACGTATGAGGAGCGGAAGGAACTGCCCGAAGGGGAGTTTGTCTTTCCGAAGACGCGGCGCTACCCGATTGAGGACGCCGGGCACGCGCGAGATGCGCTGGCCCGGTCCAGCGGAAAGCCGGAACACACGACGGTGGTGGCGGCGGTCAAACGAAAGTATCCAGAGATCGATGTAGAGAAATGAGGAGCGGACTGCTACGGAGACGCTGGCCGGGCATCGTGGCTCGGGTCCCGTTCCAGATGACCGGCAAAGCCGTCCGTGTCTTTACAGGCTTGGCCCGATCCACGCGCAAGATCTCAGACTTGCTTGGATAGCTGCAGCAAATTGAGTTGGGGCTGATTCCACACGATCAGCCCGTTGGCCACTTGGTTTGTGTTTTGCCCGCATTTTGCCCGCAAATAGCGCCCAGTGGGCCGTTTTTGCCGGTTATGCCGGTTAGTAAGTACTGTGCCGTCTGTACTTTGCGGTTTGAACTGCTCCATGGCATGGAAGGCATCCGTTCGAATCCTACCAAGTCACCCGCATGCTTGCTCAGATGCGGTTGGAAGGCCGTACTTAGGAAGAAGTCTCGGGCTGAACCTGCACATTCAGCCCACTAGCCCCACTGCGTTGATTGGTTGGAAAATTTGGTAGCAATTTGGTAGCAAATGGCGCCGATTATGCCAGTTTTGCCGACTCATCCGGTTTATAACTCCTTTGCCGTCAACAAATCGTCCTACGGTTGCCACCTTCACACGGTGGAAGTCGCAGGTTCGAATCCTGCAGCGCCCACCATAAAATCAATAACTTACGTCATTTCCGCAGAGCGATTTGGTGGCAAATGTTGAGAGCCCTTGCACAGCTCAGCCTGCGTCGGCCCCATTGCATTGACGGAACCGACCACCAGCTTCACACTTTCCGGCAGATTCGTTGGCCGCGGTCTCGGTCTACCTGCACGCCTGCGCCTCGGTCAGCGAGGCCAGAACTTCCATAGGACGCTCCTGGGACTTCTGCAACTTCATTCCTCCGGACTCAAGCCTGAAAGCGCTCACGCCCGATCAGCGATCGCTCAGCCGACCGCCAGAGTCCATGGCGGCCTGAAAGCAAAAGCTGTCCGAAGTACCGGGACCTCCTCAATCTCCCGCTGATTCTGTGTCATATGCAAGAACAGCCTCAGGGGTCTTCCCTTGACGAGTATTGCGATAGCTGAAAACCTGAGCACGGCTCAGGGCAGCGGCTGTCCAGGTGAACTTCCAGTGCACGCCAAACTCCAGCAGTAACGCTACGCTGCCGAGCATCAGTCCGGCAAAACACATCAGGCCGGTCCCATAGCTTCCGAAGATGTCCTTGAGAGCGCCAAGAGCCGACGGAAGAAAGAATCCTCCCAGGCCGCCCGCTGCGCCAACAATGCCGGTGATCAGTTCAATGTCTGCCGGGAATCGTTGCGGCGCCATCTGAAAGACAGCTCCATTGCCCATACCCAGCATCCCCATGGAGACAAAGAGCATGGGCACCACGACCACAATGGGCGGAAGACCACTGACAACCATGAGACAAACTGATATGCAGGCAAAGAGCGCGAGAAGCAATCTGTAACCTCCAATTCTATCGGCAAGCCATCCTCCGACAGGGCGCAGAAAACTTCCAGAGAGAACAACGATCGTGGTGAAGTCACCTGCCTGCACCTTAGTCAGGTGGTACTGATCGTGAAAGAAGACTGAGAGAAAGCTTGCCAAGCCCACAAAACCGCCGAATGTGAGGCTATAGAGGAAGCAGAGCCGCCATGTATCGCCCTGCCCAAGCAGTTGTGCGTATTGTCCCAAGGTTTTTGGTTTTGATTTCGTCGGACTGTTTTTGGCCAGGATCGAAAAGGCTGCTAGCACGAGCAAAACTGGAAGCAGTGCCAGCCCGAAGACAAAATGCCAACCAAAATGCTGCGCCAGTCGCGGTCCAAAGAAAGTTGCCAGAAGCGTCCCCGAGTTGCCTGCGCCTGCGATGCCCATGGCCAGTCCCTGATGCTCGGCGGGATACCATCGGCCCGCAAGGGGAAGTGCGACGGCGAAGCTTGCGCCAGCAATGCCCAGCAAGAATCCAATTGCATAGAACTGCCATAGCGCAGTGGCATAGTGCCAGCCAAGTACGAGGGGAACCAGCGTAAGTGTGAGACCAGTGAGACCAGCACGGCGGCCGCCGATGCGGTCGGCGAGTAACCCAAGAATGGGCCGGAAAAAAGAACCGCCCAGCAGTGGAATGGCGGTAAGCAATCCCTTTTGAGTTGCGGTCAAATGCATTTGATCAGCAATGAAAGGGGTCATGGGTCCAAAGAGAACCCACACCATAAAGCTGACGTCGAAGTAGAGAAATGCGGAAACAAGCGTGGGCAAGTGGCCGCTGGAAGCGAAAGATTTCTTGTCCATGTGCGATCCTCCTGGGGCATTGATTTTGCGAATGAACTAGGTTATGAAGTCGGCGCTGCTTTGATGGGAGTGCGTTCGACGCGCACTGCGCATTGCTTGAAGTTGGGTTCGCGCGAAATGGGATCGAACGCGCTTTGCGTAATCTGATTGGCGTTGCTCTCGACAAAGTGAAAAGGAAGAAAGACCTGTCCTGGAGCAACGATCTCGGTAATGCGCAACTCAACCTTGCTGACCCGGCCACGCGCAGAGAGCACATCCACGCGATCGTGGGGACGCAAGCCCAGACGCTTCGCGTCCACCGGATTCATCTCCAGCCATGCGCGCGGAGAAAGGCGCTGCAAAATGTCGATGCCTCCGGTCTTGGTGCGGGTATGCCAGTGTTCTACGGTGCGCCCGGTATTGAGCACAAAGGGATATTCTTTGTTGGGTTGCTCTGGAAAAGGAGCCCAGACGGTGGGAATCAGCCTGGCGCGTCCGTCTTCGGTCTGATACTGGCCATCGGTGTATAGTCGCCGCGGCACAGTCGGGTCCAAAAAGGCTCCTTGCGGGTAGGGCCACTGGATTCCACCGTTGGACTCGATGGCATCGTAAGTCATGCCGGAGTAGTCGCAGAGCCTTCCTGCCGAGACGCGGCGCCACTCTTCAAATGCGTCGGTAGGCGTATTCCAGCCGGGGAATAGCTCTTCGCGGCAACCCAATCGTTCGGCGACAGCAAGAAAGATTTCGAAGTCGCTGCGTGCCTCGGCGGGTGGAGCGACAGCGGCATTGGCTTTGCTGGCGCGGCGTTCTGAGTTGGTGTAGGTCCCTTCTTTTTCTCCCCAAATGGCAGCAGGCAATACAAGATTGGCTAACTCGGTGGTGGGGGTTGGATGAAATCCATCCTGCACCACAAGAAAGTCCAGATTACTCAGCGCATGTTTAAGTACATCGATATTTGGAAAGGAGACCAGGGGATTGGTGCCAATGATCCATAGCGCGCGAATCCTTCCCGCGACAGCAGCTTCGATAATGTCAGGATAAGCAAGGCCACGTTGGGTGGGAATGCGCTCGATGGGAATGTTCCATAGGCGAGCCAGTTCTTTGCGGTCCACTTCAGATTCAAATTTCCGATACCCTGGGAGACCCGAAGCAAAGCCAGCCTCACGAGTGCCCATGGCGTTGCATTGTCCAGTGATGGAGAAAGGCGAAGCCCCGGCGCGCCCGATGTTACCAGTAATCAGGGCAAGGTTGTTGATGGCATTAACGGTCTCGGTGCCCTTGGTGCTGTGATTCACCCCCATCGTCCATCCGATGAATGCAGCCTTGGCATTGCCGTAAAGTAGTGCCGTCCTATGAATCAGTTCCGGCGTGAGACCTGTGATCTTGGCTGCATGCTCCAGCGTGCAGGATTCGAGTGACGCGCGCAATTCTTCAAATCCCGTAGTGTAATGCTCGACATATTGCTTGTCATAGAGATCCTCGTTGATGATGATGCGTAGCATGGCATTGATAAGTGCGAGGTCCGATCGCGGCTTCAGGGGGAGATATACATCGGCCATCATCGCCGTTTTGGTAACGCGCGGATCGGCCACTATCATCGTTTTGCCGCGATTGCCTTCCAGGCGCGTACAGAGAATCGGATGATTCTCCGCAACATTGGCTCCGATGAGCAGAATGACATCCGCGGTCTCCAGATCGGCATAGGCGCCGGGCGGTCCATCGCTTCCAAAAGAACGCTTGTAGCCGGAGACTGCGGTGGACATACAAAGCGTGGTGTTACCGTCATAGTTGCGCGTGCCCAATCCCAGTTGCACCAGCTTGCCCAGCGCATAGAACTCTTCCGTAAGCAACTGGCCGGTACTGATGACGCCAACCGAATCAGGGCCATATTTGATTTGCGCGGCGCGAAAGCGCTCCACCATAGTTTCCACCGCTTCGTCCCAACCAACGCGTACTAGCTCATTGTTTTTTCGCAGCAACGGATACCTGGCGCGATCCTTAGCCTCGATTGTGTAGTGCTCTGACAAGCCTTTTGGACAAAGCTTGCCAAGGTTGACCGGGTGATCGCGATCCCCGCGAACGCTGACAACTTTTCCCTTGCTTACACCTAACTCCATTCCGCAACCTACAGAGCAGTATCCGCAGGTGCTTTTCACCCACGTTTCCGCATGTTTGCGGGTCGAGGTGAAGCCGAGCACCGGGTCAATCCCGTAACTGTATTTAGCGGAGAGGTTGTCCAGCCCGCTTTTGCGTAATACCCAGTCCAGCACACTCATGCAGACTCCATGGAGAGATATTCGGTTGCAATGTTGCTGGGAACGACACTGACAAAGAAGAGATAGCGGCTCACGAATTCGCCGGCAATCAGAAGAAGTGCAACGGGAACAGCCATCCACCGAGTCTGCGCAAAAGGTACAAGCAACAGGCCCGCGCTGAGCAAAAGGAGGCGCAGCATCAAGAGATTCGAGAGTACGGTGAAAAGCAGGATGAAGACTCCGCGACGCTCATGCGCAGAGGAGCGGGCCAGCCAAACCATTTTCATGCCGGCGGCAAGAATCGTCGCGATACCGGTAACGATTACCGCCCGTTGCGTAAACGTGGCTGTTCCACTGAGAATGTTGGCGCCCGCAGAGCCGAGCAGCATGGCGGTCAGAAAGAACTCCACAATAGTGAATGGGGAGTTCCACCCTGGGCGTCCCGGCGCCAAATACAATCGTGCGCTGCAGCCGACGCCGGCTATGCCAAAGATGACAGTCAATCCACCTAAGACTGTAACTGTATGAGCAGGCAGCATCGCATTGATCTCGCGAAGAAGCAGAACGAGAGAGGTAGTGAGTTTTTGGAAGACGGCCATGTGTCTAAGATCGAAGCCACCGGGCAAGGTGATCCACAGCGCCGCGGAATACGCAGCCGCGGCGTTGGCAAAGAGAGTAAACATCAAGACTTCCCGGCTGAGCCATGATCGACGCCACATCTTCAAAGCGCGCACGGCATGAATCGGTCGCCCCAGATGCAGCGTTGAGGCTCCGAGCGCTACGGTTGCGATCATCAGCGCAACGAGTGCAGCCACGCAGTGCAGGTGAGCACCAAAGATCTGCATCAGCCATATGGAAGAAAATGCGCCTACCGAAAGCTGTGTCAGAACGGTCATTACCACCAGCGGCCAATGAGCATGCTCGGGACGAAGACGGTTGAGATCCACTTTGGCGGAATCGCGTGGCATGCGATTGGGCAGGGTGATACGCGTTGTGGATAGACTGTCGTCTGCCGAGGGCATCCCTGGCGCGTTTGCGTCGGTGCGATATTGTTCACGCCATTCCGCAGTGCGCACAATTTCAATGCGAATGGCGCCTTCCGGACAGGCAGAGACGCAGGCTGGATTTTGCCCCTCGGTCAGACGCCCGTAGCACATATCGCATTTACCGACGACGCCGCGCTCCGGGTTGTACTGGGGCACGCCGTAAGAACAGTTCCAGGTGCAATATTGGCAACCAATGCAGATATCCGCGTTGTGGCGCACGATTCCAGTGGGGCCGTCTTTTGAGTAAGCGTCGACCGGGCAGCCCGTCATGCAAGTCGGCTCCAGACAGTGATTGCAGCCGATAGAGAGATAGTTGCGCTGGGTATCCGGATAAGTGCCGCCTTCGATTTCGCCGACCCGCCGCCACAGAATGTCGGCAGGATTTCCGTTCTGCTCGTTGCAAGCCACCACGCAACACTTGCAGCCGATGCACTTGGTCATGTCGAAATGAAAACGATATTGTTCGCCCGGTCCCGGTGGAGGCGGAAGAGGAACATCGACTCCGCTGCCGCACAACTGAACCAACCCCTGCCCGGAATTTTGGGCAGAGGTCGTCAGGTTGAAGGCATCGTCGCCGGCCTTGACCCGTTCGAGTAAGGGAAGTTCCATCGATAGCTCCATCGTGTGCGGCACGCGCAATGTGCGAAGAGGACTGGTGTCAGGGACACGCCGCCCTCGACCGATGACGGTTGCTCTCAGACGTTCGAGCCCCTGTAATTTGTTGGTGGTTTGGCGATCAGGCCAGGCTCTTCGCGGAGCCAACTGGAAATCACTTCAGCTTGGGGAAGCATCCGGCACACTGGGCCAGACCTTCGCGGTGTGAGCTCTCTCAAAAGAGTCTCATTCCGCGTGGAGTGATTGCGTTGAGCATAGCGTCAAATAAGAATCAATGCAAGTAGATTCTGGTTTTGAACAATCTGTGCAGAAATCTCATTCAATATGCGTGGAAAAGCACCTTCCACTCTTGTATTCCCGATTGGATGCGTGTTAAAGCGAAGTCGGAGAGTTTCCCCATTCACCTTGCCCCGGGCATTCTTCGGGAGGTGATGATTGGGTCATTGCTTCTCTTCAGGCTTCTATCGAGTGTGACCAACGGACTATGTTTTTGCCGATCTTTAATCATGCGATACTGGAGTTGAAGATTGCTTCGAGTCCGCTGGATTCATGCGGAAATGGAGCGACGCAACTTTGCGCTGCCCGCTCTTCGTATCTTCCATCTGTGTCCATTTCTTCTAACCCAGCACACGGAGAGACCCATGCCAGGGGCGAATTTTGAAGGTCTACGGGTTCTGAGTCTGGAAGCACGCCGCGCGAATGAAGTTGCCAAGCTGATTCACACCTATGGTGGCGAGCCGCTTACGGCGCCGGCGATGCGGGAGATTCCTCTCGAAGAAAATCATCCGGTGATTGAATTCGCTCAGGCCCTGATGCGGGGAGCCTATGATCTGGTGATCTTCACAACCGGGGTGGGCGTCCGTTCTCTGGTCAAGATCGTCTCCGAGCGTCTGGATCGCGAGCAGTTTCTTGCTGCCCTGCGCGGCGTGAAGATTGCCGCCCGCGGTCCCAAGTCCTCCAGCGCGTTGCGGGAGTTGCAGATCCCCATCACGGTAGTTTCTCCAGAGCCATTCACGTGGCGTGCTCTGATGCCGGCGCTTGAAGAGAAGCTGGGCCCAGAGATGGATGGCATGAACATCGCCGTGCAGGAGTACGGAACATCAAATCCAGAGTTGCTGACAGCGCTGGCAGAGAAGAGCATTTCAATTACCCGTCTTCTTGTCTATCAATGGGCATTGCCGGAAGACATTCAGCCCTTACGTGAAGCCGTGCTTGCTCTTGCGCATGGACACGTCGATATCGTGCTCTTCATGAATGCCGGGCAGGTCATGCATCTGTTTCTCATGGCCGAACGCATGGGCTACACAGAGGCGCTGCATGAAGGACTCCGCTCTACGCTGATCGCTTCGATTGGTCCCAGCACGACCGAAGGAATGTCTGCCTACGGACTGCACCCAGATTTTGAGCCAACGCAATCGAAGATGGGCTTCCTGATCAACGAGCTGGCGCAACATGGGCGGTCTCTTTTGAATAAAAAACGCTCCGATGCAGCGTTACATGTTACCAGCACTCCACCACCTCCCGTCAGTCCGCTGCTGCAGAGCGGCGCCCAGCCTATTGCAACGGTAGAGCCTGCCATCCCCTCGCCAGTCGATTTTCTGCACGAGATAGGCAGCCGCATGGCAGCCTCAGACCCGCTGCACACGGTGCTTGATCGCATAGTTGACTTTGCCTGTACAGTCATCAACTGCGATTCTTGTTTTGTCTACGTGCTGGAAGACAATCAGCTGGTTTTGCGCGCATCCAAAACCCCCCATGCGGATCTGGTGGACCATCTGGGAATCTGGCTTGGCCAAGGCATTACCGGGTGGGTTGGATGGCATCGCGAGCCGGTTGCGATCTCAGCGAATGCACTGCAGGATCCACGCTTCAAGCGCTTTCCAAATGTGCCGGAAGATGCGTTTGAGGCGTTTCTTTCCGTTCCAATTCTTTGTCGCGGGAAGCTGGTCGGAGTCATTAATTTGCAGCATCGCAGGCCCTATCAGCATGCAGAAAATGAAGTCCGGCTGCTGACGACGATCGGCCATCTGGTGGGCGCGGAGTTGGAGCGGGCGCGCCTGGAAACCGAAAACGTCCAACTCTCAGATCGCCTGGAATCGCGCAAACACATTGAACGCGCCAAGGGAGTATTGCAGCGCGATTTCGCCCTGGATGAAGAGGCTGCCTACAAGGCCATGCAGCGGGAGAGCCGTCAGCGTCGCAAATCGATGCGCGAGATTGCCGAGGCAATTATTCTCAACGAAGATCTGCGCAAGAGCCGTTTGGGAGAAGCAAATAGACCGGCAGCGCATGAAGATGGTATAAGGAAAGCCAAGAATTGATCGCAACTTGCTTGTGATCTCTATCGAGTTGCGCTAGTCTAACCCTAAGAGTGAGACAAGGCTGTCTCCTCGGGTTCTCTCTTCCCCGCACCACGCCGTGCCTGGGGCCTTCAGACCACAATCCCTTTACTCCATGCTCCGTGATGAGCCTTGAATTCTCCGCATTGTTTGCGGCATTCATCGGGTCTCAACGCCGCTTTGCGCACGCGCACACAAGCGCTTTCAACGGGCAGTCCGGTCCTCCTCATGGATGGACTACTGGAAGGAGTGATGGCATGGAAACGCTGGATACCCTCAATTCCCAGGATTTCACGGCAGTACAGAAGGAGTATCTTCTCGGCATCTTTTCGACTGCCACGCATCATGGCTTGCGTCCTTTCGCGGGCCACACCGCGACCGGGCTGCTGACCAACGATTCAACTCTTGGCTCGATCAATCTGGCGGAACCGCAAGAGGAGACCTACCACGGAACGCCAGTCTCCGATCTCTGCCGCGAAGAGCGATGGAAGTATGAGCAGAATCCTCTTGATATCTGGGACAAGCTGCTGGCTCATGCAGATGAAAATCGAACACCGGCAGCGGATGATCTTTTCCGCTTCAAATTTCACGGGCTATTTTACGTAGCTCCCGCGCAGGACTCCTTCATGCTCAGGCTGCGCGTCCCAGGCGGCATTCTTACCGCTCACCAAATGCGCGGCCTGGCGGCGATGGCCTCCGATTGGGGATCGGGCCGCGTGGACATTACGACCCGTGCCAACCTGCAGATTCGCGAATTCCAGCCGAAAGAAATTGTTCGCGTGCTCAACAAGCTGCAATCGCTTGGGCTTACCTCGCGCGGTTCAGGCGCAGACAATATTCGTAACATCACGGCTTCGCCGATCACCGGACTCGATCCCACTGAACTCTGCGATGTGGCGCCGCTGGCCGATGCGCTTCACCATTACATTCTGAATAGCCGCGATCTGTATGGGTTGCCGCGCAAATTCAACGTAGCCTTCGACAATGGAGGCGCCATCAGCGTCGTTGCCGATACCAACGATATTGGCTTTGTTGCTGTCCGCGTTGGTGAAGGGCGCAGCCTTCCCACGGGCGTTTATTTTCGAGTATTGTTGTGCGGCATTACTGGGCACAAACAGTTCGCTACCGATTGCGGCTTGCTGTTACGCGCCGATCAGACCGTGGCTGTTGCCGCTGCCATGATACGTGTCTTCAGCGAGAACGGCGACCGAACGGATCGCAAAAAAGCGCGCCTGAAATACCTGGTGGATCGCTGGGGCGTCGACAAGTTTCTGGATGAGACTGAAATGCGTTTGTCCTTCCCGCTGATCCGCGTTCCGATCAATGAGTGCGAGCCGCGCCTGCCGATTGATCGCGCCGGCCACATCGGTGTTCACGCGCAACGTCAAGACGATCTGCACTATATTGGGATCTCCGTGCCGGTTGGCCGTCTTCCTGCCGCGCAGATGCTGGCCCTGGCTGACATAGCCAGCAGTTACGGCAGCGGGGAGTTGCGACTCACGGTCTGGCAGAACCTGTTGATCCCAAACATTCCAACCGCTCATCTGGATGCGACGTTGGCTGCGCTTCAAGCTGTCGGTCTTGATTGCACGGCAGGGACTGTTCTGCGAGGCACTGTTGCCTGCACAGGAAATCGCGGCTGCAAGTATGCATCGACCGACACCAAGACACACGCGGTTGAATTGGCCAGTCTGCTTGATGCACGATTCAAGATTGAACAGCCGGTCAATCTTCATGTGACCGGTTGTCCCCACTCCTGCGCACAACATTACATCGGCGATATCGGCCTGCTCGGCATGAAGGTTGGCGGCGCCGAAGGCTATCAAGTGGTAATCGGTGGAGGCTCGGATCTGGACAAAGGCCTGGCGCGCGAGCTAATCCCTGCTATCGCCTATAGTGATTTGCCCCCCATGATGGAACGGCTCTTTGCCGCCTATATCGAACAGCGGAAGAGAGATGAGTCCTTCCTGGATTTCAGCCGTAGACACAGCACTGCGGAGTTGCAATCGTTTTGCGCGGCAAAGGAGCGGAGATAGCTATGTCCACCAACCCTCCCTATATTCCCGATAATGCTCCCTTCACACCAGAACAGCGAGCGTGGCTCAACGGCTTTCTTGCCGGACTGTTTGCAGGCGATGGTCAGCAGGCTGCCGCTGCGGAGTCCAAACCATCGCATCGCATTGCGATTCTTTATGCCTCGCAATCCGGCACTGCCGAAGGGCTGGCGCGCAGGCTGGCCAAGGAACTTAAGGCTCAGGGCCATCAGCCAGTGGTCTCAACATTGGTCGGCTATTCGCCGGCCGCGCTGGCGTCGGAGAAATATGCACTGATCTTTGCCAGCACTTATGGCGATGGTGAAGCTCCCGATGGCGTTCAGCCATTTTTTGAAGAACTCTGTCTTGAGCACTTTCCTCGCTTCGAGGGATTGTCTTACTCCGTCTTCGCGCTCGGAGATCGCCACTACGAAAACTTCTGCAAGTTTGGCAACGATCTTGACAGCAAACTGGCTGCATTGGGTGCCAATCGCCTGGCCAATCGTGTCGATTGCGATGTGGATGTCGATGAGCCGTTAGTGCAATGGAAAGCGGAAGTTCTTCCGCGGCTTAATGAATCGGCGCCAGCACTCAAGCTTTCAAGGGCCGCTTCAACCGCCGTGGCAGTGGCGGAAAGGCCAGCGCCAAATGCCTCGTTTACGCGCGATAATCCGGTCTTTGCTCCGCTGATTCACAAAAAAGATCTTACGCACAAGACCTCCAGCAAGACGACACTTCATCTGGCATTCTCCATTGAGGGAACGGGTATTCAGTATGAATCCGGCGACGCCTGCGGTGTTCTGCCCGCAAACGATTGCAACCTGGTCGCCGAGATCCTGCAAGCTCTACGCTTCAACGGCAACGAGCGGGTTCAATGCGGTAAGGCAGAAACCATTCCTCTTCACAATGCGTTAACTCACCATCTGCAAATCACCCGCCTGAATCGCAAGATGGTCACTGAATATGCAAACCTGGGCAAGTGCGCGCTGCTCTCTTCGCTGCTGGAACCCAGGCAGCAGCCGGAACTGGACAGATACCTCTACGGCCGAGGACTGATTGACCTGTTGATCGAGTATCCTGGCGTGGTGCAGAGCCCGGAAGAACTTGTGGCAATGCTGCCCAAACTTACGCCGCGTCTCTATTCCATATCCTCCAGCCCCATTGCTCATGCCGGGCAAATTCATACCACAGTGGCCGTGGTGCGCTACAGCGCGCACAACCGTGAGCGCGGAGGAGTGTGCTCGACGCTCTTTGCCGATCGCGCTTCCGTCTCTGACCGTTTGCCTCTTTACATTCAACCGAACAAGCGGTTCAAATTGCCAAATGATTCCGACGCCCCCATGATCATGATTGGACCCGGCACGGGCATTGCGCCGTTCCGTGGCTTTCTGCACGAGCGCCGCGCACTGGGGGCCAAGGGAAAAAACTGGCTCTTCTTTGGTGAGCGCAGCGCAACAACCGATTACCTTTATCGGGACGAGTTGGAGGCCATGCAGGCCGATGGGCATCTGACCCGCTTGGATACTGCTTTCTCGCGCGATCAGGAAGATAAGATCTACGTGCAGGATCGTATGCTGGAGCAGGCTCCGTTGTTTTGGAGTTGGTTGCAGGATGGGGCTAGTGTTTACGTCTGCGGTGACGCGTCACGAATGGCGAAGGATGTGCATGGAGCCTTGCAAACCATTGTTCAAACGCAAGGGGGAATGCCGGCGATTGCTGCGGAGGAATATGTGGAAACCCTGAAAGAGCAGCATCGCTACCATCGGGATGTGTACTGAGCCGCAATGGCATCTTTCTTGTATCTGTCATTCCTATTAAAATCAAAACCGGGATGCAGGATGAGAGTCTGCAAGCTATACATTTCGCCAGGGCATAATTTCTTTGGCCACCACGAACAGCCGCCCGGAGAGTATCCGCTGATCGAGTGTGCGGAGCTCCGTTGTATGGCCGGTCGCGGAGTTGAAGGAGACCGCTTCTTCGACTACAAGGACAACTACAAGGGACAGATCACTTTCTTCTCTTCCGAGGTCTTCGAGGAACTCTGTAATCTTCTCGGCGTGCACGACAAGTCTCCGGGGGCAACCCGTCGCAACGTCATCACCGCTGGAGTGGATCTGAATTCCCTGATCGAAAGAGAGTTTGACGTACAAGGCGTGCGTTTTTCAGGTGTAGCTGAGTGCAGCCCCTGTTATTGGATGGACAAAGCCATCGCACCCGGCGCCGAGGAATTCCTGAAAGGCCGGGGTGGGTTGCGCGCGCGGATTCTAACGGATGGGGTCCTCGTAGTCGAAGATGAAATTCTCTATCGCCATTCTGCAGATTCTCAGTGTCCCCTACTTTAAGTTGTTGCATGCGGCTCGAAGCTGCGGAGATTCCTTAACCTCGAAAGCTAATAAGGGACAAGTAACGCCCATCTGCTATCTACAGATCACTTGCGTTGGCCACTGGTAATGGAACTGCCGGTGAACAGAATGAAGGCACAAGACCCCATGTCGCGGCTTAGCCCCACCCTGGAGTCTGGCGGAGATCAATGCAGGGACTTTTGTCACTGAAAGGAGATTGACTGCCGATTTAGACTTGGTGAGTGCGTCCTTCCAGTCGTGTCCTGTTGAGGCACACCGGCCGTTAGGCCTGATACAGTTGCCCTTGTGTTGCTTTGTCGGGAGATCTGAACCGCAAGAAGGCTTACACATCAAGTTCTCCCCAGGGGGCGTGTCCATGTCGTTTCGTTCTGTGTTTGTGGCCGTCGTCATTGCGTTTGCTCTCATACTTTCCGCCTTCCTTGTCAATCGAGCCCGCCCCAAGGTAGAGACCGACCAGCCTACCGCCGACTTTGTTCGCGCGTCCGGCAAGTGTGCCGAGTGCCATGCCCGGCTTCAATACTCCGTCGTTCACGAATACGAGATGTCCGTACATGCGAAGAAAGGCGTGAATTGCCTGGACTGTCACGAACCCGGCCCCGGCCAGCAGAAGGTGGATCACCACGGCTTCGTGATCAGTACTCACTTGACGGCAGGCAACTGCCGCTCCTGTCACGAAGGCATCTATCAGGAGTTTCTGCGCAGCCGTCACGCCGCGCCCAGTTGGGCGGCCGTGCATGGCGAAGCGGGATTGAGTGCGGAGCAGGTTGCCTTCAGCGAGCAGTTCCAGCCCGGGGGAACGAAGCGTCCGCCCAACCCACTTACGGTTCCTGAGGGGCATCCAGCAATCACTTCGGGTTGCGAACAGTGCCACGCCATTGGCAAGCCGAACGACGACGGCACGATTGGCAGTTGCACCGAATGCCACTCGCGCCACAGCAACTCTGTTGCTCTCGCCCGCCTGCCCACCACCTGCGGCCAGTGCCATATGGGGCCCGACCACTCCCAGGTTGAGATCTATAACGAGTCAAAGCACGGCGTGATGTTCGCCGCCCAAAGCAACCTTCTTCGGCTCGACGCCGATCCTCGCACGTTGACGACTCGCGACATGTTCGTGCCAACCTGCGCGACCTGCCATATGAGCGGCATCAACGGCCTGAAGGTTACTCACAATCCGTCCGATCGACTCGGCTGGTATCTCGCCGACGCTGTCACGACCCATCGTCCAAACTACCTTCAGGCCCAGATCAATATGAAGCAGGTCTGCACCCAATGCCACACCCCGGCGCGTATCGACCGAGTCTACGACCAGGGTGAAGAGGTCATCAAGGGCACAAACGCCAAGGTTCTTGCCGCCAAGGACATCATGGATGGATTGCACAAAGACGGAACCCTGACGGGCCCTCCGTTTAGCCACCCGATTGACTTTACCTACTTCAATCTGTGGCACTACGACGGCCGCACCAGCAAGCACGGAGCCTTCATGGGAGGCGCCGACTTCGTCCAATGGCACGGCAATTACGAAATGCTGTCGAAGACCGTCGAACTTCAGCACGACGCCGACGAACTACGGAGAGAGCATGCTCACAAGTAAACTGCTCCTTCGCATTCAGAAGATCATTCTCGACCCGCGCCTGCTGTGGGTGCACGATCTCACGCTTTGGGTCGAGCTGTTTGTCACCGTGAATCTGGCGATTCTTGCCGCGGACATTTACCTCGCACATTCGGTGAATCATTTTCAAAAGGCGGCGGAGTATATCCCGCTCTACTTTTCAATGGGCTCGCCGGTAGTGCTCGCGGCCGTGATCGCCCTGCGCTGGATAGGTCGATTTGAAGCTCCTTGGCGCGACGTAGGCTACCTGGTCGGTGGTCTTTCAGTGCTGGTCGGGTTAGGCGGAGTGCTTTACCACTTGGAGAGCCGGTTCTTTCTGGATCGCACGTTGAAGAGCCTCACCTACGCAGCGCCTTTTGCCGCGCCGCTCGCGTATACCGGCCTCGGCTTTCTCCTCTTGATGAATCGCATGGTGGCTGCGCGAAGTGCCGAGTGGGCACGTTGGGTGATCCTCCTGGCGCTGGGCGGCTTCTTCGGGAACTTCGTTCTGTCGTTGACCGACCACGCATCCAATGGCTTCTTTGCAAGAACCGAATGGATTCCCGTTGTTTCTTCGGCATTTGCTACCGGATTCCTGATCGTCCTCCTCATGGCGGTGGTGACGCGCCGATTTCTCGACGCTTGCCTTGTGGTAATGTTCGCGCAGGCCTTCGTCGGTGTTTTGGGATTCTGGTTTCATCTGCGCGCGAATCTGTTCGAGCCCGGCAGCAGCGTCTTCGACAAACTCGTCAATGGCGCTCCCCCAATGGCTCCGCTGCTATTTCCGAATCTCGTTGGACTGGCTCTGATCGGACTGTGGGCTTTGATTCCTCATTTACCGGAAGCGCCATCAAGCCGTTCCTGGCTGGGTGCAACTTACGCGTGGGTGCATCCCGGAGTGGAAACGGGTGCGTCAGATGGGCACGTTCGCTGATCAGGCATTTCCATTGGCGCTTACTCGCATTCAACTTGCAGCCTGGAGATGTTCGACGCTGGAGCGTCGTGACCAGGCAGAAACGTGAGAACTAACTTGGCGGTACAAATAGGCGCAAAACCGGACAGCGGATTCGACGATCCAATTGGGATGCTAGTGGACTGCCACCGCAGGGTCGAAGGCTTTCTTGGGATTTTATGCGCTGTAGTTGAGCGCGCCAAAAACAGAGAATTGACCGATGAAGAGAAGAGCGCGGTTCAATCGGCTCTTCAGTATTTCCAACTGGGTGGGCAGCGGCATACTGCCGATGAGGAGGAGTCTCTGTTTCCTCGGTTGCGGGGAAAACCAAATCCAGCAATCGACGCGATTGCCGGGCTGCAATCGGACCATCGCCGCGCCAATCGGTTGCATGATTCGATCGAGAGGATATATCTGACCTGGATCTCCAGCGGAAGACTGACACCCGAAGAGACAGAACGACTACTGTCTCAGACAGGTGAACTCAAAGAACTCTACTCAGCCCATATATTGATGGAGGAAACCGTCGTGTTCCCCTACGCAGCGAAGGTATTGGACGGCGAGGTTATTGCCAAAATTGCCGCCGAATTCAAGATGCGGAGAAAATGACGGCGATTCTTCAATTGAAGTGACCAAAGTCGCTGTGGTTCATAATCCGAAGTCCTACGCTGTGGTTAAAGGAGATCGAAATGACCCCAAACCCACAGACCGTTCGCGAAATCGCCCTGGAACAGCCATCTTCAATAAGAGTTTTTGAGAGATTTGGAATCGACTATTGCTGCGGGGGCCGCAAGCCTCTCAGCGAAGCGTGTATGGCCGGAAATCTTGAGGTAGACATTGTGATCGCCGCGTTGGAAGCGGCTGCAAAGGCGCCGGATTCAGAAGTTGAAAACTGGTCCGGTAAGTCGTTGGAGAGCCTGAGCGCGCATATCGTCACCACGCACCATGCCTACGTAAAGCGAGAACTGCCTAGACTCGCCGTGCTCGCCGAGAAGGTTGTGAATCGTCATGGCGCAACAAAGACGGAATTGCCGGGAATCGCTGGAACACTAGCGCGGCTCGACGGGGAACTCACGCAGCATCTGGCGAAAGAAGAAGCCGTCCTGTTTCCCTACATTGCGGATCTTGAACGGGCCGTTTCGAATCATGCCGCGAAGCCACGCAGTTGCTTCGGGACGGTTGCCAACCCGATCGCGATGATGACGCAGGAACACGATGCTGCCGGAACGCTCCTCGCTGAAATTCGTCGTCTCAGCCACAATTTCACCACGCCTGAGGATGCCTGCCCTACCTTTCATGCCTTCTACGGCGGGCTAAAGGAATTTGAACAGGACCTGCACCAGCACATTCATTTGGAGAACAACATACTGTTTCCGCGTGCAATAGAGATGGAGAAAGCCGCATCCTAATCGATACTGGCCCAACTCAATAGCCAGGAAGAGTTACTCGTCGACTGGGGCTGTCTTCCTCGCCCCGCGGAACGGTGGACGAACGTGCAGGACGCGTTCCCGGCTGCGCTCCTCAGAGAGGTTGCGGGCGCGCGCACTCAGCATGTCATCGAGCGAAATCATGCCTAAGATTCTGCGTTCTTCGCCGCTATCCACCACCGGCATCCTCGTGAAACCCGTTTCTGCCATGCGATAAACTAGAGTTCGCAGCGACTCATCTGCAACCGCCACGACGGGGTCGCGGCGTGCAATGTCGGACAGCAAGGCGCGATCGCTACTGCACTTGGCCAAATCCTTGCGGGTGATTACACCCCTCAGGCGGTGATTTGCATCGATCACGGGATAAAGGTGCTGCCCGCGAGAAGGATGGCCATTCTTCAACATTCTCAGTGCATCGTCGAGCGTGCCGCTCCCCTCGAACGCGAGTATTTGTGTACGCATCACTTCGCTAGCGAATAGCACCTCCAGCGGATCCACGCTGTACTCGCGGCTGAGATGAAAGCCGCGTCGAGCCACCTTCTCAGTCAGGATCGAACGCTTCAACACCAACACCGTGAACGTGTGCGCAATGACGGCGGCTACGATGAGTGGCAGGATCATGTTCACGTCGTGCGTCAGCTCGATTGCGAATACGATTCCGGTGAATGGCGAACGCATGGTGCCGGCAAGGATCGCTCCCATGCTGACAAGTGGCCAGAAGCCGGGTCCGGCCGCGGGAAGAAACAAAGCTTCAAGGCCGCCCAATGCGCCACCCATCATCAGCAACGGGGCAAGAACCCCGCCCGATGTTCCCGATCCCAACGATACCGCCCAGATAGTGGACTTCACCAGCAGGATTCCCAGCAGCAGGCCAATGGCGCCGTTGCCCTCAAGGAGAGTGGCAATTGTGTCGTAACCAACGCCGAGGGCCTGCGGAAAGATCATGCCTCCCAGCCCGATCACCAGGCCTCCGATAGCCGGCCACCACATCCAGTGGATCGGCAGCTTTGCGAAGGCATCCTCGGCGGCGTAGACGGCGCCGGTAAGCAATGCAGATAACGCACCCGCGAGCAGTCCGCAGACGACGCAGCCCATGAGCCCGCCAGGACCAATGAATACAGAATGCGCCGGTGTAGGAAAGAGCGGGCCGAGACCGATCAGGTATCGCCGTGCTGCGCATGCAGTTGCACTGGCCAGCGCCACCGGAATCAGACTGCGCGGCTTCCACTCGAAGAGCAGCAACTCGACCGCAAGAAGAATCGCCGAGAGTGGCGCGGCAAATGTGGCCGACATGCCGGCCGCCGCTCCGGCCACAAGCAAGGTCTTTCGTTCAGCGCTGGTGAGATGAAAAAACTGTGCGATCATCGACCCGAACGCGCCGCCCGTCATGATGATGGGGCCCTCCGCGCCGAATGGCCCGCCGGTTCCTATTGAAAGCGCTGCCGAGAGCGGCTTCAGAATTGCCAGCTTCGGATGCACCCTGCTGCCGCCGATCAAGATCGATTCGATGGCCTCCGGTATGCCATGCCCGCGAATCCGTTCTGATCCGTAGCGTGCCATCAGGCCAATGATCAACCCGCCGGCTACTGGCACCAGAACAGCCCACCAGCCAAGGTGATTTTCCGCGGGTGAGACCAAGCTGCTTCCGATTCGCTGATAGTAGAAGAGATTGGTGAAGAACCCGATCAGCCGTAGCAGTGCAAGCGCAACGTAGGCGCCGATGAGACCGATCACCATCGCCAGGCCGGCGATTGGCAGCACGCGACTCGTAGTTGTGAAATCGCCCAGCTTCTTAAGTTCCGCACAGAGTTTCATCCGCCATCCAGTACGCCGCTTAGCGTTTTCATCAGTTCAGGCCCTTTGGCCCGCAATTCTTCATGGTGCGCGAGAGACAACCTTTGCAACAATGACTCTCCCTCACTCGTGAGCCGAACAAGCACTTCACGATGATCTGTTTCTGCCGCCACCCGCTCTACCATCCCGTGTTCCGTCATCCTGTTCACCAGTTCAACAGTGCTGTGATGGCGAATCAGCATCCGCGTCGCCAGCTCGCCGATCGTAGGCTTCACGCCATCCGGCAAGCCCTTGATGGCCAGCAAAAGCTGATGCTGTTGCGGCTCGATCCCATGAGTGCGTGCCTGATCTTCGCTGAACCGCAAAAACCGGCGGATCTGGTAACGAAATTCGGCCAGGTCTTGAAATTCGCGAGTCGTGAGCCGAGCTCTTCTTGCTGTCATCTATATATCGTATCACGATATATCGCCACACTCAATTGGCCGCATCAGTTCGAGACCCGGCCAGGTCTGGACGGTGCTGAAAACCCCGCTTTTTGAGCATCGGAGTTGACTGGCGAAGTCGCGCTATCGGTGGATGGGAGCCAACGCTAGCTGATCCGAAGCCCCGAATTCCCTGAAGGGACAGGGCGGATCACATGCCGGGATGGGACAATTCGTTCGCGTGTGGCACGAGACGCAAATAGACTGAGCGCGGGATATTTGTCTGCCAGTGATTTGTGGCTCGGGCAAATAGCATCAGTCCGAAAAAGATATACGCGAGAACGGCGGTGACGGCCAGAGGTCCAAGTGTGCGGCGAAACCATCGATGCGAGGCTGCCGCGCCGCGTCTCGGTGCAAGTGCGAATTGAAGCGCATCCTGCCGTGGGCAAACTGCCACGCATGCCAGGCACGCGTTGCACTCTGCCGACCGGATCTGTGTCAGGCGGTCGACCGGCAGGCTTGCCGGACAAGCTCGCGCGCACTTTCCGCAATCGAGGCAGTGCTCTGCGTCTCGGCGAATCTTGACAGGACTAAGAAGCGAAACGAGCCCCATCAGCGCGCCGTAAGGACAGAGGTAGCGGCACCAGAAGTTCTTGAGCAGCAGGGAGCCGAAAACCAGAATGGCAAGGACGATGGCGGCGGTCTGCCCCATATCGCGAAAGAAGTTCAACATCTTCACGTCTGCCACCAGGCCATAAGGAGTGTTCATGAAGCTCTCCAATGCCTCGCCGGACATAGCGCCAATGACGAGAACGAAGAATCCGAGCAACAGGTATTTCAGCCCGCGTAAAGGGCTGTCGGCCCAACGGGGAAGTCGCAGATTGCGCCCGAAGATCCTTCGCCCTATCTTCCACAGATACTCTGAGAGTGTTCCCACTGGGCAAAGCCAGGAGCAGAAGGCCTTCTTCAGCAAAAGACTCATCAGCAGAAAGGCAATCAACAAAAACATGGCCGCAGGGTGAATGGACGGCACGCGCCCGGTAAATAGAAGGTACTTGAGATTCATCAGACCGGCGATGGGCAGCCAGCCCTCGGCCCCGGGAGGGCGAGGCACGTAAAATCCCTCACCTCCGTGTTCGAAATAGCGGACCCACAGAATGAACTGAACCCCAAGCCAGCCGTTCAAAGCCACAAACAGCAACTGCACAAGGTGCCTGATCCGTTGGGAGTTGTCCGCCACGGGCCGGCGAATTAGCGGCTTCTTCTCGTTGAGGCGAGAAACTCCTTTTGCTGACTGGGTCTCCATGGCCGATTCTTCCATCTCGACCCAAGACTATAGCAAGAGAACAAGACGAACAGCGACTTTTGTCACAGCAGTACCCAGAACAAAGCGGAGACTTCTTTGTACGCGATTTGCTTTCAGGATTCGGCAATCGTCGCATTGCTTGAATTGCCGGCATTCTTATGATCAGCAAGTGGACCGGTTTCAGCACTTATCGCGGGTCTGACACCCGCCGCCTCTCTAAAGACCGAGTCCAAGGGCCTACCGCCCTCGAACAGGCCTGCAAGAAAGATCCGGCCCCGCGGGGGGCCGGCTCGGATGGCTGATCGATCGGATAGTTATCCGACAGGTCTGCTTACTTCACGGTGATCGTAAAAGTTTGCGTGCTCTTGCATCCGCTGGTGTTAGTGTAGGTGGCCACATACAAGTCTGCGCCTACGGTCAACGGAATGCTGTTGATTTGACGCAAGGTCGACGTGTACTTGTTAGGGCCGGTCCAGCTCCATGATCCGCCGCTGGATGGCTGCGGGCCGAGGTCCACAACCGTTGAGGTGGAACTTGCCGTTGCTCTGGATTCCTCCGTCCAGGTTGCGCCCCCATTGATTGAGATGTACGGAGTGATAGTGGTCGGCGTGCAGTTGACCGTCAAGGCAATCGTCGTGCTGGCGGTCAGGCTGGCGGAGGTTCCTTTGACGGTGATCGTAGCCGAGCCTACCGGGGCCGAACTGCTTGGAGTGAGGGTGAGCATGCTGCTTCCGTTGGTTGGGTTAGAGGCAAAGGTTGCAGCCACGCCGCTGGGCAGGCCGGAGGCGGCAAGCGTCACGCTGCCGGTGAATCCGTTCTGCCCTGTCACAGTGACGGTAGATTTTCCTGAAGTACCCTGGGCTATGCTCAGCGATGCAGGCGAAGCGCCGCCCCTGTTATTCTTGAAGCGTGATTCATCACTCAAGACTCCATGGATTTGCCGCGATGAGCCTGCTGTTGGCAGTGACTCTCTTCGCATGCCACAAGGAAGAGCAGGCTGTGGTGGGCGTGGCCAAGACCGCGGTCAACGCCGAAAAACAGGCTCGAGCCACGGCTCAAGAGAACGCAACCGAAAGCGACCAGAACCGCGCGGCCCTGGCACTGATCCCGCTGCCTACCAAGAGCATGTATGTGGACGTGCACGAGCCCGGCGCGTGGGTCAATCCCTTTCTCTCCGTCGATACCGATACCCTCAACCTGCGCATCACGATGGCCGACGCCAACACTAGCTCCGTGGGCCAGGGAACCATGTTGCGGCCCGAGGCCGCCCGCCGCCAGGAGATCCAGATTCGTCCCGCCGATCTCGCAAAGGCACTGATCGCACTGCCCCCCGGCGCATGGCGATATGGCCGCGTGATCGCCGTGGCCGAGTCGCCCGTAGCCAGCAAAAAGGACCGCCCCACTGTCCGCCGCAACGTTGAAGCCGCCATCAAGCAGCTCAACGATCTCGGCATTGTTGTCGAGGAGTGGCCCACGCGCTAGCGTTTTTGCGGTTGACATTGAATTTCGCTGCGGAGCCTCTGGCAGTTCTGCCCAAGACTTATCAATGCAGTAGAGAACCTACCCGTTGCCGCATTTTACCGAGTGCCAGCAGGATGCCGTGGAGCAGCGCCTCCGGGCGAGGCGGGCATCCGGGGATGTAGACGTCAACCGGAATCACCGCATCCACTCCGCCCAGCGAGGCGTAGTTGGCGCCGAAGATGCCTCCACTGATGCCGCATGCGCCCACGGCGACCACGATCTTTGGATCAGGCGTCGCGGCCCAGACCTTGCGCAATGCCAGTTCCATGTTGCGCGTGACCGGGCCGGTGACCAGCAGCATGTCGGCATGACGCGGCGATGCCACGAAGTGAATGCCAAATCGTTCAATGTCATGTACCGGATTATTCAACGCAACGATCTCCTGCTCGCAGCCGTTGCACGAGCCTGCATCGACTTGGCGAATCGCAAGCGACCGTCCGAGCAGGTTTTGAATTGCCGCCGCGATTCGCTTGCCGGGCTCATCAAGGACCGGGCCACATGTGGACGATTGCAGCGTGGCATGGGTGGCATCGGGATTGAGCGTGTATTTGGCGGTCAGCACGAGATCGCGGCGATCGCCGGCCGCAAGCTCGAACTTTCGCGTCATGCGCACTGCACTGTCTGCATTGGCCGCCTCGCATTCGCCGCAAAAAATGCACCGGCCGTAGTCAACGGTGACCTGTCGCAGGCCGTCGGAGTCGCGGAGGGCGATGGCTCCAGTGGGGCAAGCCTCGGCCGCGGGACGCGCATCGTGCCAAATTTCAAACTCAAACTCAGGGCATCCGCGAAACTGCTCGGCCAGGCGCGGTGAAACGTTTGGATAGTCGGCCGTCGCCGTGCCGATGCTGAACGATTTTTGGAGGATCTTGAACATCGTGTTACCGATCCGTTCCCGAGTAGGACAAGTTGAAACTCTTGTTGATCACCGGAAAATCCGCAATGATGTTGCCCTCGACGGCTTCCACGATCCCCGGCCAGTTATTGATGGATGGATCTTTGACCTTGCAACGTTCAATGCGATTGCCTTCGCCGGTGCGGACCCAGTGAATGATTTCGCCGCGCCAGCCTTCGACGGCACTCATCGCGCAGCGGCCCGGCGGAATGGGCGCGGTTGGTGCGCGATGCGGACCCTCAGGAAGAAGTGAAACCGCCGCGCGGATCATCTGGATCGACTCGCCCACCTCATCGATGCGAACCAGCATTCGATGGCGCACGTCGCCCACATGATATACAGGGACTTTGAATGGGAGCTGGTTGTAGGCCTCGTAAGGATGGTCGCGCCGGATATCGCGATCGACGCCGGAGGCGCGCCCTGCCACGCCGACGACTCCAAGTATGGCTGCCTTATCCGGGCGCAGGATTCCAGTGTGCTCCAGGCGGTCGCGGGTCGAGTCGGAGGATTGAATGATCGCCACCAGATCGCGGAATTCGCGTTCCACTGTTTTAAGCGTTCTTGTGATGGCTTCGACCTGATCCGGCTGCCAGTCTCGGCGCACGCCGCCAATGGCGACCATTCCGCGCAACACGCGGCTTCCGGTGAGTGTCTCGTTCAAGCCCAGCACATCCTCTCGAATTCGTCCCGCATGCGCGTTGGCAATGGCAAAACCGACATCGGTGGCGATGGCTCCGACATCGGCGATGTGATTTGAAATGCGTTCGAGCTCAAGGAGAATGACACGCATGAATTGCGCCCGTGCCGGGACATCGATCTCCGCCGCCCGTTCGACCGCCTGGCAAAATGCTGCGCCGTGAGAAAAGGCCGAGTCGCCTGAAATGCTCTCAGCAAGAAACACGGCGCGATGAATCGGGAGACTCTCAAAAAGCTTCTCGGTCCCTTTGTGCGTGTAAAACATGCGGAGTTGCAAGTAGAGGATCGGCTCTCCGGCGACGGCGAAATTGAAGTGACCGGGCTCAATGATGCCGGCATGAACCGGCCCGACGGGAATCTGAAAGACGCCTTCACCGTACGTCGGCCGGTAGACGTGCTGCTCTCCTGAAAATGTAGGCAGCACGGTGTCGAGCGCGAAGCTTTTGCGCAGCGGATGCACATCGGGCCAGTTATCGTGGAGCGCGACACGGCGCGGGTTCGGATGGCCCACAGCTTCGAGGCCGAACCAATCCTGAATCTCGCGCTCCTGCCAGTTGATGGCCGGCAACTCCGCGGCCAGCGATGAGAATGACGGAAATCGCTCGGGGATGGGAGCCTTCAGAATGACCCAGCTTGCCTCGCCCGGCCGGTCGAAGACATAGTAGTTATAAAAGACGCCTTCCGCACTTACTCGATCCTCGGCAAAGACAGTCACGATCCTCGCCTGGTGTTCGATGAGGAAGTGCCGGACAATCCCTGTGACATTGGGGCTGTTCAATAAAACCACAACCTGATCGGGAACGGCTTCTTCCACCGACCGGACAATACCCGGGAATCGATCGTGAAGTTCATCGAAGAATGTTGTCATTGTCCGCTCACCACCTTTGCCGCACCACGAATCAGTTCGAGCAGCGGAGCCGGCACCCAGAATCCGATGACCACAAGCACTGTGACTAATGCAAGCAACGAACCATCGCGCCACGGGCGGCGCGGCGCCACCGGCATATCGCCCTTGGGGCCGAGAATCATGCCGCCGACATGCAGCAGCGCGCCGGCGAAGACGCCCGTTCCGAAGAGCACAAAGAGCACGCCGGTAAGAAGGTGTCCGCCATCGAAGGCCGCGCGCACAATCAGGAACTCGCTCTGAAAGAGGCTGAAGGGTGGCGTGCCGATGATGGCCAGCATGGCCATGAGAAAGATAACACCCGTGAGCGGCATGACTCGTATGACACTGCCCTTGATCTCGGAGAAGAGGTCGGTCTTGAAGTGCTGCCGCACGTTGCCCGCGCAGAGGAAGAGCAGCGATTTCGCAATGGTGTGAAAGGTCATGTGCAGCATCAGACCCAGGGTGCCGAGCGGGCCGCCGAGCCCCAGCGCCGTGACCATGATACCGGAGTGATCGATGGTGTGATAGGCCAGCAAGCGGCGATAGTTCTTCTGTACCAGGATGAATGGAACGGAGATGCCCATCGAGAGCAATCCGAAGAGCAGCAGCAAATGGCTGGGGTATTCCGTGCCGAGAGAACGGCTGGTGAGGATGTAGAAACGGATGAGGCCATAGAGCGCGCAGTTGAGCATTGCCGACGAAAGAATCGCGGCGGATGGCACCGGGGCTTCGCTATATGCGTCCGGCTTCCAGGTGTGCATCGGCGCAAGGCCAGCCTTGGTTCCATAGCCCATGAGGATCAGCACAAAGGCCAAGCGCATCGACGTCTTGTCGAGCAGCTCGGCGTGCTGCGCCAGCACCGACCAATTCAATCCGGCGAGCGCATCAGAGCCGGCCAGGCGGTGGCCGGCGTAGTAAGTCACCAAGGTGCCGAAGAGCGCCATCGACAAACCAACGCCGCCGATGATGGCATACTTCCATGCGGCCTCGAGCGATGTGACCTTGCCGTAAAAGGTGACAAGGAAAACCGAGACCAGCGTGGTAGCTTCAATCGCTGCCCACATCACGCCCAGATTGTTGGCCACCGCTACAAACATCATGGAAAAAACAAACAACGGAGTCAGCGTCGAATACATGCGAAGCTGTGCGATCTGTTCCTCGACTTCTTCTCCGAGTTCGCCGCTCTCTTGGTCATCGCGCAAATAGCCAATGGAATAAGTTGCGCAGACCAGCGCAACCAATGCGGTAAGAAGGATCACCAGCGCGCTCAACGCGTCGGCATAAAAGAATCCGTTTGCCAGCGAGACCGTGCCGTGGGCGAGCACCTGTGCGGCCAGAGCGATGGCGATAAGAAACGTCAGGCCAAAACCAGTTAGATTGGCCCGTTCCATCTCTTCGCGGCGGCGTGCGAAATAGGACGCGGCGGCGGTGGAAATCGGAATCAGCAATAGAGCGATCAGCAGCATCCTATCCTCGCAACCTCCGCAACAGGCTTACATCCATCGACTCGAAGGATTCGCGAATGCGGTAGACGAGAATGCCCAGTACCATCGCGGCTACCAGCACGTCGAAGAGAATTCCCAATTCCACAATCAGCGGCATCCCATAGGTGAGCGAAATGGCCGCGAGAAAGAGGCCGTTTTCCAACGACAACAAGGCCAGCACCTGCGTAAGCGCCTTGCGGCGATTGATCATGGTGAAGAAACCGATCAGAAAAAGAGAAATGGCCACCGCAAGCTCGTTGTGGCCCAGGCCCGGCTCGTCCGGCTTATAAAACGATTCGGCCACCACGTAGCCCAACAAGGTCAGCCCGCCTGAGATCACTACGGAGAGCGGCACGTTGATGATCGGCTTGATCTCTTCGCGGATGTCCATGCGCACTACAAGGCGTTCAAAGAGAATGGGCACCAGGATTACCTTCACCACCAGGGTAAGCGCGGCAGCAATATAGATATGGGGCGCGTGATTGAACCAGGCGATCGTCGCGGCAATCATGGCGAGAAGAAACGATTGAATGGCGAAGATGCGAATGTGGGTGACGATCCAGCGCTGCGCCACCACGGCAATTTGCAGGACGAGCACCAGCGCCGCCATCAGTGTGATGATTCGTTCGCCGAATTGCATATCGAGAAACGGTTTCATAAGCATCAGAAGAGGAAAGTAGAAACCAGCGCGAGCGAGCCCAATGTAAATGCGACGGCGAGCAGTTCCGGCACGCGGAAGAGCCGCATCTTGGCGTTGACGGTTTCGAGTAGAACAATAGCGCAACTCAAAAGAAGCAGCTTGGCAAGCAGCCAAACGATTCCGATGAGAGCGCCGAAGCCAAACCAGGTTGGTTGCAGTCCAACAGGCCAGAAGCAGTTGATCAACAGCGTCATCAGGACCAGTTGCTTGATGGAGGCAGCCCATTCAACCAGCGCCAGGTAGGGGCCGGAGTATTCAAGGATCATGGCCTCGTGAATCATCGTAAGTTCGAGATGCGTTGCTGGGTTGTCGACTGGGATGCGGCCCGTCTCCGCGATGAGCACCACTGCAAGCGCGGCGAATGCGAACATTTGCGCCGGAGCGAGAAATCGCCAGGTTTGCCCGATCGCTGCTCCGGCGATTTCAGTGAGGCCCGTCGATCCTGCGCCGATAGCGACCGTAAAGATCGCCAGCATCATCGCTGGTTCGGCCAGGGCTGAGATGGTCATCTCGCGGCTGCTGCCGAGGCCCCCGAATGAGCCGCCGGTATCGAGTCCGCTGAGCGCCAGAAAGAATCGTCCCAGGCCAAGAAGATAAATCACCGCCAGCGCGCCGCCGAACAACCCGAGCGGTGCATCGGCTGCGACCATGGGAATCATCAGGCCAGCCAGAATCGTGCTGAAAAAAACGATCCACGGCGCGGCCGAGAAGATCCACGATGCGGTTTCCGGAATCACCATGCCCTTGCGAAAGAGCTTCAGGAGATCTCGATACGGCTGAAGAATGCCGGGACCGCGCCGTGTTTGCAGGCGCGCCTTGAGCGTGCGAATGACACCAGTCACCAGCGGCGCCAGCGCCAGCAGCAAGAGGAGTTGCGATACGGATTCGAGGATTCGTTCCGTCATGGGCGCACCGCAAACAGCAGCAACAGGATCAGCGTGATAAAGATGTAGGCGAGATAGGCATTGATGCTGCCGGCCTGAATCGCTCTCATGCGCTCTGCCGCGGCCATGATCCTATGGCGCAGCGGCTCGTAGAGATGTTTTTCAAATGTTGGCTCGATCTCGCTCTCGAAGCGGATCGCGCTCGGGTAGTAAGGCGAGACTTCGTACTCCGCTTGGATCTCACGGCGCGGGCGATAGAGGACAGAGAAGATCATGCGCAGCGGTTTTGAAAATGCCGTGGCAGTGTATTCGTTGTCTGCGGTCAAACCTGGCAGGCCGCAATCCCACGCCGGCCCTTTGACGATGCGACGGCGCAAGCGCAGAGCGAGCGGCAACGCAAAGGCCGCTCCGGCAAGCAAGAAGAGCAATGCCATTCCGGCTGTCGAAATCGTGCCGCCATGAGCTGTTCCCGGCGAGAGCGCCATGCCGTGAGCCACAACCATCGCCGAACTAGCGCTTACGCCCAGCGTCTGTTGCGTGATCGGATCGAAAATCCGCACAAGCCACGTTGCGCCCAGGCCAAGCGCGACGCATCCCACCGCCAGCACCGCCATCCCGGCGCGCATTGTCGGTGAGGCTTCTCGCGCATCCGCGGCTTGCTCACTGCGCGGCAACGCGAGAAACGGAATGGCGAATGCTTTCACAAAACAGGTCGCCGCCAGAGCCGCTGTCAGCGCCAGCAGCGCGCCGGCGATGGGGAACATCAAACGTGTGAGACTCTGTGTGGTGCCGAAGCCGGCCAGCAGCGCCTGGTAGGTGAGCCACTCGCTGACAAATCCATTGAGAGGCGGCAGCCCGGAGATGGCTACAGCGCCGACGAGAAAGCAGACTGCCGTCACAGGCATCAGCCGGATCAGCCCACCCATCTTCTCCATATTGCGCGTATGCGTTGACTGCACCACAGACCCGGCGCAGAGAAAGAGCAATCCTTTGAACGTGGCGTGGTTGAAGGTGTGATACAGCCCTGCAATCAGGGCGAGAGCCGCCAAATTCGGCTGGCCTAACGAGCGAAACATCAGCGCCGCGCCAAAGCCCATGAGGATGATGCCGATGTTCTCGATGCTGTGCCATGCCAGCAGACGCTTCAGGTCGTGCTCCATCAGCGCATAGAGTACTCCGAGCAATGCGGATATGACGCCCAGCGCCAGCACAACGGTTCCCATCCAAAGAGGCGGCGGCCCATAGAAATCGAAGAAAACCCTGGCCATGCCGTAGATGCCGGTCTTGATCACGATGCCGGACATCAAAGCCGAGACATTGCTGGGAGCGACGGGATGAGCCTCCGGAAGCCAGATGTGGACCGGGACCAGACCGGCCTTCACGCCGAAGCCGAAGAGAAAAAGCAGAAAGACCGCGCCCTGCCGAAACGGCGAAAGACTCGAAGCCAACTCATGAAAACTGGCAAAATCCAGACTGCCAAATGCGGATGTGAGGATCATAAACGCAATCAGCAGCAGGCCCGTGCCCGCGTGCGACATGACCAGGAAGAGCACCCCGGCATTGCGCGCTTCTTTCTTTTCGTGTTCGAAGCTCACCAAACAAAATGCTGAAAGCGCCATCACCTCCCACGCCACCAGGAAGAAGAAGACATTGGATGCGGTAAAGACCAGCGCCAGGCTCATCAGCAGCAGATTGAAAAAGAATCCAAAGGCACCCAGGTTCCGGCTTCCTTCCATCTCCTTCAAATATCCGAAAGAGTAGAGCGAAACGGCCGTCGCCAGTACCCCGAGCGTTATGTTGAAGTAGGCCGATAGCGGGTCCAGCCTGATAGACCAGTAAAAGATTGGGTTACCGAAAGGCAGGTCGATCAGTGCCGAGCTGCTGCTGAAAATCGCCGCAGTCGAGCCAGCCAGATCGAGCAGCGAACCTGCCAGCGCCGCCCCGCACGCCACTCGGCGAGAGGCAGCCGGTCTGTGCCAAAGAACAAGACTGGCCAGTGCGCCCGCGAGCCAGACGACGATTCCGCTCAGAAAAATCCCAGAGGTCATCGGGGAGAGTCCTCAAATTCCACTTCTCCAAGCATCTGAACAGCGTCCGCGAGGCTGGCCTGGAAATACCGGCGCATGATGTCGAGAACCTCCACCAGCATCTTATTCCGAATCGAATAAAACACCTGGTTGCCCTCTTTGCGATTTACAACGATCTGGTGGCTCCTCAGGATTGCCAGATGCTGCGAGAGATTCGCCTGTTCGAGGCCGAGCTTTTCCTGGATGGCCCGTGCGGAGAGTTCCCGGTCGCGCAACAGCTCAAGGATAGCAATGCGTGTGGGATGGGAGAGCGCGCGAAAGATGCTGGCTTTATATCTGCGCAATGTCTCCTGCATATGCGTCAGTATATTCGATCATGCGAATATACGCAATAAACGCGGACATTGGGTGGGTCGGCTTACGAGTTGCGATCCTGCAATCATATCGAGCTGCTCTTACATGGGGTTCTCACCGTCTACGCACGCAGTTATTTCCAGGATTCAGGTCAAGGCGGAACCATCCCCGCAACAGCCCTTGTTGCCTAATTCTCATTTTTGTAATGAATTGACCAGAAATCGAACGGAATCGTCTCTAGAATGCGGGCATTGATCTACTGGAGCCGTTCCTTGCGCGAGGCCGAGATTCATCTCGCTCTCGGCTCCGCGGCAAGTCCACCTTCGTAAACAAGACAACCGGTCGGAGGAGTGAAGGGGGCCATGTCTTTGAAGCCTGCCATGCGAAAGGTCGTGCTCTTCCTAGCGTTCGTGATTTCTGCCTGTCCGCCCGGCCATGCGCAGGCAGCCCTGCTCATGGAAGAGCCTTACGGCTTCTTTGGCGCCTTGAACCCCACCGGTCACGAAGCTATCTACTTTGCGCGCATCTGCGCCGAAACCCCCATCAGATTGCGCCGGTGCGCGGCGGGCGAGCCGGGCTCGGTCTTCACCCGCTACCAGGGAATCGCCGGCTACGACTGGGTAGCCATGCCGCTGATTGCCTATCTTTACTCCGTCGAAGATCCATCCGCGGTTCCCGTTCGCGCTGACCGGAAAACTGTGACTCGCCTGCGCGAACAATACCACGAGGCTCATCTGCTCAGCCTGGGCAAAGACCTGCCCGAGGGTGGCGCCTTCCAGCGAGGGTGGAATCAGTTGGTGGGCGTGGCCTACGAGCGCCGGATGACCGCCTTTCGGTTTACAACCACCGAAGAGCAGGACGACGCGCTCATCGTGAAAATGAACAGCGGAGCGAACCACTCTCGCTACAGCCTTGTCTTCTGGAACTGCGCCGATTTTTCCAGCGCCATTTTGAATTTCTATTTTCCCCGCGCATTCCGGCGCAGCCTGTTTCCCGACGCGGGCATCACCACCCCCATGCAGGTTACCTATGAACTGGTTCGCTACGCACGCAAACACCCTGGGACCCAGTTGTCGGTGCTTGCGATTCCCCAGGTTCCCGGCTGCCGTGGCCGCAGCAGACCCAACAAGAGCATCGCTCAATCGCTCATCGTCCGCGGCTATATCATTCCCCTTGCGGCCGTCTGTCCTGCTTGCGCCGGTGGCCTGCTCGTCGATTGGCTGGCGTGGGGACGCTATTCCCTCCATATCGAGCATCCGCAGACTCTAACCCCCGCGGATATGACTCCCCTGACATCCCCCGCCCGGACGGTCTTCTCTCAAAGCTCGCAAAAAAGCATCAGGCTGGCGGACTAGCGTCAGGGGACAACCTAGCAGAATGCAGGAAAGCTCGGTCGGGAGGTAGGCCGGAATCGTCAAGCCTCTACTGTCGGACGCCGTCAGATCGCAGCCAATCACGAGAGATTCTCCTAAGCAATGTCACGCGGCCTTCCAAACGCGCTACCATTGCCCCGTGGCCACTCCGCCTCTTTCCGTCCTGATGAACCAGCCGCCGCTGGAGCATGAGCGCTTTGCTGCGCACCGTGAGTTGGAAGCTCTCCTCAAGGCCACACTTCGCGGAGATGTTCGGTTCGACCTGGGCTCGCGGGCGCTCTACGCGGCCGACTCGTCGAACTACCGCCAGCTTCCGGTGGGCGTCGTTGTGCCCCGCGATGCCGCAGACGTAGAGGCCGCTCTCGCCGCCTGCCGCGCAACAGGAGCCGCAGTCTTGCCGCGGGGCGCGGGCACCAGCCTGGCCGGCCAATGTGCCAACGTGGCCGTGGTCTTCGACTACTCGAAGTACATGCGCGGCCTGACGTCGATCGATCCCGATGCAAAGTTGGCGCGCGTCGAGCCGGGTCTGGTTCTCGACCGGTTGCGCGAGGCCGCCGAACGGCATCACCTGACCTACGCTCCCGACCCTGCGACGCATTCGCGCTGCACGCTGGGCGGCATGATCGGTAACAACAGTTGCGGTGTCCACGGATTGCTGGGGGGTAAGGTCGTGGACAACGTCGAATCACTCGATCTGATCTTGTATGACGGAACGCGAATGACAGTGGGCCGCACCAGCCCCGCAGAGCTTGAGAGATTGATTCGCTCTGGTGGTCGCGCAGGCCAGATCTATGCAGGTCTCGCACGTCTTCGCGATCGCTACGGAAACCTTGTCCGCGAGAAGTTTCCACGCATTCCACGGCGCGTCTCCGGCTACAACCTCGATGAATTGCTCGACGAGAATGGCTTCAATGTGGCCCGTGCGCTGGTGGGATCGGAGGGCACCTGCGCTACCGTCGTCTCAGCCACGCTGAACCTCATCGCCAGTCCGCCCTTTCGCATACTCACGGCATTGGCCTTTGCCGACGCATTCCAGGCCGCCGACGCCGTGCCGCGCGTGCTTGAACTCGGGCCCATCGGCCTGGAAGGCTTTGACGCTATGCTCGTCGATTTCATGCGCCGCAAGGGTCTGGCCGTGGACGATGTTGCGCTGCTGCCCCAGGGAGGCGGGTTCCTGCTGGTCGAAATGGGCGCATGGAACGAGGCTGAGGCGCAGGCAAAAACCGACGCACTCGTCAGTGCGTCCCAAAGCTGGTCGGTCTCACCAGTAGCCCGCATCTACAACGCTGCCGACGCCGCCCGCATCTGGCATGTGCGCGAATCGGCACTGGGTGCAACCGTCTTCGTCCCCGGCGAGCCCGACGGCTGGGAAGGCTGGGAAGACGCAGGCATTCCTCCTGCTAGGCTGGGCGCCTACCTGCGCAAGTTGGTCGCGCTGTTGGGTGAGTATGGCTATCGCAGCCCGCTCTACGGTCATTACGGACAGGGCTGCGTGCACCTGCGCATCAACTTTGACTTCCGTAGCGAAGAGGGGCTGCGCAAATACCGCGAGTTCATCGAGAGAGCCGCCGACCTGGTGCTCAGCTTTGGCGGGTCGCTCAGCGGCGAACACGGTGACGGACAGTCTCGCGCCGCTCTCTTGCCCAAGATGTTTGGTCCGGAGCTGATGCAGGCCTTCCGCGAGTTCAAGGCGCTGTGGGACCCGGAGAACCGCATGAATCCCGGCAAGCTGGTGGATGCGGTGCGCGTCTACGACCCCGTCGAGAATCTTCTCCACGGCTTGCCCGCAGCGCCGGGTCACGCGCACTCCAAACCGGAGACGCATTTCGTCTTTGCCGCCGATGGTGGATCGCTGCGGCGCGCCACCGAGCGCTGCGTGGGTGTGGGCGCATGCCGCAAGAGTGAGGGCGGCGTGATGTGTCCCAGTTACCGCGCTACGGGCGAGGAACAGCACTCCACGCGCGGCCGCGCACGACTGCTCTGGGAGATGCTGGCCGGCGCGCTGCGCGAAGAGGGCTTCAAGAGCCGCGCCGTGCATGAAGCGCTCGATCTCTGCCTCAGTTGCAAAGCCTGCAAGAGCGAGTGCCCGGTGCAAGTAGACATGGCAGCTTATAAGTCGGAGTTTCTGGCGCAGCACTATGAGGGACGGATGCATCCACTGCATCACTACATCTTTGGCTTTGCCGACCGGCTTGCGCGGCTGGGCTCGTTCGCTCCGGCGCTGACCAATGCCATCCTGACCGGTCCGATCACAAGCCCTCTGATCAAGCACATCGTAGGCATTGCGCAAGAGCGGCAACTGCCTCGATTGGCAGCCAAGAGCTACCAGCAGAGCCGCACCTCAATTCGCGCTCAGCAAAGACTGGGATACGATGAACCCCATCCGGTTACCTCAAGTCTCGATTCTGAGACCTGGGAAACTACGAAACTCAAGCAGGTCTTACTTTGGCCTGACACGTGGAATAACTATTATCATCCGCAAACGCTGGCTGCGGCGGAATCCGTTCTCACTTTGGCTGGCTTCCGCGTTGAAGTTCCGCGCGGACATATCTGCTGCGGAAGGCCGCTTTATGACTTCGGCCTGCTCGACGCAGCCCGCGTGTATCTTGCCAGGGTCCTCAACCGCATGGATTCGCAGATCGAAGCTGGGCTGCCTTTCATTTTTCTCGAACCCAGTTGCGCCAGTGTCTTCAAGGATGAGTTACTGGAACTATTCCCAAAAGACACGCGCGCGCGGCGCATGAGCGGGCAAGTCTGGCTGCTAGCCGACTTTCTCGCCGCCAAGGCTCCGAAGTTCTGGGCCGGTCGACTTACCGGAGCGCAGATTCTGCTTCATGGCCACTGCCACCACAAAGCGGTCTTCGGCGGACCAGCCAGTGAAATAGCCCTGCTGCGCAAGGCCGGCGCCACGGTCGAACCCATCCAGGCCGGCTGCTGCGGCATGGCCGGCCCGTTTGGATTTGAGGCGGACAAGTTCGAGGTTTCCAAAAAGATTGCCGAAGACAGTCTGCTGCCTGCTGTCCGGTCCGCAGGACCCATGACCATCATCGTCGCCGATGGCTTCAGTTGCCGCGAGCAGATCAGTCAGCTCGGAGCTCGCGAGACCATGCACTTCGCAGAAGTCCTGGCCCGCAGTTGTGGCTGCGGAAAATGAGTGACAAGTCCCGCGGCCCCGAAGAGTGTTGTCCTAAAAATTCAACGTAATCTTAGCCGTCAGCGCTCGCGGAGTTACGTAATGCGTGCCGCTGAAGGTGGAGAGGAAGTTATACAGCGCGTACTTGTTGGTAACATTGATCGCCGTCAGATCGAGATTCATCTTATAGCGATCTTTGTGGAAGAGATTGTCTTTGCCGATGGAGGCGTCGAAGAGGTCGCGGGGCGCGATGCGCTGGGGGTTGTGGTCGTTGTCGCCCTTGCCCGGCGCGGGAATGCTGATCAGGTTTGAGGTAAACTGCGAGGCCGGGCAGACAGGTTGCAGCCCTTGCGAGGTCATGGTCTCAATCGGATTGCCGGGCGTCGCCTTCACGCCTCCACAGGCGAACCCAGCCTGAAATTCCTGGTCGGCAGTTAACGGGAGAGCGACACTCGCGCCAGTCACAGGGTTGATGGTTGGGGCTATGTTGGTGTCCACCATTGCTATCGTAGGCTGGCCGCCCGGCGTGATTGAACTGTTTGCGCAGGGAGTGTTCGGATCGGTCAGGCCATAGCACGGTGTCGACCCGGCGACCAAGCCCGAGTCATAACGCCAGTTAAAGCCGCCCCAGAGGCCGTTCAGCGCTTTGCCGCGCGAGAACGTGTATTGCAGGTGGGTGGTCTGATTGAACTTCTCGTCGTGGTCGATGCGGAAAGGCAAGCCTGTCTGGCCGACGGTAGCACCGGCCCCTGCCACCTGCGGCGGAAAGAAGCGCGCAGCCACCGAAGAGGCGACGAGATAGGCGCTCATGCCATGGAACTGAGGAATATCCGCGCGCAGGGCATATCCGGGAATCTTCGAGTTATGCCAGTCAATGGGGAAAGTTATCGGCGTGTTACCCAGAACGCTGAAGTCGAAGGCGTTATGGGTGTACTTCCAAATATATTCGCCGCTCACTACCACTCTCTTGCCGAAGGCCTGTTGAAGGCCTGCATGGAATTCATTCTTGAATCCGGGCTGAAGCGTTCCCGCAACGCCAGAGGTGCAGTTCAGCAGCGGTGCCAGCACAGCGTTCGAGCAGCCATTGTTCGAGAGCACGAGGTTCTCGTTGAAGGGCGTCTCCAGCGTGCGCGCATAAGAGACGCGAAGCACCGTCGTTGTCGGCTTGATGTTATACGCAATGCCAACGCGCGGCTGTGTCTGATTCGCATCGGTCAGGCCGTTGTAAACGTCCTCGCGCAGTCCCAGATTAAAGAGCCAGTTGCCGACCTTGATCTGGTCTTCCGCAAAGAGGCCCAGTTCCTTTACATCCGTATGGCCCAGGAAGTTATACTCACTGCCGCCGCGAGTCAAATCGTAACGCGCGAGAACGGGATTGTAGTTAGGATTCTGGAGCGCTATAACGCCATCGCAAGGCGTCGGACCCGTGGGACCAGTGTATCCAGCCAGAGGGTTGCCATTTACATCCATGCAGGGAGCGCTGAGCGGATAAGTCGGCTCGACGATGCCCAATTTGTCGTCTTCGTCCAGGAAAGTTTGCCCGTACTGTGCGCCAGCCTTGAAGTTATGGATTCCCTTTGCATAAGAAATGTCGGAGTGGACGGCGGAGTTGGTCAGAGAGCGATCCTGCGCGATCGAGGAGGTTTGCAGGTCGGCAGGTCCAAGATCGGCCAGAGGATTGCCGCTGGGATAATAGTTATACTCGTCCCGTCGAACAAAGCCACCGAGATTGAAGACGGTGTTATTGCCTATAACTCGCGTGTAAGTGGGCGAAACGTTGATAGTTCCGATCTTGGAGTGCTGGTCGGCATTGCCCACGTTGCCAAAGACCGGGCCGGCGCTCGCGCCGCCGCTGACTACATTTTGAACATTCAGATTATCGAATGAGTTAGGTGTCTGGAACCACGAGCGGGAGTAATTCACGTCCAGATGGATCGAATCGACCGGGGTAAAGCTATAGTCCACGCGATCAAAGACATTTTGCTCGTTGCCCTTGTCGTGGAACACCGAGAACTCCGGCGGATCGAGAAAGCGGCCGGAGTTGAGGCCGTCGGCCTCGATGAAATCTCCCCACTTGCTGCCGCCATAGGCCAGATCGAAACCGGCAGATGCCGATCCGAAGGCGCCATAGGAGGTATTGATGCTGCCTGTCGGTTTCGTGACACCCTGACCTGAGCGCGTGGTGGCCACGATCACCAGGCTGGTTTTGCCGCCGTATTCGGCCGGGGGCGCGCCGCTGATCACCTCGATGGATTGGATCGAGTTAGAGGGAATCTGGTTGGAGAAGACTTTGCTTTGCTGATCGGTGATCGACTGGCCGTCTACGGAAAATGAATTGGATGCGTGATCCCCCAGTCCGTGGAAGAGACCGTTGGAGTCGGCCGAAACGCCGGGCGTGGAAAGAGTGACCAGGGAACTGAGGCCGGACGATTCGCTTTCCAGCGGCACCTTGACGAACATCTCGCGATCCACATCGGTGTGGAAGGTGGGATCGGTCTCGACCAGGTCGCCGGACGACTCCACCGTAACCGTTTGAGAGCCGCCGGCAATCTCGAGAACCAGGTTCAGCGTGTTTCCCACCACCGAACGAATTTCAAAACCGCGGCTCAAGGAGTTGAATCCGCTGGCTGAGACAGTGATCCGGTAAGGGTTGAAAGGGATGTTGGCAAAGAGAAACTGGCCGGTCGCGTCTGTGGAGACAATGCGGTCGAGCCCACTGACCTCGTTGGTCAGATGCACCGTTGCACCGGGAATCACGGCCCCGGATGGGTCTGTGACGGTGCCGCGCACCGAGCCCGAGTTGCTGCCCTCGGCAAGCACATAGAGCGAGGCAAAGATCAAGATAAGGATAGAAATTATGCGAAGTGTAGGGCCGTGATGGAACGGCATTTCGAACCTCCTGGCGAGATCTGCATATGTGCAAAGCAGGCCGTGGCAGCAACCGCCGCGGCATCCTCTGTGCGAAGAGTCATCGATCCGATTCCAGAGTCAGTTTGAGGGGAAACGCCGGAGAAGCGCCCGCAATAGGATCATTGAGCGACCGGTCGAAGACTGAGACGGGAGATCGGGAAGAGGCTCTAGCAGAAGTCAGGCGGGGGACGCGTAAAGAGTTTGGGGTGCCAATGCCGGATAACGGCGCGCGCCTCGTAGACCTGAGCAGCGGCCTGTATCCGGATCAGGACAACCACGGCTGCAACGGCTGCAACCGGCGCAGCCGAGTGCATCGCGATGCAGAGCTGACAATGGTCCGCATCGCTTTCGATCGCGTGGAAGTGGGCCACTTGCACCACGACCAGCAGAGCCAGCAGGGCCAGACACAATAGAGCTCCTGCCCCGAAAGCGCTTGGCTTCGGGCGGCGATCTTCGCTCATATGGGCCTGAAATTTTGTCAATCGACCATCCTAAACTAAAGGATACACAGTATTGGACGTCGCTGCTGCGGTCTGGGATGCTCCTTTCTAACCTGAATTTCTCCAAATTGTGCCCGCCAATGGACAGCTAAGCCGTCTAAACTGTTCAGTTATGAACTGTTTTTGTTCAATGCGTTGTGCGGCAAAGGCTGCCTTGGCGCTCCTGCTGGCGGTGGCCGCAGCCGGCGCCGCCCAGAATCAGGTCCAACCCCAACCCCAGCCTCAATCGCAGAAGCCATTGGCGCTCAAGCCCGACCTGCCCGGAATGGCTACCAATCATCGCCTCATTCTGAAGGACGGAAGTTATCAGATCGTTCGCAGGTATGAGATTGTGGGCGACCGCGTGCGCTACATCTCCATGGAGCGCGGCGGCGATTGGGAAGAGCTGCCCGTGGATCTCGTTGACTGGGATGCCACGCGGAAGTGGGAACGGGATCATGCCAGCCAGCCCGAGGAAGAGGCCTCTCCGGCAATGAAAGAAGCTGCCAATATCGACAAGGAAGAGGCCGCCGAGCGCGCCGAGCAACTGGCGCGGCGGCCCGAAGTCGCCAAGGGGCTCGAGCTGCCCGATGAGGACGGCGTCTTTGCCCTGGATACATTTCAAGGCTCGCCGGAGTTGGTGGAACTGCTGCCGGTCGACCTGGCGCTGAATGCGAAGAACAGACACGGGCTGAGTACGTTGAATCCGCTGGCCGGCGCAAAAGCCAGCCTGGAGTTGGACGGCCAGCACGCCAAGATTCATCTTCACGTGAACGATCCGGCGATCTATCTGGCGCTGGCCGCGAGCGACAACTCTGAGAAGGTGCTCTCACACGCCCTGACGGTGGAGACCAAAGGCGCGAAAGAGGTAGCCAACCGCAAGCACGGCGCTCATTCGACTGCTTCAGGGTTTGCCATTGTCCGCGCGGATGAGCGCAAGGCGGTGCGGATCGTCGGCGCCATTCACATGAGCCCCAGCGGCTCTGTCACCCAGGACGAGAATGTGATTCCCGCCAAGGTCGAGGTGGTGGCCGGCAAGCACTGGCTCAAGATCACTCCCAACGATCCACTTGCCATTGGAGAATATGCGCTGGTAGAGATCATCTCCGCCTCCGACATCAATCAAACGGTGTGGGATTTCCGCGTTGACCCGCAGTTGGGAGACAACGAGGGGTCGTTGGGGCCGATCTTCAAATAGAGGGACTGGCGCCGGCTATGCTGAATGGGCTAAAGAGGTTGAACACACCCCGCGCGACCGCCGTGACTCCTCTCGAAAGCGCGCTTTCAGAGCATCAAAAAAGCTCCTGATCCTCCCTTGTCTGTTCTGGTTCCCAGGAGTATATTCCCTTGAGTGCGGACGCCCCATCGCGACCGTGTACCGCAGAAAGCTTCCGGCTCCGTGCGCCGGGGTAGAATTTCCGGCACGCGCGGCCTATCCGGAATGAATGCTTGCAAGCGGTGTTTTGAAGCACTTCCGCTTGCATGCGACTTCTCCAACTTTGTACCAGCGATCTGATTTGCCTGCGCGCGGCTCCGGCAGCTCCGGGGCGCAAACGCGGGGCGTGAACCATGCCCTTCCCCCGGCATGGAGCGCAGCGGACACGCGAGAGACCACGGCTCGGAATTTGTTCCTCGCTGCCGGCCGAACTTCGTCTGGCGCAACCTCCACGGGATACCCCATCGGAGAAGGAGTCAGCTATGTCAAATTCCAAAAGAGTTGCCCTTAAGGGCAGTGAACGCGTCCCGCTGCCGGGAGCGCGCGCGATCGGTCCTACCGATCCCCATCAACTCATTGAAATCTCTCTAGTGCTCAAGCACCGCCAGCCTCTTGAGACGGCCCACCACTCCGGCAAATTCATCACTCACAGTGAGTTTGCCGTGAAGTATGGCGCCGATCCAACCCATGTGGACATCGTCAGGAAGTTTGCTGAATTCAATAAACTGCAAGTGCTGGAACGGGGCGACGAGGTCATGCGGCGCACCGTCACCCTGGCCGGAACAGCCTCAAAGATGGAGAAGGCCTTTGGCATCGAGCTGATCGATTACGACCATCCGGACGGAAACTACCGCGGACGCACGGGCGCGATTCAGCTCCCAGAGGAGATTGCTCCGTTTGTGAAGGGCGTCTTTGGACTGGACGACCGGCCGGTGGCCAAACCGCACTTCCGCTACCGTAGCAACAATCGCGCCTTTGGCGTCCGCGCAACCAATAAGTCGTTTTCTCCAACGGAAGTGTCGAAGCTCTATGACTTTCCGCAGGATGTGAACGGGACAGGTCAGGTGATCGGTCTCGTCGAACTGGGCGGCGGCTATCGCCCGGCCGACATTCAGGACTACTTCAAGTCGATAGGACTTCCGGCGCCGCAGGTCAAAACCTCGTCAGTAGACCAGGCGAAGAACCGCCCCTCCACGGCAAACAGCGCCGATGGCGAGGTGATGCTCGACATTGAGATAGCAGGGGCGGTCGCCCCTGGGGCGATGATCGTTGCCTACTTTTGCCCCAATACTTCACGCGGATTTCAGGATGCGCTCAGCATGGCGGTTCACGACCAGCTCCGCAAGCCGACCGTGATCTCGATCAGTTGGGGAGGGCCGGAGTCGGGTTGGACCGGCCAGTCAATGCAGAACTTTGACGATGTGGCCCAGGAGGCCGGCTTGCTGGGTATCGCCATTACCGTGGCGGCCGGCGATGACGGTTCGAGCGACGGACTGAACGACGGCCAGAATCACGTGGACTTCCCGGCTTCGAGCCCGCATGTGCTGGCAGCGGGCGGCACGCGGTTGATTGCGTCGCAGAGCGTCATCGCCAGCGAGACCGTGTGGAACGACGGCGCGCAAGGCGGGGCCACCGGTGGAGGATTCAGCACCTTCTTTGCGCGGCCCGACTGGCAGGCCAACGAGGGAGCGCAGCCCAACCGCGGAGTGCCCGATGTGGCCGGCAACGCCGATCCAGAGACCGGTTACAACGTGCTTGTGGATGGGCAGCAGATGGTGGTTGGCGGCACCAGCGCGGTTGCGCCGCTTTGGGCGGGACTCATCGCCTTGCTCGGCCAGAAGCTCCAATCCCGCATTGGGTTCATCAACCCGGCCCTCTACAGCACCGATGAATCGACCTGCTTCCGGGATATTACTTCGGGCAACAATGGCGCATTTTCCGCCGGCCCCGGCTGGGATCCAACGACTGGGCTGGGATCGCCGGTGGGAATCCAAATCATGCACTCGATGCAGGGAGTCACCGCACAAACCCATGCCGAAAAGGGGGCTCGCGTGCACTCGTCGCCTTCGCATTAAGCGCGGCTTGGAATTGTTCTAAGGCGTCCCACCCTCGCGCCAGAAAAAAGGCGCAAGGGTGGGACGCCCAGCCGATTCTGATTCCCTTTCATAAGACCAGAAGAGTCAAATTGCAGCGCGATCAATTCGTCTGCCGTTGCACTCTAGGCTGATCACTGCTTGCGTTGTCAGAGTCGTTGATTCCGGCTCGCACGCTTCGAGCGGATCGATTAGCCACATCTCCACCTATCACTTTTAGGCTAGTGAGAACTCTCCGCTCGGTCTCGGGGGACATACCGCCTCCGTCACCCCCGCCAGCGAGCTCGCATATTCCCTTTTGATCCTTTGGTGGAAACCTCGTCAGCGTCGTGACAAATTCCTTTGGATTGCGCTCCAGCGACTCGCCGTAGAAGTCGCCAAGTATCTCGGCAAGTGCTCCATCGCTATAGCGCCAGCCCTCCAGAAGCGGGCGCAGAATTCCCTTATGTCCTTGTTTGCGAAGCTTGATCAATAGGTCGGCTGTGTCCTCGTTGCAGCTGTGGCCGAAGTCATTGGTTACGCAGCCGCGCCAGACCGTCAGCAACTCTTCTAGGTTGAGCTCGTAATCGTGACCAAGCGTTGCCAGAAAATAATTGGCTAGTTGCTTTCTGTCCAAGTCAGTTTCATTGCGCTTGACAGATTTCAGCAATCGAATCGCCCGCGCCTTCTCGAGAGGTTTCAATTTCAGCGAACTGGCGGGTACGCCGTCCGGGGCCAACTCTTCAAGGATACCTTTGGGTTCGATTACGCCAATTCCTTCGGTCTGTGCAGGTGCTGTTAGTCCAGAAACTGCGGCGCAGCTAGCCATAAACACCATAGAAACCAGCGTGAATTTGAAAGAGCAAGAACGGAAAACCACAAATCTACCTCCGGCGTTTGCAGACCCAACCACCCGAAACGTCCCGCTCGCGGGCCGAACGAGTCGCGAATCGGAACCGAGAACCGGAATCTCGTTTCGTCAACTTCCACTTGCGGTAGATGTGGCTCCGCTACGGCACCACATCGGGTGCCGGCAACACTTTCAAATGAGCGTCAGCGAGAGGCAAGTTCTCGTCAACATTCGTAAATTCAAGATCCAGAACATATGCCTCTCCTTTCTTTGCCTGAAAACCGCCAAGAAAGAAATCCATTTGCGTCCCATCCCAGCGGCGGCAAGCGCTTTGTTCACGGTAGGATTTCTCGTTCGGTCCTTGAGCGACAACCTGCGCGCCATCCCACAGCGTCCAACTCGCCTGGATGCGATGACTTGGATTGCTGGTGCACGCGGGATAAGAAGATCCATTATCCCCGTCAGCCTTGATCAGGCAGCACCATTCGAAATGGGGAAGGTCAGTCCTGACAATTACATCGATTAAATACGGACGTTTCTTGATGCTGAAGGCCGGGGTCCTAATATGCCCATTCGTGAGCTGGAACGGCATGTCAATTCCTGTCTTCTCGTGCTGCGCCAGCGCCGGGTGCGAAGACCATGCCATTGTGAGAAAGACACCCAGTAGGATCTCTCTTCTGATCGGAGTCCTATTCATCGTTCATGGCTCCCTTCGGTTGATCGTTCAGTTCCATCACCAGGGGGACTTGGATCTCGATTCTGAAATGCGAAGTTTACCTCGTTGGATCGTTATTCGCGCACGCTGATGCCTAGCGTCTTCATCTTGCGGTAGAGGTGGCTGCGCTCTAAGCCTAACAGCTCGGCGGCGCGGCTGACGTTGTTGCGGGCTTCTTCGACTTTCTTGAGGATGAATTCGCGCTCGTAAGCGTCGCGGGCCTGTTGCAGCGTCGAAAACTCCTCTGTCGAGCGCGTGCCGGCCTTGTGGGTCAGCGGCGGCAGATGCTTGCGCTCGATGCGCAGGGTGCGGGGATTGAGGATGAGAACCCGCTCGACGACATTCTTCAATTCGCGCACATTGCCGGGCCAGTGGTACTGCGCCAGCGCGTCCAGGGCCTCGTCGCCGATCTCCATGCGCGGTCGGCCATACTGGCGGCCGAATTCTGCGAGAAACTCGCGCGCCAGCGGCGGAATATCCTGCTTGCGCTCGCGCAGCGGCGGCACAAAGAACGGGACCACATTCAGACGGTAAAAAAGGTCCTCGCGGAAGTTGCCCTTGGCGATCTCCTCTTCGAGATCCTTGTTGGTAGAGGCGATCAGCCGCGCGTCGATTCGAATCGGCTGTGTGCCCCCTACCGGCGTGAACTGCTGATCGTCGAGCGCCGAGAGCACCTTGGATTGCGTCTTGAGGCTCATGTCGCCGACTTCGTCGAGGAAGAGCGTACCACCGTCGGCTCTCTCCAGCGTGCCGCGCTGCTCGGGAAGGCCTCCGGGTTGCGCTCCGTGCCGGTAGCCGAAGAGCTCGGCCTCGATGTGCGCCTCGGGGATGGCGGCGCAGTTCAGCTCGACAAAAATCTGATCTTTGCGCAGGCTCTCGGCGTGAATGGCGCGGGCGATCAGTTCCTTGCCTGTGCCCGATTCGCCATAGATGAGCACGCGGCCGTTGGTCGGCGCCATGAGACGAATCTGCTGTCGCAAGGCTTTGACGGGCACGCTCTCCCCGGTTATCACCGAGCCCACGCTGAACTGGCGCTTGAATTCCTGATTCTCGGTGCGCAGCCGGCGCGCTTCAACTGCATTTTTCAAGACGATCAGCGTGCGGTCCAGCGAGAGTGGCTTCTCAAGAAAGTCATAGGCGCCCAGCTTGGTGGCCTTCACGGCGGTCTCGATCGAGCCGTGGCCGCTGATGATGACAACCTCGGGGCGCGTCGCGGCACCCTGGCGGTGAATGTCGCTGAGCACATCGAGGCCGTCGCGATCGGGCAGCCAGATATCGAGCAGGACCACGTCGTAGGCGGCATCCTCCAGCAGCACCTGCGCCTCGGCCGCGGTGGCCGCGCTGGCCACGCCGTAACCCTCCTCGCGCAAGATGTCTTCGAGAGAGGTGCGAATCTCCGCCTCGTCGTCCACCACCAGAATGTGATTCATTCGTGCAGCCCTCCGGGCGGCGCGTCAGAGTTGGAAAGCGCGGCCGCGCTTGCCTGCGGCAACGGCTCCGGCAATGGGTCCAGCAGGGGCAGCCGCAGCAGAAAGCGCGCCCCCTTGGGGCTGTTGGACTCGGCGCTCAGCGATCCGCCATGCTCCTGAACGATCTTGGCTGCGATCGAGAGCCCCAGCCCCGTGCCGCGTTGTTTGGTCGAGTAGAAGGGCAGAAAGAGCCGTTCGCGAATCTCATCGGTAAGGCCGTGCCCGGTGTCTGAGACCTGGAGCTCGACCGACGCGTTGTCTTCGCTGAGCGAGCTCGAAATGCCGAGCACACGCAGTAAACTGCCCTGCATGGCCTCGGCCGCGTTGTCGATGAGATTGGCCAGGGCGCGGCGGATGGCTTCGGGGTCGGCCAGCACCGGAGGTAATCCAGGCTCGAGATCACGCTGAATTGTGATGCCGTCGAGCCGGCCGGCAAAGAGCGTCAGCGCCTCTTCGGCTACCTTATTCATGTCGCAGGCGCGGGGTTGCGGCGCGGGAAACTCAGCCAGCGCCGAGAACTGATCCACCAGCGTGCGCAGTGTCGCCACGCAGCCCAGAATTACCTCGCTGCACTTGCGGATAACAGCAGGCGAGTCGGGCTGGCCGCGGTCCAGATGACGGGCAATCCGCTCGGCGGAGAGCGCGATAGGCGTCAGCGGATTCTTGATTTCGTGGGCCACGCGCTGGGCCACCTCTTTCCACGCCAACTGCCGCTGCGCGCGCAGCAGCTCGGTCGTGTCCTCGACCACCAGCACAGTTCCCGGCCGGCCGTGAGTCAGCTCAAAGCGCGCGCTGGTAATCGCCAGGTGCATGGTGCGGCCCGCGGTGTGGAGCTCGATCTCAGTGAAGGCGGCGCCCATGCGGCGGCTGCGGCGAATGACGCCGGACAGATCTTCGGCGCACTCGGCAGGAAAGAGCGTCTCAATCTTCTCCCCCCCCAGGCCAATATCCACGCGCCGGCCCATCAGCGCGGCAAAGGCGCGATTCGATTGCAGGATCGTGCCCGCGCCATCCAGCGTGACGACGCCGGAGGGGATGGTCTCGACGATCGTTTCCAGCTCGCGGCGGCGCTCTTCAATGGCCAGGTTGGCTGCGGTCAATTGTGCTGAAGAACTCTCGGCCAACTGCCGGCTGGTGTCAAGATCGGCCGCCATGTGGTTGAAGGCCCGCACCAGCTCGCCCATCTCTCCCGTGGCGGCAAGCGCCACGCGATGGTCGTACTTGCCGGCCGCGATCTCGGCCATCGCCACGCCCAACCCCTCCACCGGGCGGGTGATCTGGTTCGACAGAAACCGCGCCATCCACACGCTCAGAAAGAAGACAAAGACGGTAATCAGCAGCAAGAGAAGGAAAAACATGGTGCGAATGCGATTGCGCGCGCGGAAGAGCTCAGAGTAAGTGGCCGAGCCGGAGCGAATGCGCTTGGCAGTCTGGCTCAGTCCCTGGGGCATGGGAAGCGCCGTCACAACCACTTTGCCCGAAACGGTAGCCGATATGCCGAGCGCGTACTCCGCGCCCGCCACGCTGATCACCGGCTCGTCGCTGCGCCGCGCCGCGGAAAGCAGACTCGCCGAGAGCGGCCCATGCAGCAATACAGATTTTTCCTGCTCTCCTTCGTCCAGCCAAGGCAGCAGGCTGGCGGGGCTCGTCTCCGGCGGCGCCTGAAAGCTGGTGATGACGCGCCCGTCCTTGCCGTAGACGATGGCAAACCCGCCATCCAGCGTGGTGCGACGCGAACTCAACACATCCTGAAGCTCCGGCAGACTCTTCTCCGCCGCGCCAGAAGCCGCTACGGATTCTGCCTCTCCGCGCGCATTGCTGGTGACGTACTGCGCCAGTTCCTGGACGACGCGGGTCGAGTCCTCGCGCAACTGAGAGGTATTCGGAGAAAACCATCGGTCCAGCGATCGGTTCATCAACTGATAGCTGAAGAGAAACATGAAGACCGCGGGCGTGAGCGCAATCAACACCGCGCCCAGCACCATTCGTGAGCGCAGCCGCGCGCCCAGGCCGCTGCTGCCCTGGCCGGCATAGATCTTGAGAATGTTTCTCAACAGCAGCATCAGCAACAACAGCAGCAGCAGGAAGACGAGCCCGGTCAGGCCGGTGAAGATCAGAGTCTCGCCCGCCGTCTCAGGGTTAAGAAAGTGAACATTCGAGGTATTGAACGCCTGAAGCGCCCCGAGCAAGGCGAAAAACAACAGCACTCCGCCGGCATAAAAGGCAACCAGCCGCCGCCGAGGATCGCCGCTGAAGAGCATGGGGCGATTATAGAACTGCCGGTCGGCATGGGACAGGAATCAGATGGAAGCGTAGCGGGCTACGCGGCATGGCTTACCTCCAGACCAGGAACTTCAGCCATCCCTCCCACACGTCGGTCCACGCATGGACGACGATGTTTGCGCGAACATTCCCGCGCCATGCAGCCAGTGCGCCATACAGGATGCCGAGGACGCTGATGACGGCAACGTTCCTCCAGCCCTGGTAGCTGTGAAAGAGGCCAAAGATCACGCCCTGCGCCAGCACTGCCACCACGATGCTCCCACTCAGCGCATGGAACTGGCGCTGCACGAAGCCGCGAAACACCATCTCCTCGCAAACGCCCGCGGTAACGCACATCGCGATCCAAACGAGTACCTCATGCAGACTCTGCGGCAACAGGCTGTCGACCGTCTTCGCGCTGCCCGACCCCAGCAGTCGAGGGTCCAGCAGCCAATGAACGCCGTAGGCCGCGCCCTCCCACAACAGCCAGAACGGCAAAGCGATTCCAAGGTCAACCACGACGCTTTTCCACGAGGTCCATCGTCCGCCCGACAATGTTCTCAGGTTGCCATCGTGATGGTGCACGGCGGCCCAGCAGTAATAAAGCAGAGCCCAGTCCATGAAGATTGCCATCAGGTAAATTGGAATGGCCTTGTTGTGGCTGGCAAACTCGCCGGGCGCCGCTCCGCCGCCTCCGGCAGGTGCATGTTGAGCCAGGAAGCCGAATGCAACTACACCAACCCCAATCAGCAGAAAGCCAACCAGCCTGCCCCATGAAGCGATCTGCTCCGGCCTTTGACGTTGATTTGAATTCCCTGACGCAGCCATTTCATCTCCCTGCATGCTTTTTCTCTTTCTTTGTCTCTGAAAGACTTCGCTGCTTTTTCGCGATCTTGCGCAACTCGTCCAGCGTTTCTTCGCCCCAGCGCAGGTGCGACTTCACTTCCAACAGTCCGAAACGCAGCGCCATCATCCAGTAGGGGGAATCGGGGTACTCTTTGTTTTTGGCGAGTTGTTCCTCTATCTGCTTGAACCCGCGAAGAGCCCCGCTCTCGTTCTCCACCATGCGCTCCACGTGTTGAATCGCAATCTCCGCAGAGGCCTGCGCAGAGAAGAAGAGCTTCAACAGCAGTTCGTTGCGGGGAATCTCCGGCTGCGGCTTGACCGCCAGCCACGCCACCAGTCGCTCCCGGCCCTTCTTCGTGATGGAGTAGATGTGCCGGTCCGGCTTGCCCTTCTGACGCTCCTTCTCCGACTTCACAAACCCTCCGGCCTCCAGCGCTTTCAGGTTGGGATAAATCTGCCCATAGCTCTCATTCCAGAAATGACCGACTGAGCCGCGGATGGTCTGCCCCAGGTCGTAGCCCGACATGGGCGCGACCGTCAACAGGCCGAGAAGAACTTCCATGCTGGAGCTTGATCGCTTTGCCATATGACTAATAGATATATTTCTGTCAGATATTAGTGTCAATGGAATTCTTTCCATAGTCTTTTTGCACCTGGTTGCGGGCGAGCGCCCCATTCTGCGATCATGGCCCCCGGAGGAAGCGATGAAGAGATCCATCTTGGTAATACTGCTCCTGGTGTCCGCGACGGCCTGGGCGGAGAAGGTCAAGCCGAATCCGGCGGACTACACCGTTGCCGTCCATGTCCGCTCCTCGCACCTGTTGGATGATTGCAACAACGATAGAGTATTTTTCCAATGCCCTGGAATTCAGCACCTGATCGTAGTGATCGACGCAAAAACTTACGAGCTCGCAGGAGCGCCGGAGCATGCTGAAGTATTGCGGATCGGCGACTACAAAGCGAAGATTGTCCAGGATGGAAAGCCGCAAGACTACGAGTATCGCCGCATTTACGAGTTTCTGTTTCCAGATGGAACGACGAGGCGGTTCTGGGTTGTAGGCGAAGAGTAGTGGCCAACGGCTGGAAGCATTGAGGTCTCACAGCCAGGCTTCACGCAATCAAGCCAGTCGCAGGCGTCCACGGCCGCAGTTGGCTCTCGGCCACGCCACGGCAGGTGAGCTTGCCCAGCCAGGTGTTCAACCCCTCTGACAGGCCAGCATCCTGTCGCAGGGCCTCGCGCACCCCAAGATTCGCCATGCGCAGAAGATACTGAAATGTCGCATTGGTCAGGGCGAGCGTGGACGTATTCGGCACCGCGCCGGGCATGTTGGTGACGCAGTAGTGCACCACGCCATCGACAACGTAACTCGGGTTGGAGTGCGAGGTGGGCCGCGCCGTCTCCACGCAGCCGCCCTGGTCGATGGCTACGTCCACAATGACCGCGCCCTTCTTCATCTGGGCTACCATGGCGCGGGTCACGAGCCGGGGCGCGGTCGCGCCGGGAATCAGCACCGCGCCAATGACCAGATCTGCCTCGCGGGTGGCATGGGCGAGGTTGTAGCTGTTCGAGGCAAGCGTCGAGAGCCGCCCGCCGAAGTGGTCGTCCAGCTCACGGAGGCGATTGAGGTTGACGTCGACGATGGTTGTCTTGGCGCCAAGCCCAACGGCGATCCTTGCCGCATTCGTGCCCACCACCCCGCCGCCGATGATGGTGACATGCGCCGGAGGGACACCCGGCACGCCGCCCAGCAGAATGCCGCGTCCGCCGCGTTCTCTTTCAAGATATGCGGCTCCCACCTGCACGCTCATGCGGCCCGCGACTTCGCTCATGGGAGTCAGCAGCGGCAAGGTGCCCTGGCGGTCGCGGACAGTCTCGTAGGCAATGCCGATGACCTTCGATTCGAGCAGTGTGCCGGTCAGCATGGGCTGCGGCGCAAGGTGCAGGTAAGTGAACAGGACCAGGCCTTCGCGAAAGAACGCATACTCTTTCTCGATGGGCTCTTTGACTTTGACTATGATTGCGGCCTTTCCCCAGACATAGCCTGCCTCGCCGACGATCTCCGCCCCGGCATTCTGGTACTCCTCGTCGGGAAAGCCGGATTGCGCGCCGGCCTGCGTCTCGACGAGCACCGAGTGGCCCGCCTCGGCCAGCGCCTTGACGCCCGCCGGGGTCACGCCGACCCGGGCTTCGCTGTCCTTGACCTCTCTTGGAACGCCTATAATCATTTGGCTTGCTCCTAACCTCCCTTAGCCCCGTTCAATTGGATGCGAGGGCCGGGAAAGGGCTTCGGGCATTGGCAGAAAGCCGGTATGTTCCGAGGATGTCGCCGGCCGCATCCACTCTTCGGCTCCGGCAGGTGACCTTGGATGAGCCTGGCGCAAGTTTAGGGTTTTCACGGACGGCAATTTGTGCTGCAATTTGATTAACTCCAACGATCAGGAAGAGGGGGTGGCTGATGGACGAGGATGCACGGTTTCCCAATCGAAAAAAGAGACAAGATTGGGACATATCGGCTCTCGACAAGCCTGTCGGGGCTGACCCGCTCGCTTCTGGCGGCGAGCAAGCCGAAGATGCCCCGCTGCCTGTCAATGTCTACCGTGTCGTTGAATCAGCCGGGAAGAGCCCAGAAGAGGAACGCAAGGAGCGTGAGGAGCTTTATTCCTTTCGAGAGTCCATTCCAGAAGCTCATCGAGCGAGCGTGGAGGCTCCGGTCTTTCTGCCCATCGCTGAAGCTCCCGCTTTCTATCAACCGCTTCATCAAGCCAAGGAGCCACCTCGTCACGGATTGAGGGAACGGATTCGGAAGTTCGCCGAGAGCCAGACGAGAGTCTATGCCGCGATCGGCCTGGGCCTGGGAATCCTGCTTGGCGTGATCGTCGCCAGCGTTACCTGGCTTACGGGCGCCCCGAATGGGCGGTACGACCTGGGGCCGGTCAGTTCCAGCGCGGCCGGCTTGAAGGGCCATCTATTCGTCGAATGGGACAAGAGTCTCAATTACCGGTTGACGGTCGAACCCGACGATCAAGAACGGCTTGCGGCCTTTGCGCTGGCAGTCGCCAATTCGCCGCACCCTCTATCGGTTGAGATCCATCTTCAGGATTCTCAGGGCTTTGTGTTGTGCTCCAAGGAAATCCTGCTGAAGTTTGATGCTGCAAACGCCGGAAATCTTGCCGTGCCAAGTCCGGATGCCCAGAGCGGGAAGACGGATGGGTCAACGGCCACCAGCGACCAGCCGGCGCCAGGAGGCGATGCTGCGCAAGCGGAAGATCAGGAAGCTGCGCGTGAGAAGGGAAAAGACATCTTCAAGAATCAAGTCGGGCCAGACGGGCAGATCACTGGCCTCAGCGCGCAAGGCGGAATCCCGTGCCCGGCGAAATCCTATGAAAAAGCCGTTGCCTGGAGTTTCTCGTCTACGCTTCCAACCATTGCCGAACAGGATGAGATGCTGGATCACCACAAGGAGCAGGCCAACGGAGGGCGCTCAGCCGCTCAGACATCCGCCGCCCGCAATAAAGTGGTCGCAAAGCCCGTGCAGAAGCTCTTGACCTTTTCCAGCGAAGGTGACGATACCATTGTCGACTTCGATGGCTCTCGCGGAATCATCGAAACCGGCGCGGGAAAGGTCTTCTTCATCGACCAGGCAGGAGGGGCCGTCTCTGACCCCAGATGGCAGGACTACCCTGTCGAGGTTCACTACCGGTGCGACCGGAGCTCGGAATGCATCCTCATGCACTCCGGCGCGGGCGCCCTGCATGTGAGACTGCGTCGATAGATCAGGGCCTTCCATATCGAAAACAAGCAACCAGGTCGGCGCCGCGCTTTGGATGGGGACGATTGTCTTCTTGATTTTGGTTGAATGACAGCTATTTATAGCATTTTCGGAAATGTAGACCGAATCCATGACCTCAAGTTGGCGCGACCAGCAGGGAGCGACAACCCATGATGAAGTAATTAAGTTCACACAATTTCCGCAAATGCTCTAAACCCGATTCTCGTGAATGCCGGTGATGAGCAGCCACGCTGCTGAAATAAAGAAAGCGAAGGAAAGCACCATAGCTGCCGAGGCCACGTAGAGTCCGGCAACATATCCCGAAATAAGCAAGACAGAACCTATGATCTGAGCTACGTAACAGGCTGTGCCCACGATGAAGCGGCCGATGCTGAGACCTACGGAGCTTCTGCCTATTTTTGTGGCCTGGACGTAGACTCGAATGTAAGTAATCGTCGGGACGAGTGTAACAACCAGCCATTCAACGCCGATCCATTGATAGTTTTGATTTCCAATAAGGGCGAATGCACAGATCATGAAGACGGCAGTGAAGCCCGTCAACGTTGCTACGGCGCGATTCTTATGGGTTGCATCCCGAGTGATGATCGAAAGATTCATCGACATGGCTATAAACACCAGGCCCGCGAGAGCCGCCGCTCCGCCTCCAACCATAAGGAAGAAATTGTTCCATTGGTCTATGTTCATTACAGCTTATGATACTCGAGAGAAAATAAATCGGCCAGGTTTTTCGTTCTGTGAGCCTTTTATTTCTATTGAATTTGGCATAACTACCGGCAACTGAGCAAGGCCGCACGGCGCACTCTGAGCCGCATGCGCCGCTGTTCCCATTTGATCGCCTACTTCTGGAAGCAGGCTTCTGGATGGACAGAATAACTCTGAATTATGCGGGATTCAATAAGTTGCGGGTTGCAGACTCTGAACGCATTCGATCCGGTTTCGGCCATTCTGTTTGGCTTTATAGAGCGCCTCATCGGCTTGGTGAAGCAGTTCGTCGCGCTGTTCCACCGAGACAGGAGAGGCGGTATTGACCCCGATGCTCAGCGTGACCACGATTTCATTGTCCCGTGCGATGATCGGATGGTCGGCCACCCCCAGACGTATGCGATCGGCTACTTCGCAGACCGTTTCCGGATCGCATCCTGGAACGAGGACGAGAAACTCTTCTCCGCCGTATCGTCCGAGGAAATCGTAGGGGCGCAATGAGGCCTGCATCCGCCGGGCGATGTCGCGCAGCGCAATGTCGCCGCAGACGTGGCCGAATTGATCGTTGATGATCTTGAAGTGATCGACGTCGGCGATGAGAATCCCGATCACCGATTTTTCCCGCGCCGCCTTGGCGCACTCGCGAGAGAACAGATCCAGGATGGCGGGCCGGTTCCAGATTTCGGTCAGAGAGTCATGCGTAGCCTGGTATTTTTGCGTCTCATAGGCGATATGGAGTTTGTTTTGCAGGTCGATGATACGCTGTCCGGAACGCAAACGGGCCTGCAACTCCGGCGTGTTGACCGGCTTGGTCATGTAGTCGTCGGCGCCGGCGTCGAGGCCGCTCAGCAGATCCTGCTGATTTGTCCTTGCGGTCAGTAGAACGACGTAGGTATAGGGCCGGTCCTTGAGAGTGCGGATGTGCTTGCAGAGAACCGTCCCATCCATGCCCGGCATCATCCAGTCCAGCAGCACCAGCGGCGGGGCGTCGTCGGCCTGCAGGATTCTCCACGCCTCCTCGCCGTCCTCGGCGACCAGCGTTTCGTATCCCCAAGAGGAGATGCAGCGCGTCAGGTACAAGCGTTGCATAGGATCGTCATCGGCGATCAGCACGCGCATGGGTCTCCTTTCCCAATTCGGCGACAGCGGCGCTGAACTCGCATAGATGCTTCTCCATGAGAGCTAGAACTTCTTGAGCTTGCGCCAGGCCGTAATTGAGCGCCATCTCTTCCAGGGTTTCGCAGTCCTGAATATGAGGTCCGGGACCGAAGACACTCAGCGAGCCTTTCAGACGGTGGGCGGCGCGATGCACCAGATTCGCGTCCGCAATCCGAACTGCTTCGGTCAGTGAGTTCATCATGCGCGGCAGTTCCGCCAGCGACAGATCGCAAAGGTCGCTCAGCAGTTGGCAATCGCCATCCACGCGGGCGAGGACCTCCTCTTGATCGATCTGGAAAGCAGTGTCTACGCGAATGAAGCCTGTCTCGTGCATCGTCTTCAGTCCCTTACGTTCCCCACTGGCTCGGCTGCTTCCTCCGAACCGGCCGAATGCTCTTCAAAGCTGAAGAAACGGGCAATCGCCTGTTCCACGCGCTTGTAACTGACCGGCTTGGTAACATACTCGTCCATGCCGGTATCGAGGTAACGATCGCGATCTCCGCTCATCGCATAGGCGGTCATGGCAATGATGGGAATGTGCTTCCCGGTCAGCTTTTCCATGGCCCGAATGCGCGCCGTGGCCTCGGTTCCATCCATCTCCGGCATTTGCACATCCATAAAAATCATGTCGAGGGACTGGCGGCCATAAATCTCGATAGCTTCGCGGCCGTCGCAAGCCAGTGTTACTTCATGTCCCATCTTGTTCAGCAGGGCAACGGCCAGTTTCTGGTTGATTGCGTTGTCTTCAGCCACCAGGATGCGCAGAGCGCGGCCCACCGAGGCGGCAGCGAGATGCTCAACCTCCGGCTGCGCGGCCAGGATGCCCAGCCCCGCGCGGATACTGGTCAGCAACTCAGTCGAACGAATGGGCTTTACCAGGTAAGTCTTCACACCAAGGGAGCGGCAGCGCGCTGCGGTGGCTACCTGGTCGCTGGAGCTGAGCATCATAATGACCACGCCTTTGAGCAGCGGATTGGCCTTGATCCGCTTGACGACCTCAAGCCCGCACATCCCCGGCATCGTTTCGTCGAGCAGGATGAGCCGGTAAGGCTCTCCTCGCTCAGCGGCTCCCAGCAGCTCGGCAAGACCTTCGGCGCCTGAGGCAGAGCCGTTCGACCTCATGCCCCAGCGTCTCGTCATCTCCGTCAGGATGCGCCGATTCGTCGCGTTGTCGTCAATGACCAGGGTGGTAACGCCTCTGATGTCGTCGAAGCTGGTCCGCGGCTCGGTCTCAGGCTGTTGAGGCGCCTCATCGAAGACGGCCGTGAAAAAGACGGTCGTGCCGGCGCCTGGCGCGCTTTCGATCCAGATGTGGCCGCCCATGGCCTCCACCATGCGCCGCGAGATGGCCAAACCGAGTCCCGTCCCGCCATAGTGGCGCGTGGTCGACGTGTCCTCCTGTTCGAATGCCTGAAAGACTCTCTGCTGGTTGCGCTGCTCGATACCAATGCCGGTGTCCCGGACCGCAAAGCGGAGCGTCGAGCGGGTTCCCTCAACCGCATCCACCGTGATGGTGACAACCACTTCTCCAGCCTCGGTGAACTTGACGGCGTTTCCCACCAGGTTGGTCAGCACCTGACGCAGGCGGTTTGGATCGCCCAGCAGAACCGCCGGAACCTCGGGCGCCGCGATCCATGCCAGCTCCAGTCCCTTCTTGTCGGCCGCAAGGGCTGAGGCTTTCAGCACATCCGCCACGGCATCCGCGATGCACAAGCGGGTCGAATCGAGGGTGAACTTGCCCGCTTCGATGCGCGAATAGTCCAGAATGTCGTTGATGATCACCAGCAGCGAATCGGCCGACGTCTTGACCATGGTGAGGAAGTCGCGCTGCTCAGCCGTGAGGTCCGTCGAGAGAGCCAGTTCCGTCATGCCGAAGATGCCGTTCATCGGAGTCCGGATCTCATGGCTCATATTGGCAAGGAACTGGCTCTTGGCCCGGTTGGCTTGTTCGGCGGCATCCATCGCCTGGCGCAGCGCGGCGGTCTGCGACCGCACCTGACGGCGGAGCAGGGTCACCCACACCATCGCGAATCCGGCGACGAACAGCAGGATTCCCAGCATGTAAAGCACGCGCTGCTGAGTCCACCACGGCGCATTCTCGAGCACCCGGACATCGTCCGGTGACCGCAGCATCAAAATAAAGGAATCCGGATCGGCGTCCTCCACGCGATAAAGCTGGTCGGAGTCAAGCTGCACCTGGTAGACGCCGGTCAATCGCAGCAGACTGCCGGGATGCAGTGCATCGAAAGTGGTCAGCGAGATGTCGTCGTCGATCTGCGCGTTGAAGGTCCGCATCCCAGACTCAAGCATCAGGGTCTTGCCATGCGCACTGTTGACCACGCGGAGCAACCGGCCGTCCATCTGCACGAGCTTGTTATCCAGGCGGGTATCCATGTTCCCCGAATTGGCAATCTCTGGCGCGGGCGGGGAACCGATCCCGATCTTCCTCACCATGGCGTCGCGCATCATGGGTGAATAAGTGCCGCCGGGAACCACATAGCCCGCCGCCTCGGCCAGATCTCCAACTTGCAGGTCCTCCGACGGCGCCTGCACCTGCAGGCCCCCGGTGGCATCCTGCAGATAAAGCCCGTGGTCCAGCGAATTCATCGTAACGGTGCCCTGTACTGTCACCCTATGGCTGAAGTCGGTCGATGCAGAATAGCGAAACAGATGGGCGATCGGGATCGGCCGGGACTGCTCAGCTCCGGTCGGAGCCGCCTGCAGCACCGTAATATCCTCTGCGCGGGAAACGGCAAGCGTGTAGCCGATGAGCTGATCGTCGCGGTTGTAGATGGTGCCCAGGGCCCCGTTAATGCGGAGATTGCAATCAACCAGGCCCGCCAGATACTTCAGGGGCAGATTGAATGTCCAGATGTGCACCTTGCCCAATTGAGTCACCAGTTCCAGTGACCCGTGAACCTCACCATGTGAGCCGATCGAGTGCAATTTGAACGAGTGCGCAATCCCTTCGATACTCACCCACCGGGAGTCTTCCGTTCCAGAAGCGGCCTGTGCTGCAGTGATGGCCAGAGGCGTGGGAAAACGACCCGGTCCAAAACTGCGAATGCGGAGCGGTGTAATGTTGGGGGCGTAATTGCCCGAGGAGGTAGTGCCCTCCACCTCCACTTCCTCTCCTGCTGTCACCGGTGTCTTCACATGCCAGACAAAGGTGCCGCCCGTCGAATCCTGCATATAGAAGAAGTGCCAGTCTGTATCTGAGTAGGTGACCACGCCATGCAACTTCACCGGATGCGCCCGGTCCGCCTCCCGGTTGTCCAAGGCACGGATGGCCGAAACGGTGGTCAGTGTAGGCAGAGCACTGGCTTCAGTGGAGGCTTGCACCGGCAAAGCGTCTGGAGGAGATGCGACCGGCTCGCAGATTGCATCAGCGACGTCTCCCCCGTTGTCTCCCAAAGTGGGGAAGCCGGTGACCTCGACCAAGGTGCCGCGGCTCAGAGTCTGTGGTTTACTAACACGCACGCGCAGCAGGGCGGGGACACCGCTGATGACGGTCACCTGTCCCCCGCTGAACTGTTCTTGCGTGATTACAGTGCCGCGAAGGCGGACGCGATGGCCCTCTTGATAGCCGGGCTGGGTCGCCAGGTTTTCCAGAGAAGAAACCAGCGGAATGACGGCCGGCGGGGGTGAATCGATCGTCAGGCTCGCTTGATTTGGCGCCCAGAGGCGAACAATCGGGGTAATGCCGCGATCGTAGCCAATCACATCGGGAACTCCCGCAAAGGTTGCCTTGGCATCCACCAGATCGGACGGATTGGCGGGCGCGGCCGAGCGCGGCATAATGACCCGAATCTCATGCCGGTCCAGCCCTAAAACCACTTGAAAATGCCAGTCGTCCAAGATCGCTTCGCGCACGATGCCTTGCAGTCGGATGCGGGTATTGCTCGCCGACCGGCTGGGAAGGGTCTGGAAGGAGCGCAACTCGGCCATGGGCAGTGCTGTCTGACCATCGGGAATTGCTACGCCGTCCACCAGGCCGACGCTGCTGGGACCTAACGAACGGTTGTAGTGGCTGGTCTTGCGGGCCTTGACGACGAGAATCTGACCGGCCTCAAAGTTCTCTTTGGGATTCTTGAGCGCAATCTTGACCGCGCCCGTATCGTCCTGAATGTAGAGATGATCCTGATCGGAGTAGGTAACCGTGCCGCGCAGCGTGACGCTGCTGCCGTCGGGCACGGTGCGTAGATTGCCGATCGAGTCAAATTGCTGCGACAGGCGCCAATGGCGAACAACCGGTACGGCGACAATCGACGCCAGAAGAACAACAAGAAGCGTTACCGCAGTCCATCCGCCACCGCGCGAGAACCTTGCGAGCGCAGATTCGTCGTCGGACTCCTGGGGGCTCTTCCGGCCCCGGAGTGAAAACCCGATTCGATCAAACCAGCCTGCCGGCATTGCAAACCTCGCCGTCGCGAGCGAGCCGGAAAACTGGCACGCTCACAGTAAAGAAAACACCCTCATCCCCATGATCGGCAAATTCCCCCTCCATGTTTATGATTTGGATAAAGAAATCCTTGATCCGGCTTCTCCTCTGAAGGAATCTGCCCGTCTTTGCCAAGTCCCTCCATGAGAATGCTCTAAGTCCAAAAGATCGAAACGGTTACCCCTGCGCCACACCGGCACTGCGAAGAAACCGCAGGGCGAGTACTATGGGTTCCGGGCGGAATTGTGACCGAACAGAAGGGTTCTCCGTTCTTTTTTCATTTTTGGTGGGGGCTTGATGCCTCATTGCAGCGCTTGGAGCAGCTTCAGGTCTCCAACTTCTGGTGCGAATTGACCCTCGGGTCCTGATGCGGCCTCCCTCGACGGCCGATAGCACTATCCAGAGAATCACTGGCAGAGAGTCCCTGCCAGAGCGTCTCTGGCGCGGTAGCTTTTTGGAGGAGATTCAAAGGATCTGTCGATCGCCGGCAGCATCGGTGCCGCCGATCATGCGACATTTTCGATTCTGGTGTTGCGGGGAAGACGCGGATACGAGACGAGGCGATCCGGTGCGGCGAAGTGGACTTCTTGGCCTTGGAGGCATGAACATGAGGTTGGCGGGGCGTTGGAGGTCGACGTCTCCCCGGCTGGTTTGTGCGCCAAAAAGCCTCAGATGCCGCTGGAGCCTCGCTCTGGCCGTGCTTCTGCTGCTTCGTCCAGCCGGCAATCTGCTGGCGCTCGACCCAGGCAAGCAAATCGACCAGTACGGCCATGGGGAATGGACTCCGCAGAACGGCCTGCCCGGAGAAGCCGTCTATCAGATCCTCCAATCGCCCGACGGATATCTCTGGCTGAGAACCTCCGCGGGACTGGTCCGGTTCGACGGAGTGCGCTTTGTTCTGGTGGATGTAGCCGTGGAGGACAAGCCTCTGCATGAGCCGATCAAGGCCATTGCTCTGAACGCCGATGGCGATCTGCTGATTCGCACCCCCACTCGCACCGTGCTACGCAAGGCAGGTTTTTTTTCCGACTATCTGCCTCCCGCACCCCTTCCGGATGGGAATGTCCGCGGCATCTTCGAGACCAGGCGGCGCGAGATACTGATTGGCGCCGACGATCAAATCTACAAAATTGACAACCAGGCGGCCAGGCTCTTGAGGTCGGACGTCGGCTGGATCTTTGACTTCGCCGAAGATCACACCGGAACCGTTTGGATTGGCAGCACGAACGGGATCTACCTCTATCGCGATGGAAGCCTCTCCGCACCTCCCTGGAGCCTGAAGAACCACACCGCCACGGCCTTGTCGGAAGATCGGGAGCAGAATCTGTGGGTGGGAACCCTCGAAGGCCTTTATCGCACCGGCCCCGCAAGGGCCGCCCCCGTGCGCGTTGCGCCAGAGCAGATCAAAGGCGAAGTCAACGCAACCCTGGTAGACCGCAACGGCAACCTATGGGTCGCCACGAGCGCGTCGGGACTAATGCGCCTGAGAGATGGCCGTGTCTCATCGTTCCGCACCGATGACGGACTGACCGACAACAGCGTTCTCTCACTCTATGAGGATCGCGAGGGCAGCCTTTGGGTCGGCACGGCCAGCGGTCTTGAACAGTTCCGCGACACGACCGTAACCACCTACTCGCAAAAAGAAGGGCTGCCATCGACTCAAACAGCGACGGCTATCGAGACGCACGATGGCAGTCTCTGGGTCTTCTGTCCCGCCGGCGGACTGGCGCGCATCAAAGATGGAACCGTCACCGCTTTCACCGCCAAAGATGGGCTGCCCGCCCCTTTTGGCGCGGTCTACGGCAGCGCCCTGTTCGAAAGCAAAGATGGCAGCCTGTGGGCTGGAACAGTAGGAGGGTTGAGCCGGTACAAAGACGGCAAATTCACGGTCTATCTGGGACAGGGGCGCTTTGACAAGCCATTCATCTCCGCCATCAGCGAAGATGACGAGAGCCTCATCGTGACCACTTCCGAGTCGATAGCCTTGCGCTTCAAGGACGGCGTGACCAGCCCCTATACGATTCATGGGCAGGCCACGCCTGTGACTGAGTCGAAAGACTATACCTACACCATCTACAAGGGCTCTGACGGAACGCTGTGGTTCGGCACAGTGGGAGGATTGTTCAAGTTCGCCAACGGAGAGCCTCTGGAAAAAGCTCCGCAGCCCAACGTCAATTTCGCGGTCACCTCAATCATGGAGGACCGTCGAGGAAATCTCTGGCTCGCGGGGCTGACTCCCGGCGTCGTCCGTTTTCGCATCCGCGACGGCATGGCGACTCGTTACTCAAAGGCCGAGGGACTCTTTGACGACTTCGCAACGCGCGTTCTTTTCGACAGCGATAGCAATCTCTGGGCCAGCACAACCACCGGCATCTACATGGTCCCTCGCAGGGATCTGGACGACTTTGCCGACGGGCGCATCCCCGCCGTCAACCCGGTCCGCTTTGAAACCGCCGATGGAATGAAGACCAGTGAAGCATCCATGCCCGAGCACCAGCCGTCGGGTTGGCAAGCGGCCGATGGCAGGCTGTGGTTTACCACCAAGAAAGGGATCGCGGTCATCGATCCCAAACGCATTCTGCATAACCAGGTGGTTCCCGAGGTGGAGATTGAAGAAGTGGTGGCCAACGGCGTCACGCTTCATCGCGGACAACAGTTTTCCATTCAGCCGGGCCACGGCGATCTGGAGCTGCACTATACCGGCCTTAGTCTGAGGGTTCCCTCCAGGGTGCGGTTCAAGTACATGCTCGACGGCTGGGACCTGGGCTGGGTCGACGCCGGTACGCGGCGGGTGGCTTACTATACCAATCTTCCCGCGGGATCGTACCGGTTCCGGGTGATCGCATGCAACGACGATGGGGTTTGGAACCAGCATGGCGACTGGATCGCCCTGACCCTGAAGCCGCACTTCTACAAGACCGTCTATTTCTATTCTCTGTGCGGACTTGCGCTGCTGCTGCTTGCCATGGCCGGCCAGAGAGTCTATACGCGGCAGTTGCGCAACCGCGCGCTGGAGCTGGAAAAGACAGTGGCCGAGCGCACCAAGGATTTGCAAGCGGAGATTGTCGTGCGCCAGCGGGCGGAGCAGGCCGCCGAGTCCGCCAACCTGGCCAAGAGCGAGTTCCTGGCCAATATGAGCCACGAGGTCCGCACTCCCCTGAATGGAGTCATGGGAATGACGGAGCTGGCCATGTGCTCCACGGGCGCTGAGCAGCAGGAGTACTTTTCGTTGATCAGATCCTCCGGAGCGGCGCTGATGGCCATCGTCAACGATATCCTCGATTACTCAAAGATAGAGGCCGACAAGGTTGCGCTCGAGCAGGTCAGTTTCAACCTGGAAGAGATGATGCAGGACGCAATCAAGAGCATCGCCAGCTCGGCGCACAAAAAAGGCCTGGAGCTGACGGTCCAGATCGATCCGGATGTCCCCGTGGATTTGCTTGGCGATCCGAACCGGCTGCGCCAGGTGCTGCTGAACCTGACCAGCAACGCCATTAAATTCACGCATCAGGGCGAGGTGGCCGTGAGTGTGAGCACTGATCCGGCTGGCGATAATGATAAGAAATGCGAGGCCAGCCTGCACTTCTCGGTGCGCGATACGGGCATTGGGATTTCGGATGAGCATCAGAAAAAGATCTTCCGGCCGTTTGAGCAAGGGGACGCCTCGACCACGCGCCACTACGGCGGAACAGGCCTGGGCCTGGCCATCAGTTTGCGCATCGTTGAGATCATGGGGGGCAGGCTCTGGGTAGACAGCGCTCCCGCGGCTGGCTCGACATTTCACTTCACAGTCTGCTTGTCCAAGGCCGCGTTGAACCGGGAAACGGAGCCATCGGCGGAGAAAGAGCTCAGAGATCTGTGCGCAATGAAAGTGCTGATTGTCGACGATAGCGCGACCAATCGGCACATTCTTGAGCAGACGGTTTTGCGCTGGCGAATGCAGCCGGAACTGGCCGCCTCAGGACCGGAGGGTCTGGCCAGGCTGGAGCAAGCGGCTCACGAAGGCAATCCCTACCGCCTGCTGCTGCTGGATGAGCAGATGCCCGGCATGGACGGCTACGAAGTCATTGAGCGCGCCCGCGCCCAGGCCGTCGCCCCAGAGGCAATCATCATGATGCTCAGTTCAGCCGACCGGAGCGCCAGCTCGCTGCGATGCCGTCAGCGTGAAATATCGCAATGCATGATCAAGCCGATCAGCTCAACCGAGTTGCTGGCTGCGATTGAAAACGTGATGAGGATTGGCGATCTGGCCCAGACGCCGGAAGCGATTCTCGAGCTCATCCCTCAGTCTGGACAGAGCCTTCAGATTCTAGTGGCTGAAGACAATCCGGTGAATCAGAAACTGGCAGCGACCATGCTGAAGAAGATGGGACATCAGGTGACCCTGGCCGACGATGGCGCGGAGGCGCTGGCCAAATGGAGCCAGTCCGGCTTCGACATGATCTTCATGGACGTACAGATGCCTGAGATGGACGGCTTTGAGGCAACCCGGCAGATACGAATCCGCGAGAGCCAACAGGACAAACACATCCCCATCGTCGCCATGACCGCCAATGCCATGCGCGGCGACCACGAACAATGCGTCTCATCCGGTATGGACGACTATATCTCCAAGCCCATCAGCCGCCGGTCTCTCGAGGAGGCGATCGAGCGGATTGCCTCGGTTGCAACTCCGGCATGGAGCGGTCGCTCGCGGTTACCGGTGGTGGGCGATCAGAATCATCAGCAGTAGGATCACGACCGGGATCAGCGCCAGACCACCGTAATAGAGGATCTTGCGCTTGAGCTGCGACTTGCGCTTTTGCCAGTCCCTCAACTCGACCCGGTCCTCGACGCCGACCTGATCCAGGTGTTCGAGATCCCAGGCGAATTGGCTTGCCTTGGCATAACGATTTTTAGGATCTCTTTCGAGAGCGCGATAGATCACCTCCTGCAATTGGGCAGAGATCGCAGGATTGGCGATGCTGGGTGGCAGGGGATGGTTCAACAGCCGGTCATTCATCGCGGCCAGTGGCGAGGGACCGCTGTAGGGCAGCTTGCCTGACAGCATCTCGTAGAGAATCACGCCCATGGCAAAGATGTCTGAGCGCCCATCGCCGCGTTTGCCCTTCACCTGCTCTGGCGAGATGTAGTTTGGCGTCCCCAGCGTTGCGGTGAAGTTGGCGTAGGTGAGCCGCCGCGCGGCCGCGTCGCCGGCAATGCCAAAGTCGATCAGCTTGATCCGGTCGTTCGCATCGACCATGATGTTTTCCGGCTTGAGGTCGCGATGCACAACACCGTGGGCGTGAATGTAGTCAAGCGCGTCGAGAACCTCGACTGCAATGCGAATGGCGCGATCCTGGGCGAGCGGTCCTTCATCGAGGATCTGGCGCAGCAGGCGGCCCTCGCACCACTCCATGACCATGTAAATACGGGACCGCTTCTCGCCGCCAAAGACGCGCATCACCTTGGGGTGGTCGAGCTTTTCACCAATTCCCGATTCTCTTTGGAAGCGGTCGAAGAGGATCGGATCGGCTTCCAAATCGGGGTGAGGGATTTTGAGAGCGACCTGGCGCTGATCGCGTGTATCCGTGGCGCGGTAGATCGAGGCCATTCCGCTGCGGGCTACCGGTTCTTCAATGCGATACGAATCGATCTTCTCACCGGCTTCAAAGCCGTCGTGATAACCCATTGGGCGACACTCTCCAGCATGTGAACTCACTCTACTGTACCGGGAATCGGCATAAGAAGAGTAAGGGTTCCGTAAGACTTTTGTCGAACCCCATCAGGTCCGGCTCAACAGGCTGCGGAAATAGGCCAAGTCTTGAAAGGGCACGACCTCAGTCGTGCCGTAATTGCCGCTGGACCACAGTGGGTTTTAGCCCCCGAGGGACGCCCTTCCGAGGAACCGCGTGAGATCGGATCATTTTCCGCACCCCATCAGACCGGCAGCCGGTAGGGACGGCCGCGGTACATACCCACCTGTTCCACCGAACGGATGCGGATCACCTGCGCGGTAGTGTTGTCGCCCCCGTCGATCTCGACGGCACGGGCGACCAGTTCACTGGCAATCTCCTGAATATTCTTCTTCTGCGATACGATCTCGGCGATCACCCGGTCGCTCATCTCATCATGCAGGCCGTCGGTACAAAGAACGAGCACATCGCCGGGCAGCAGGGTGAGAACGTTGGTGTCCGGCGAGACGAACATCTCCGGTCCCAGCGAGCGGATCAGCACGTGGCGGGAGTCGGACTCGGCGGCCTCTTGTAACGTGAGCAACCCCATCTTTCTTTGCTCGTTAACCCAGGTATGGTCCTGCGTGACTTGCTTGGCCTGACCGTTGCGCACCAGATAACAGCGGGAGTCGCCGACATGCGAGACGACAGCCTGGTCGTGGCGCAGAGCGCATGCCACCAGGGTTGTGGCCATCCTCCTGCCCTGGTATTTGGGATTGATGCCGCAGTCGTGAACCGCGGCGTTGGCCTGCTGAATCAGCCGCGGCAGCAAACTCATGTGCATCGAGCCGGAGGGTGCTTTGGCGAACTCCTCGGCCATCACTTTGACGGCCGTGGCCGATGCGACCTCGCCCAGTTCCATGCCGCCTACGCCATCGGCAACAACGAAGAGAAATCCATGGCTGCGCCCCTGCCTTCGCGACGAGGGGATGAAGGAGCTCATCGCGTCCTCATTGTTCTTGCGGACTTTACCAAAATCGCTGGCCTGGCCGAACTGAACGTCTAACATGGGCGCCGATACCTGAAACATTTTCTCATTGGACGTGCCGAGGGTGCTTTGGAGACTGCGCAGCATGTTCACCTCACAGCACCGCTGGGTGGACCTCCCTGCCGCGGCTTCCTGGAAGAAGTCGCGGCAGGGATACCACCCAGCGGTTGAATTCGGGTTAGGACGCCGCTAACGAGCCGTCGTCTTGGCTCCCGCATCGAGCAGGATTGACTTGCCCTTCGACTTGGAGCTTCGGATAAAGTAGATCGCTCCGTAGACGCCCCAGACGCCCGAGATTCCGAGGGCCAGCAGCGGCTCCTTGAAAGTGCCAAGGCCAAAGACCGGGCTGATCAGATAGAAGGCCATGCAGACGAGATTGGCCAGCAACCCGAAGCCGGGGATCAGATAGTGCTTGACGAAGCTGAAGTCGGGGCGATTGTGGTAAGCAACCATGCACAGGAAACAACTCAGCGCATACAAGATGAATGTCCCGAAGTTGGAGGTGAGCGTGACGGTTAGCAGCGAATTGGGAAGCCCGGCCAATTGGTCGTGGGTGAGATAGCCGACGTTGGAGAAGATGCCGTGAGGCAGCGCGGCGATGGCTGCATCGGTGGGCGCGCTGGCGTCGCCGAAGACCAGCGACACGCCGATGACGCCGATCACGGCCGAGATGGCGACCAGTGTCCAGATGGCCTTGCGGGGGCTGAGCGAGCCGGCGTGAAGAATGCCGAAGTGCTCGGGGGCCTCATCGTCCTTGCCCATGGCATAGGTCACGCGAGCGCCGGTGTTCATGCAGCTCAACGTGGTGCCGATCAGGGCGAGGAAGACCGTGAAGGCTTCGGCCAGCATGAAGTAGTGACCATTGCCGTGGCCCAGCAGCGCGTCACCGACGATGATCATCATGTCGCCGATGGGAGCGGCCGATGTGACGGCGCTCGCCATCGTATACCCCGAGTTAAGGAAGTAGTTGGCCGCGAAATACTCTATCAGGTAGCACACCAGCCCCTGAATAAGCAGCGAAGAGATGACGGCGATCGGAATATGCTTGGTTGGATTTTTAGCCTCGCCTCCCATCGAGGTCACCGATTCGAAGCCGACCAGAATCAGAATCGCGACCGTGGCCTGGATAAAGAGGTAGCTGAATTTGTGCGGCGCGATCACCGACGCTGCGTTGGGGTGGGAGAGGAATGCGCCGGTGGAGTCCTTCTCGGGATAGTCGATGGTGAAGGGGACCGGCTTGCCGGCCGAGTCAAGCAGCGGCAGCGGCGCGCCACTGGCATCGCGCAGCGTAGCTCCGGTCTTGTCTGTGGCGAACTGATAGCTGTAGGTGGCCAGCGTTTGCCCGTCATATTGGAAGGCCGGAGAACCAGCCGGATGGCTGACGCGATAGCCGACTGCCAGGAAGCTGAAGACGATCAGCGCCGAGATCTGGATAATGTTGATGGCCAGGTTGACAGCCGTCGAAGCACCCGCGCCCTTGGCGGCGATCCAGCCGACGAAGATCGAGAAGAGAACAGCTACCAGCGCCATGAAGACCGGTCCAGGGTTAGAGCCATTCATGACGTTGGGATAAAGGAAGCCGACGACATAGCCGCAAAAGACGCCGGTCACAGCCACCATCACGCCGGGATAAACCCAGTAGTAAAGGTGAGAGCCCCAGCCGACGATGAACTTGGCAACGCGCGCATACTTGAACATCTTGTCCTTCGACAAGAGGGCCTGTTCGGCGTAGTAGTAGCTGGAGCCGGTGCCGGGGTAGAGCTTGGAAATCTCAGCGTAGGCGACCGCCGTTGCCAGACAGAGCAGCAGGGCGCCGAAGATGCCGATCCACATGGCTGGCGCGGTGGTTCCCGTACCGGCCTGGATGACGAAGGTGAGCCAAAGGAAGGCGCCGGGGGCGATGAGGGCCATTGCGTTGCTGGTCAGCCCGGTAAGGCCCAGGGTGGCCTGCATTTCAGGTGCTTTTTGATCTGCCATCTGCATTCTCCTGGAAGGTAGGTTTCGTAAGTCTGCTCCCGTCGGCACGCCTAAGGGATCTTCTTTTGGCTCGCCCGCACCTGCACTCTGTCCGGGCTGAATGGGTACGCCACTTGAGTTAGCTAAATCCTAGTGATGAAACGATGAAGATAAAATCAGGAAACTGAAATCTCTGACGGCTTTTCTCGGCGATAACAGAATTGCCGGAATTCGTTTCGCTTGCAATCCCGGCCTGACCCTTTAAGAACCAGGCCGGAAGTTTGAGTTAGAGCGTCTTACCTCTTGGGTCCGAAGAAGGCAATGAAAGCTACCGTCAGCGTCTGTTGATTCTTTACCGCACCCGTGCTGCCGCTCGGGTTGCCGTCTTTGGCAAAGAATGCCTCGTTCGAGAAGTCGCCGCGATATTCAATCCGCGTCAGCAGGCCTTCAACCCACTTGTACTCATAAGTAGCGGTAAACTCGTTCAGGTTCTGCGACATTCCGGTTTGAAAGCCGTTATAGTCCTTGAAGTACTCATACCGGGCGGCCAATGCTGACTTAGCAGAAACCTGCCCGCGCGCGGCAACCGCCCCGCCCTGCCAATGGTTGAGGAGTCCGTCGCCGCCATTTGAAGCTGAGGCATCGCGGTTCTGGCCGTAGTCATAGTTGAGGTAGGCGTTGAATTTCGCGTTGGGCGTCAGCAGCAGCGTCGTGTCGACGAGGTTTCTGAAGCCGCTCGTCGTGTTGGCATTCTCAGGACCGCCGTAGTAATTCAGATCCCACGTGTACTTGGTCTTGGTGTATGCGCTGGTCAAGCCCACCGTTGCGCCGCCGTTGCTCTTGGTAACATCGTTCCAGCCATTCACCACCTGTACGCCAATGGTCTCGGCCTTCGAGACCGGCATCGAGGTGCGCGCGCCAAAGTGGAAGTAGGGGATGGCATAGGCAAACAGCAGCGAGCGGGAGTAGTTCCAGTTATCCTTTGCCTCGATGACTTCAGCGCCGGCCGATGTTACAAATTTGCCGAAGTCCAATTCAAATCCCTTGGCCTTGGGCGGCTTCAGACTGAGGAAGGCCTGCTCGACATAGTCAAGCTGATCGGCATTGCCGCCGTTGACCAGAGTGTTGGTCCGGCCATAGAAGAAGTCCACATGCGCGCCGATCGGATCCGGATCGTGATTCAATGTCAGCTTGGCCGCGCTCAGGTTGAACTGGTCCGTCTTGTCGTTGAAGTTGTAAAGCTGGTTCATTTGCCCGTTGGCCGTGTCGGTCGGACGATTGAAGTTCAAACTGTAGTAGCCGTCGATGAAACCGCTAAGATCCATGGGGCCAACGCTCCATGTGGGCGCGGCCGGAGCCGCCGGAGCCGCAGCGGGCTGATCGGCCGGAGCAGGTGCTGCTGCCGGTGCGGGAGCCGCCGGAGCCGGCGTTTGCGCCGGTGCTGCCAGAGCAATTGCCATGACCGCTCCAACCATCGTTTGCAGTGTGCGATTCGGTTTCCAATTCATCGGTGTGGTTCCTCCAAGAAAAAGATTTTTGATTCGGGACGCAGGATGACTTCAGCCAAAAAGAAGGCACAATGCCGCGTCCTGTCCGGCGCAAGAACCTTGCCGTCCATGCCCTTCAGAGCCACACGTGCAAGCTCGATGTGTGGATTCCCAGCAGTTGATCTACTTACCCTGAGGTGGTCCGGTCGATTCGGATTAACTCTAGTTATGCAAAGAAGTCATAAAGAACAAATGAAGAAAGCACAAATAGTTGTTTATGCCTTTCATGGACAGTTGTTTATCTCGATTTGCAGGGTAACACCGTTGCGCATATACAGGACAATTCGTGTGAAGTCCATAGATCGACAGGGAAAAAACCCTGAATGCCTGTGGAGATTGGGATGCCTGGAATGAGACGGAGATAGACGCAGAAGGCGGGATCATTCTTGCCCTCCAGGCCTTGGCGTACTTCGGTCAACAGTCCCCGGGCGTGCGCTGGAGGGTGGCCGATTCGTTCGCAGCGGGATCGTGTTTGTGCTGAACCCTTTTGATTCCCTTGAGGAATCTCTTACGAATTGCGTGAAACCATGGAATTGCGTGGAGAGGGAAAATTGCTATGCTATGTGAACTGATGATCACGCTCGAAGCCGGAGACACGCTGGACCATTACCGCCTGGATAAGATGGTGGCGCGCAGCGGCATGTCCACCCTCTACAAGGCCACCGATCTGAAGGATGGCAAGCAGGTAGCTATCAAGATTCCCCATGAAGAGCTGGAGGCCGACCCGATTCTGCTGGAGCGCTTCAAGCGCGAGGCAGAGATCGGCCAGGAGCTGGACCACCCCGGACTGGTGAAGACCTTCGACGGCGAAACGCGCAGCCGGAACTACATGGTGATTGAGTGGGTGGATGGGCGCCTGCTGCGTTCGATTCTGAATCAGGACCGAGAACTGCCCATCGACCGTGCCGTCAAACTCACTCTCGCCATCTGCGACGCGCTCGACTACATGCACAAGCACGGCGTGGTGCATCGCGACCTGAAGCCGGAAAACATCATGGTCGACGAGCAGGACCGCATCAAGCTGATCGACTTCGGCATCGCGATGAAAGAGGACGCGCGGCGGCTGACGTATGCCGGGCCGTCGCCTCTATTGGGCACGCCTGATTACATTTCGCCCGAGCAGGTGAAGGGGCAGCGCGGAGACCAGCGCAGCGACATCTACGCCCTGGGCATCATGCTTTACGAGATGCTCACCGGCCAGACGCCCTTTGCCGGACCCAACCCCCTCGCGGTGATGAACGAGCGGTTGATGAACGACCCCAAGCCGGCGCGCAAGTTGCGGCCCGAGATCACACCCCAGTTGCAGGAGATTCTGAATCGCGCGTTGGAGCGCGAGCCGCGCCACCGCTACGCGACCGCCAGCGAGATGGCCTGGGAGCTGGAGCACCAGGAGCAGGTGGGCATCGAGGACGAAAACCATCGTACGGGTTTACATGGATTGCACCTGCCCGCGATGCGCAAGATGCTGCTCTACGCCGGTCTCGCGCTGGTGCCCTTGGCAATCTTCGCTGTGATGCTGCTGCTCGCGCGCCGGTGATTGACCTTCGGCATGACCGGAGGTTTTACAGTCGGTAGCTTCCAATAAAAACGAGCCTGTGCTGAGAACAGCCAGCTTCCCCGCGCCTGTGTTGAGAATAGCCAATTTCTCCGCGCCCGTGCTGAGAACAACCAGTTTCCCCGCGCCGTAGGCGCAGCGGTTATTAGCCCCGCGCTTCAGCGCTTTCAATTACCCACATTTTCAGCCCCAATGATGACGCCGAGTTGGATGTCGACAAGGCGTGTTAATCCTCTCCAGATCGTTTCGTTGCCGGGTGGAGGGTCTGAGTTTCGCGCCAGGTAGCCGCCCAGCCGCGCCAGCTTGATCAGATA
>JBEKOA010000002.1:0-72979 GCA_049522255.1 Occallatibacter sp.
GCAGATCCAGCACAGGGGCGCGCCCGGCGAAGACCTTTACCCAATACTCCTCGTTCTCAACATAGGCTCCTGCACATGTCTCTTCCTGTTCGCGCAGGGCATAGCTGCTGAAGGGCATAAGCGGGGCGAGGGCTGGCTTCGACTTGGTTTTGGCCGCGCTGTAGATCCGGCCCATATCCTCAAGAAGCTGATTCGCCGACCAGCCGTCGAGAACCATGTGGTGGCCGGTTAGAAGGAGAGTGAGTTCGTCGGGCGCAGTCCGGAAAAGCGTGGCGCGCACCAGAGGGCCATTGGCCATATCGAAGGGCGTGCGTCCCTCTTCCGCGATTCTCGCGTTGAGGAAGGATTCGCGCTCTTCGGCGGAAAGCGCGCTCAGATCGACCAGCGGGATCTGGCTCGTGAAAACGGGAGCGATGCGAAGGCTCTCGTCATTGGGGTCGACGGTCGATCGCAGGGCGTCGTGCCGTGCGATCGCCGTCTCCAAACCCTTGCAGGCGGAGCGTAAGAGACTCATTGAAGGCGCAGTTTGCATCCTCTCCGAGAGTAGCCGCCAGCCAAATCTCGCGCTGCGACTCAGTCATGGGAGCCGTGAGCGGCGCTTCGCGGCGTGCGTCCGGATGCAGCTCCGGGGCCGCGGCCGAGTCGGGTTCGGAGATAGCCGAAGCCGAGACGGGCAGCATTCCACCGCGTCGCATCTTGTGGATCGACTCGCGGAAGGTCTCGACCACGCGCGCAAAATCTTCGTCGGTGTGCGCGGTGGTAAAGAAGCAAGGGTAACTCTCGAGGATGTGAATGCCCTTTTCGCGCATGTGGTAATAGAGGAGGCTGCCGAAGCGGGCCTCCGCTGGCAAGGTGAATGAGAACCACGCGCCGCAAGCATGTACCCCAACATCGAGTCCAGCGCTGCGGAAACTCTCTTCCACGGCTTGTGCTGCCGAAGCCACTTTCCGACTGAGTGCTTCCTGCAGACCAGGTCCTGCTTTTTTCAAATGAAGCAGCACTGCCTTGGCTGCGGCCAGGGCAAGAGGATGACGCACAAACGTTCCCGCAAAGAACGTCATCCCAACTTCCGGCGCCGAATCGTCGCCGTATTGCCACGCGCCACCATCGAGCGTGTCCAGATACTCTGCTTTTCCGGCCACCACGCCAATCGGATAGCCTCCGCCGATCACTTTCCCATAAGTGGCCAGATCAGCGCGAATCCCGTAGTACTCCTGTGCGCCGCCCAGAGCCACGCGGAAGCCGGTCACCACTTCGTCGAAAATCAGCGCCGTTCCGGATTGTGCAGTGATATCGCGCAGCTGAAGCAGAAACTCGCGCGGCTGCACCTCCGGATGACGGCTTTGGATCGGCTCGACCAGCACCGCGGCAATCTCATTGCCGTGTGCGCGAATGAATTCCAGCGACGCCTCAGCGCCATACTCCAGCACCACCGCGTTGTTTGAACCACCCGCCATAACGCCGGGTGCGATGGGTGCGGCTCCGTGCGGAGTGGCGCGCAGCAGAACCTCATCGAAGGTTCCGTGGTAATCGCCAGTGAAATAGACAATCTTGTCGCGCGCGGTGACTGTGCGCGCTACGCGTAGTGCCGCCATCACTGCTTCGGAGCCGGTGTTGCAGAAAGCGGCGCGTTCCATGCCTGTAAGTTCGCAGACCAGATCCGCGACTTCGCCGGCCAGCGAGCTTTGCGGTCCAATCTCCACCCCCAGATCGATCTGCTTGTGCACGGCCTCGGTCACAAACGCCGGCCCGTGCCCGAACATGATCGCGCCGAATCCGTTGACGATGTCGATGTACTCATTGCCGTCGAGATCCCAGATGCGCGAGCCTTTTGAGCGCTCGCTCACCAACGGGTAGACCATCTCCTTCCACAGCGAGCGAAAGCCTGCGACGGCGCGGGGGTCGGTCAGATGCGGCCTGTGATTTTGTGTATACTCCTTCGACTTTCCGGTGCGGCCCGTGTATCGAGCGATCAGTGATTGGATGTACTCGCGCTGCTGCTCAGTCAGGCCGTCTTTGCTGCCGGTTTGCACCGGCTTGAAGGGCCCGTGGGCCTTGGGCGCGTCAGTCGGCGAGGTGAGCGCCAGGGTGCTTGACGGTGTCTTCGCCGAGGCAGCCGATAGGGCGTTCGGCAACGGAGCCAGAGCTGATTGGGCCACCGGCGCCGGCGCCGCCGCGCCGCGAACAGCAGCCAATTGCTGCTCGAAGAGCTGAGACATGGCCTGCATCTGCGCTCTAAGCAGCTCTTCGAGTGGGGAACCGGAGACCGCGGGCTGAACCACCGTGACCGGCACGGCTACAGTTGGTAGCGATGACGCGACCGGCTTGGGAGCTTCTGCCGGAAAGGCATCGGCGGGCAGAATCGAATCCAGATGATCGGCAAGCGACCGGATTGTTGAGTACTGTTCGACGATTTGGCGGAAGGTGACCTTGACGCGGAATTGGCGCTGCAAGGCTTGCGTGACCTGGGTCAGGAAGAGGGAGTCGAAGCCCAGCTCCAGAAAAGTTGTGTCGATGGATTCGGAGCCGGTTGCGATTCCGCTGAGCTCCTCAAACAGACTTGCCACGATTGGCTGAAGTCTAAGCCGGCGTTCTGGGGTACTTCCATTCTTGTCGGCGTGCATGGCGGGTTCTCTTTCGATTGAAGTCGCAGTCTCTTGCGGTCCCGAAACTTGCTGAAGGGCGCGCTGCTCCATCGTTCGCGCGGGTGGTTCGATCCAATGCTTCTTGCGTTCAAAGGGGTAAGTAGGCAGCGAAACGCGCTGTCTGTGTTCGTGTGTCCAAAAGTGTTTCCAATCCGGATGAATGCCGGCAGCCCAGATCTGTCCGAGAGCTCCCAGCATGGTTTCCGAGGCGACGGCGTCTGCAGTCCGTTCTGGCATGGATGCGATGATCGGCGTGCCGCGTCCGCCGCGCTGCTGATACGCAAGAGTCGTGAGCGTTTGTCCAGGTCCCACTTCGAGCAGAACCGCGTCGGGCACTTCGAACAGCGTTGCCACCGCGTCTCCGAATCGAACCGGCATGCGGCAGTGATTTCGCCAATAGACCGGGGATGTCGCTTCTTCGGGTGCGATCCAAGTTCCAGTTACCCCCGAAATATAGGAGATCGACGGCTCATGGAGCGAGGCCCGTCGAACTTCTTGCTCGAAAGCGTCCAGCATCGGGTCCATCAGTGCGGAATGGAAGGCATGCGAGGTCCGCAAGCGTTTGCATCCAGCCGATTCTTGCTCGAGCCGTTTCTCAAACTCCTCGATGGCGTCGGTCGGGCCTGACACAACGGAGAGAGACGGGCTGTTCAGGGCTGCAATCGATAGCCGCTCGTCCAGCAACACTGAGATACGGTCTGCGCCAAGACGCACCGAGAGCATTGCTCCGCGCTGCATTTGCTGCATTAGACGGCCTCGAATGGCCACCAGCCGGAGCGCGTCTTCGCGGCTCATGACGTTGGCGACAACAGCTGCCACGAACTCCCCGAGACTGTGCCCTGCCATGGCCTTCGGCTCGATACCCCAGTCCCTCCACAGGCTGGCGATCGCCAGTTCCGTAACGAATAGTGCTGGCTGCGCCAAATGCGTTTCATTCAATGCTTCAGCGCTCGCCTCGGCCCCGGCATTTTTGGGATAGAGCAGTGTGCGGAGATCCAGATCCAGCAAGGGCCGCAGGATCTCCGCGCATTCGTCGATCTGCCGGCGGTACACGGGCTCGGATTGATACAAAGCATGACCCATCCCGGGAAACTGCGCGCCCTGACCGGTGAAAAGAAAGACTGGTTGCGGCCGGTTGAGAACGCTCGATGACCGGTGGATTTGACGGTTCCCGGGCTCTGCAAGCATGCGTGCAGCTTCATCTGCGCTGGAGCATGCAACCGAGGCGCGGCGATCGAATTCGTGCCGCCCCGTTTGAAGGGTGAAGGAAAGATCGGCGAGGTTCGTGTCCGGATTCCGGCTGAGATGCCGACCCAGATTTTTGAGCGCTTCATCGAGCGCGGCGTCGGACCGCGCTGAGACGCAGATCAGTTGAGCGGCACGCGCAGCGGCAGGGGGATTAGATTCGGGAGCTTCCGCGAGCACGAGATGAGCGTTCACACCGCCTACGCCAAAAGCGCTGATGCCCGCAACGCGGGGTCCGGCAGGTTGCCATGGCCGGGCGTCGCGGCTCACATAAAACGGGGTGCTGGCGAAATCGATCCGGGGGTTGGGCTGCTTGAAGTTCGCAGTTGGAGGAATCGTCTTGTGGCGCATGGCCAGAACCGTCTTGATCAGCCCGCTTACACCTGCCGCCGCGTCCAGATGGCCGATGTTGGCCTTGGTGCTTCCCAGGGCGCAAAAGGCGTTGCGTTGCGTGCTCGCGCGAAATGCCTTGGTCAGGGCTGAAACTTCGACCGGATCGCCAAGAGGAGTTGCTGTGCCGTGGGCTTCAACATACGTAATCTCGTCTGCTGAGATTCCCGCCATGGCCTGGGCCGCCGCGATCACCCCCGCCTGGCCATCCACGCCGGGAGCCATGTAGCCGACCTTCGCGGAGCCGTCATTGTTCACCGCAAAGCCGCGAATCACGGCGTCGATGCGGTCGCCATCGGCAAGCGCATCTTCCAGCCGCTTCAGCAGCACAACTCCCACGCCGTGGCCAAAGACTGTCCCCGTCGCATCGGCATCGAATGGGCGGCAATGTCCGTCGCGCGACCCCATACTGCCTTCCTGATAAACGTACCCCCGGTGCTGGGGAAACGTAATCGACACACCGCCTGCCAGCGCCATATCGCACTGATAGGTCAGCAGGTTCTGGCAGGCCTGGCAGATGGCGACTAACGACGTGGCGCATGCCGCCTGCACGGTGAGGCATGGCCCGCGCAGGTTAAGCTTGTATGCCACTCGCGTGCAGAGAAAATCCTTGTCATTTCCCAGCGTCGCCTGGAACTCGCCAACCTGATAGTTGCCGGTGAGCTCGTCAAGGAACTCGCGGCCGCCGGCCAGATTTGCCAGCAGATACGTATTCAGGCTGCATCCGCCAAAAACGCCGATCTGGCCGGGAAACCGTGCCGGATCGTATCCGCCGTCTTCGAGCGCGTTCCAGCAAGTCTCCAAAAACAGCCGATGCTGCGGATCAAGAAAATCGGCATCGCGCGGTGAGATGCCGAAGAAACCGGCATCGAACATCTCGGCGCCCTCCAAAACTCCATGGGCGGCTACGTAGTCAGGGCCGAATTCCAAAGACGCACGGTCTTTGGCTTCAAGTTCCGCGCGTGAGAAGTGTGCGATCGTATCCTTGCCCGCCGCGACGTTTGCCCAAAAGACATCCAGATTCGGCGCACCGGGAAACTTGCCCGACATTCCGATGATCGCAACGCCTTCCAGCCGGTCTTCGTTTTCAGGACTGCTCATGAGGTTGCCTTCTTCGTCGCGCGGGAGCGATCGATCGTTGGTTGAGCCGTTTTGCGTCTGGCCTTGCGACTTGAGTTGTCTTTGAGAATTCGATGCCAATCCCGTGTAATTGCGTACCCCGGGGTTCTTCAAGAAGAGTTGGGAGACGGCGGCTCAGGCGACCGGTGCCAAAACACGCTCATATTGCCGGTTTCGAACGTGCGTCAAGACGAACATTGCCAATCCCAAAAACATGGCGCTCACAACACTGACAATCAAGGCTGCTGTGCGAAGGGATGACCTGGCCTCGAAATCCAGCGTCAACAAATGTTTACCAGCGGGCGCAGATACCAGGATCAGTCCATCGCCGTCCCGACCGACGGTTAGCAGCTTTCCCGATTCGTCGACCACGTGCCAATAGGGATAGTAATACGTCCGGAGGCGCAACTGACAAGGCCCATCCGCATCGATCTGAACGGCAGTAAGCGCAGGACCTCTCATCTGTGGATCCGCAGAGCAGTGAGCGGTTGATGTATTGCTTAAGACGGTTACGGCGGGAATGCCTGTTGGCGCCGTCGGCTGGATGACACCCCGCGGAACAAACTCTGGCATGCCGTGCTTGCCAACCTGCGCCCATCGGCTCACCATGGTTTCGAATTCAGGGTAAGTTCGCCAAGGTATTTGCGCACGAATGATCACCAGAAACGGCATGAGCGACATAATTGCTACGACCGCGTAGGTTGGCAGCCGCAACGAACGGCGCGTTCCTTTGCCCAGCAAAGCCAGCGGCAAAGCAACCCCCAAAAGCATCAGAAAACGAAAGGCGAACGCCACGGAGGATAGCTCAGGAAGATGCCGCCACAGAGGCAATGTGAAGGGAAGCTGGAAGCCGAACGATACCAGCGCGAGCTCCAACCAGGTTCGAGTCGCCTCGTTTCCCGCGCGGTTCCTATCTCTTGTCAATGCATGGATCGAGACCAAGACAATTCCGGCGCATGCGATCGCCCAGCAACTGACGGTGAAGAGTTCGCGAGTCAACGTGGAAATGGGAGCAAAGAGCATGAATTCCCGGATGCTGTATCTCGACAATCCTGTGGGTGTAATCCATTTCTGCTCGACATAGACGGGAACCAGGTAGAATGCCGCGAGCAAGCTCGCGATTGCTTCGGCAATTAGAAACCCGAGAATAGGACGCACAAGGCGCCGGCGTATTGAAGTTACAACGGCAACGATGCCCAGCCCATAAAGCAAGACGATCGATGCGGGGATACTGGTCAGCCAGCTAAGTCCCAACAGGCCGCCCAGCATCAGGAGCGAGCGGTTGTCCTTGTTCCACATCATCCGGTAAAACACGAGACAGATCAGAGGCAACCAAGCCTGAACCATCAATTCCGAGGCGGCGAATCGCACGATTGCAGTGGTGAGCAGGTAGGGGCTGAGCATATACAAGAGCGCAGCCTTGACGCGATCGTTCTCCGCCACGAAGGCCTTGCTCGCCTCATACATTGTCAATCCACTCACCAAGGTGAGCACCGATACGAAAGCTGCTGGGGCGATTCGCAAGGGAAGTATCGTGCTGAGAACGGCCCCGAGCAGGAAGGATAAAGGAGGGTAAAAGTCGAAGTGGGGATCGCCGAGGGTGAAGTTTGACAGTGAATCCCAACCTGGCCAAAACCGCCCCGATAACCATGCGTCTCGTATTTCCATCCACGAAGACAGGTGGAGGTGCACGTCGTGACCGGCGTAGCCGACCCATGCGAAGGGCAATGTGGGAATGAGAGCAATCAGGACAAAAAATGACAAAGTTTTGCCGGACTTCATCCCATACTCCCAGGAGCGCGACATCGTTGCTTGTGGTCGTTTGCTCAAAGTCGAGGTCATGCTTGCCGATCGTTTGCCCGATTGCAGATTCCATCCGGTGCGGTGTCAGTCGTCTTTAGATGCGGCGATAGCGCTACCCTATTTCCGGCGCGGGCGCGCGCAAACGCAGCACGTTGCTTCTGAGCCTGATCCTGAGTCGCATTCCGCAACCCGGAATCCAGGCTTACACCACCCAGTCTCTCCGACAGCGTTCGGACCGTCGTGTAAGCAAAGAGTTCCGCGACGGGAAACCTCTTGTTGAGCATGGTTTGCAGTTTTGCGTGAAGCGAAACCAGTAGCAGCGAGTTTCCCCCAATGTCGAAAAAATTGTCGTCCAGGCCCACGTTTTCCGCGCCCAGCACATTCCGCCACGCGTCGGCCACTTCCTGTTCAAGTGCCGTGCCTCTGGTTTCCTCGCCGGTCCTCGCAGATCCCACGGTTGGTGCAGGCAATGCCGAGAAATCCACTTTGCCGTGAGGAGTCAATGGAAAGGCCGTGATGGGCAGATATAGAGATGGCATCATCCAGGGAGGAAGCTTTTGGCTTAGAAACTCGCTCAACTCGCGCATGGAAGGCGCCGCGTGTTCATGTGCCACATAGTATGCTGCCAGCCTCTTCGTCCCCGTCTCATCCGTATGTGCGACCACTCGCACCTCTCGTATCCGGGGGTGCCTCGCTATGGCGGCTTCGATCTCGCCGAGTTCGATGCGAAACCCTTGAATCTTCACCTGAGCATCGCCCCGGCCAAGATACTCCACTTCACCGTCGGGCAAAAGACGGGCCAAGTCGCCGGATCTGTACATGCGCGCACCCGGAATCGGGGAGAATGGATTGGGAACAAAACGCTCGGCGTCGAGCTCTCGGCGGTTCAAATATCCGCGTGCCACGCCCGCTCCGCCTACACAGATCTCGCCTGTTTCTCCAACTCGCACAGGCTGCCTGTTGTCGCCAAGCAGGTATAACTGCATATCTGGAATCGGGACACCAATCAGACTGCCCGAGCCGTTGGCGGCATCGGCCGCGGTGACTTCCCGATAAGTCACATGCACTGTCGTCTCGGTGATGCCATACATATTGATCAAGCGTGGATGCCGGTCGTTATGCGTCTCAAACCATGGGCGCAGAGTCCTGAAGTTCAGAGCCTCGCCGCCGAAGATAACCAGCCGGAGAGCCAGTTCCGGCGAACGTCTAGCCTGGTCGACCGTCATGAGCTGATAGAACGCCGACGGTGTCTGGTTCAGTACTGTAACCTGTTCCCTCGCCAACAGTTCATGGAAGTCCTCCGGTGAGCGCGAGACATGGAAGGGAACGATCACCAGTCTTCCGCCGTGCAGCAGGCAGCCCCAAATCTCCCAGACCGAGAAGTCGAAGGCAAGAGAATGGAAGAACGTCCAGACATCGTGTTCATTGAAGTGAAACCAATCCGCCGTCGCGCTCAATAGTCGTGATACGTTGGCGTGCGTCACCATGACGCCTTTGGGTTTTCCTGTCGATCCCGAAGTGTAGATCACGTAGGCTAGGTTCTCCACGCCCGCCCCTGACTCAATCCCAGGATCCTCTGAATGAGAACTCCTTATCGCTTCGGAATCGAGGCAAATCGCATGGGCACCTTGCAGAGGCAGACCATCGAGAAGATGCTGTTCGGTCAGCAGCACCGTTGGCCGGGCGTCATCGAGAATCATGGCAACGCGTTCGCTCGGATAGGCCGGATCGATGGGCAGATACGCTCCTCCGGCCTTGAGAACGGCCACAAGGGCAACGATTGCTAGCGCCGATCTCTCAAGGTAGACACCAACCAATGAATCGGGGCCTACTCCCAGGCTTTGCAGGCGGCGTGCAAGATGGTTGGCATGAGATTGAAGTTCGCGGTAAGAAAGCTGTTGGTCGCCGAAGGTCACTGCCGTCCGGCCGGCATGTTGTGCTGCGACTTCATCGAAGATTTCCCACAAAGGCTTCAACGAGGCAGAATCCGCGCGCTCGACTGCCGCTGGCGTAGCCGCTGGAGCGGTGTCGCAAGTGACTAAAGCTGTACGAGTTTCGGTCATAGGCTAGGTGCGGAATCGAGCGAAGCTTAGATGGGTTCTTTATTCATTGAAGTTGTAGGAGCGACGGGCGCGAACCCAAGCCTGGATAGATGGCTAGCCGGCGATGGCGATTCGCAGAGCCAAACCCACTCCCAAAAGAACCAGAAAGAATCCAGTGGCCAACAGATCTTGCCTCCACGTTGAGACTCCTTCGCGGCTGGCACCGGAGACCATGACGAAATAGAGCGGCAGATCGCCCGCGGCCACGGCAACCACCGCTCCGAACATACCGAAGAAATGGAAACCCAGGGGAATGGCAGTGACCACGGAGACGCAGTAGGCTGCGTTGCCAATGGCCGCATAGTGCGACTTGCCGAGAGAAAACAGAGCCGGCATGGTGGTGGCGTAAAGCATGGTGTGCCACAAACCGAGCGCCAGCACCGGCACCATCCACGATGCGGCATGATAGCGTTGATCGTACATTTTAGTTACCAGAAATCCGCCCAGGTGCACCATGAGGCACAACGTGGCCGCACCCACCAGCAGCGCGCGAAAGCGGTATCGCAGGAATATCCTGCGGAATTCAGCCACCGGCAAGTGCGCCATTTTGGCGATAAACGGATAGCCGACTTTCTGGGCGAACGCATTGATGATGGCGCGCGGAATATCCGAGACCGAATAGGCGATGCCATAAACACCGAGCAGGCTGAAGCTGATGAGCTTTCCCAGAATCAGCCGATCCGCCTGGGATGCGAAGAAGTAAAAAGCCGTTGAAAGAAGAATCCATTTACCGAAGTGAACCAAGGCACGAGAACTCTCCTTGTCCCACTGAAGCTTGTTCCGAATGCCAGGCACTAATGGCCTGTAGAAGCTGGCGGCGAGCCGATAGGTTCCGGATGCGAAGCTTCCGGCAACCAGCGCCCAGACAGACCGCTGTACGAATAGAGCCCATGCGGCGGTTGCCACCAGGGAGACCACCTGGGAGCTGACGTCGAAAAGAAAGAGTCTTCGCACTCCCATGTGACGCGAAAGGGAGAGCAGATTGGTGCTGTTGAACCCGCTGATGACGACAGTGAAACTCAATGCAAGAATCAGCGAGAGCAGCCGGGGGTCGTGGTAGAAGAGCGACATGGGCCAGGCCAGCACAATGGCGGCCGCAAAGATGCCCACGCCGCGCAGCACCTGCAAAGTCCAGGCCGTGTTCAGAAATACTGGGTCGTCTCCGCGCGCGCTTTGAATGACGCTGGGGCCGAGACCGATATCGGAAAGTAAGCTGATTCCGACGACGAGCGTCGTGACCAAAGTCATGAGGCCGAAGGATTCCGGCATCAGCAGCCGGGTCAGCACCAGGCTGCTGACGACGCGCAGCGCCATCGAACATCCGTAGTCCGTGACGGTCCAGAACGTGGCGCGAATGGCCGTCGATTCCAGCACCTTGCGTGCGCCCGCCTCGCGACCTGCGCGCTCCTCCCCCGTTACCGCTTCCGATTCGGGGAGCTCAAGCGTTACTGCTGTCACGTCAGTCGGCAAAGGGGCCTCGGAATCTTTGTTCTTGTTGCGAGTCGGATTGGGATAACTTGCGCGATATCGGAGAATAGACTTAAATCATCAACCGCTGCACGGGATCGTGAGACACCGGTTCAAATCTTGAAGCGCGAACGGAGCGCTTTTCGCGCTGCGTGCGCGCCTTCGTACAGTTTTCCGAATGTAACGCTCTTCAGGCGATCTACGACGGGCGAGCGCCCAGGTGCGGTCGGATGCAAGCCGATCTTGCGCGCATAGTAATTGGCTCGGTACGCCCCAATGCTGTCGTTTCGAACCCGTTTGAAATTTATGCTCACGGAAACCGAAACATTGTCGGCGTTCCTTACCCAGTGCGGAAAAGTTGCAGGATTGAAGACGCCTACCCCCGGCGATACATCGTAACGCCACTGCCCTTCTGACAACTCGTCGTGCCATCTTGGCGCCAGCAAATTCCCCGTCCAGTACCGTTCCATCTCCTCTGTGGTCAATATCTCAGGATCGCGCGCATTGTAAAGAAATACCGATTTGCTGCCCTGCACCTGCGCCAGAAAATTGGCTTCGCCATCAAGATGGTAAGGTGTGACGCGATTGGGCGAAGTAATAAAGATAGTCAGAATCGGGTCGTGATAGCGACGACGTAAATCTATTCCCGACAACTCAGAAAGCTCCGAGATGAAGACCTCGAGAGCAGCGCGGTACTCCAGCTCCTCGTGGATGCGTTTGAGAATGATCCAGTTCTTTTCCTCCCCGATCCGTTCCAGCGCCTGCACGAGATTCATGCCGGCCGGCTTATTGCCGAAGTAGCCATTTACAACTGGCTCGCCGCTTTCATAGTGGCTTTTGTGCTCCCGTTTCAGCATGCAGCGTTCAGCCAGCTTCAGCAGAGCCGGCATTCGAAAGATCTCCATCGTATCGAGGGCATGGCGAAACTGAAAAGGGTCGTGATCGAAGTTGGCGGAAAACAGGTTGCGGGTATCAGCGTCGCGGGGAAAGAGGGCCGCTTCCGCGACGGGATGGAACGCTGTAGCCATGGATCTTCCTCCGTCCGTACTCTCAAGGGGTGGCTGTCGAAATGCGAGTCCAGAGTCGGAAGCACGACCATTCGCCTCTGGATTTGCAACTGCTTTATCGCGCAGGTTCCGGATATGAAATCGATATCTTTGGCTGACAATTGGCAGACAGTTACACGCTATCTCGGTGATTTGCCGGGCAGAGGCTACTCTAAACAGGCTTCGCCCGTGTCGCTCACGTCAGCGAGTTTGGGAGAAATTGTGCCTTTGCGAATTGGATGCGCTTTGGTTGAGATCGATGCAACAAATTGTCATTTTCGTCCTTAGCCGAATTACGGTTATTGAGAGCGGTTACTTCTGCACCGACTCCAGAATTGGCGCCCGAATGGGGGAGCTATTTGAAGACCTTTCCCAAAGCGACTCCAGCACCAGAGATAGGGCCTCCTCCCAATGAGGCATTCTTATTCCGAAGGTCTGCTCCAGCCGTTGGCAGGATAACCGAGAGTTAGCCGGCCGCCGGGCTGGCCGCGGAAACTCGCTGGTCTCGACAGGAATCATGCTGGGAGCCGCCAATCCTGACTTCTCTGACGTCTGGGTCAACAAAGCTTTCGCGAATCCGAACCATGATGTCTCCCCGCCGCAGGTCAGGTTGTAGACCCCGCTGCGTCCATCAAGTCCTGGGCCACGAGGAGCAAGCAATTGCGCTAGAATGCACGCGGTTGCCTGGGCAATGCTTTCGCTTGATGTGGGAGAGCCGATCTGGTCATCTACGATCCGCAATTCGGGGTGCTCGCCGGCCAGGCGCAACATCGTCAATAGAAAGTTGCTTCCACGCGTTCCGTACACCCAACTGGTGCGCAAAATCAGATAGTCTCCACCAACCGCTTGGATCGCCTGGTCGCCTGCCAGCTTGGTCATGCCGTATACGCTGAGCGGGTTAGGTTTATCGGTTTCGAGATAGGCGCCCTGCTTTGATCCGTCGAAAACATAGTCGGTCGAATAGTGAATAAGGAGGCTGGATAGCCGCTTGGCTTCCTCGGCCAAAATGCCAGGCCCGGCGCCGTTGATTGCAGTTGCCAATTCAGGCTCGCTTTCCGCCTTGTCGACAGCCGTGTAAGCAGCGGCATTCACGATCACCGAAGGTTCAACCGCAGCAATTGCCTTGCGAATTGAATCAGGCTCGGAAAAATCCACTTCCGGATACTCGATTGCAGTCACCTGGCCGAGGCACGCCAGCTTGTGGCGCAACTCCCAGCCCACCTGTCCTACACGGCCAAAGATCAGAATCCTAGGTTTCTGCATTCACTTCCTTTCGGAATAGATCGGTTTCGAAAACATAAGATCCTGCCGCTGAGGGGACAGTTCCTTCAATTGAGCGGCGGTAATTGGAGAATAGCGAGTCCCAGATCCTCACACCAATGATGATGCAATTGCGCAGGGTCATTAGCTTGCAGAGCCCGCCAGGCCAGATGGAGCATACTGCAGTTTCATCCATTCCCGGTGTGAACCGCTTGTCGCCCGTTCCACCCATTCGGCATTGGATAGATACCACTCAACTGTTTTGCGCAACCCTCCGGCAAAACTCTGTCGCGGCTGCCACCCGAGCTCCTGCTCGATTTTCGAACAATCGATGGCATAGCGGCGGTCGTGTCCTTGGCGATCCTTGACGAATGAAATCAGATCCGCGTATGGCCTTCGCGCAGGCTTGATTTCGTCCAGGATGCTGCAAAGCTGCCGCACCAACTCGAGGTTAGTCATCTCCTGGCGGCCGCCGATATTGTAGGTCTGGCCCGGCACGCCTGCCGCCAACACCGTCCGTAGGCCCTCGCAGTGATCATCCACATAAAGCCAGTCGCGGGTATTCAATCCATCGCCATACACCGGCAAAGGAAGGCCCTGGAGAGCTCTCAGCAACATCAGGAAAATCAGCTTTTCCGGCATCTGGCGCGGGCCATAATTGTTGGAGCAATTGGTGGTCAGTACCGGCAGGCCGTAAGTGTGGAAGTAAGCCCGCGCCAGATGGTCTGAGGATGCCTTGGAGGCGGAGTAGGGACTATTAGGCGCGTACGGCGTCTCTTCCGTGAAAGCTGGCGAAGCAGGAGAGAGGGAGCCATATACCTCGTCGGTGGAAACATGCAGGAAGCGAAACTCGCTCTGCTCGCTGGACGGCAGCTCGCGCCAATACTCGCGGGCCGCTTCCAGCAATTGGAAGGTTCCCTCGATGTTGGTGCGAACGAATTCCGCTGGGCCGTGTATCGATCGGTCCACGTGGCTCTCAGCCGCCAAATGCACAATCGCTCGCGGACGCTTTTCCTGGAGAATTCGGCGAACCAGCGCACCGTCCACAATATCTCCGCGGACGAAGCTAAAGTGGAGATCCTGCTCCCTATCCCGCAAACTCTCCAAACTCCCGGCATAGGTCAACTTGTCCAGGACTGTCACTGGCGTCCGTTGCCCGGCCAACCACTGCAATACAAAGTTAGAACCGATGAAACCGGCTCCGCCCGTCACGATGATTGGCGAATTCAATAACATTCCTTATCACCTCGTCCCACGGGTGCAAACATCCCGTGTCGTGGAAGGTCAACATTGCCGTTGGAACTTCAGTCGATGGTCCTGAGGCTGTTTGGATTACGGGAGGCGCTCCACGGACATGGCTCAGTTGCACCGTGCCGGAATCCCCGCGTTTACAGAAGAACCACGCTAAGAGCCTGTTCCAGCAATTACCACGCCGATAGTGCGCAGAATGATCTTGAAGTCAAGCCAGACGCTCCAATTCTCGATATAAGTCACATCCAGTGAGATATAGCTATCGAAAGAGGGATCCTGGCGCGACTGCACCTGCCACAAGCCGGTGATGCCAGGAGTTACGTCGAGACGGCGCAGGTGGTTGAGTTTGTACTCTTGCACCTCGCTGGCCAGCGGTGGGCGCGGACCTACGATGCTCATGTCGCCATGAAGCACGTTAAAGAACTGAGGCAGCTCGTCGAGAGAGTATTTGCGCAGGAAGCGGCCCAGTCTCGTAATGCGGGGATCGTCGGTGATCTTGAACAGCACACCGTCGCGTTCGTTCAAGTGCAGGATGTCGGCGCGACGCTTCTCCGCATCGTTCACCATGGTGCGAAACTTGATGCAGCCGAAGACACGCCCCTTCTTGCCGATCCGTTCAGAGAAATAGAACACAGGACCAGCCGAATCCAGCTTGATGGCGATGGCGATGGCCAGCAACACCGGTGAAATTGCGATCAAGATCAAGCTGGAGATGATGATATCGATCCATCGCTTGACCAATAGAGCGATCTCCGGCACACTGCCGTGTTGCAGAGGAATGGTCGGAAATTGGCCGATGTATTCGATCGGGCTGTCCCAGACCAGCCCATCGTACATGTCGGGAACAACGCGCACATCAACGCCGTGTGCACGGGACTGCTCCAGCATGTCCTTGACAACGCCTCGCTGCTCACAGGGCGCGGTGAAAAAGACTTCATCCACAAAATGCTTGCGAGTATGCTGGAACAGCGTGTCGAGCGTGCCCACAACGTCGCTGGAGAGATCTGCGGAGCGATGGCAGCTGCCGGGAAACGCGATGAAACCCTTGAAATTGTAGCCGAGGTGGCGGATGCGATCAAGATGATTGCGGAGCGCCTGAGCCTCAGGTCCGGTTCCGACAATAAAAACGTTGCGGCTGCCTATGCCTCGCTCGAATCGGTGGTAGAGCAGGAAGCGATATCCAAACCGGCGCAGGCTCAGCCCGAGTGTGACCACTAAGATCGTAATGACCACGATGCTGCGGGGAATATCTTCAGCGTGAAGCAGGAAGAGCGTGCCGGTTAGCAACAGCCCTGAGATCAAGCAGGCCTGAATACTGAGGCTTTGCTCGTGCAGAATGCTGCTGAGGCGCTTGGGCGTGTACAAATGCATCCGCTGGCTGGTCATGATGAGCGAGAAGGCATACCCGCACAGGGCAGCCAGCAAAATGCCCATCGAACGACTTTGAATGAGACCTCCATGCCAGAGGCTTCTCACGACGGCAACGGGCCCTGTGTGCCGTTCGTAGAGTGTGACGAGCACCGCGGACGCCAGGATCGTGATCCCATCCAGGATCATCCACAGCGCGACCATGCCGCGCGAACTGTGCGCGGAACCTACCGCCGGCCTTTCCGCCCATGGTTGGGAGGAAGACATATTGGCAGTAACTCTTTGCCAAAAACCTGATGTCGCCATAACTATCTCGAAGACCTCGCGCTTTCAGAGATTCAGGGAAGAAGATGTGAAGGGATTTCCCGACAAAGCATCCGGGGTGGAGATGCCAGCACTGTCCCTAAATAGGGACACGGACATTCTCATCGTTTCAAATCAATTCCGAGCTCAGGACAGGAATTCTATAGCCTCCAAGAGTCATTTCTCCTAACTTCTCAGCTCACTCGGTGGTCGCGCATGCATCAAGTAAAATGGAACCCGGGAGAACGCCGCTTTGAATCGATGTACATCCTGGCTTCAAATCCGACCATCGGCGGGAAATCCGTGCATGCGCCTGTTCTGTCTACCCCACGCGGGCGGCGGAGCCACTGCTTATCATTCCTGGATCACCAAACTGCCTGAGTTTGTGCAGTTATCTCCGGTTCTTCTGCCCGGTCGGGAGACGCGTCTGTCAGAGGCTCCTTATATCCAGATCGATCCGCTGGTGGAGGCTATGGATCGGGAACTGCGTCCCTGGCTTGATATTCCCTTCGCCGTTTTCGGTCACAGCATGGGCGCCTTGCTGGCCTTCGAGTGGGCGCGCAAACTGCAACGAGAGGGGGCTTCCACGCCTGTCTGGCTCTTTCTCTCCGGCCGTCGTGCACCGGATTCGCCCGGTGATACTAATCTTCTGCACTCCCTCCCTGATCGCGAATTCGTGAGCGAACTGACTCGCGTCTACAACGGAATCCCCCAGGAGCTTCTGGAGCACGAGGAACTCATGGAAGTCTTTCTGCCGATTCTGCGCGCCGATGTCGCGGTGGTCGAGAGTTATCGCTTTCGGCAGGATGAGCCTCTCGATTGCCCGATCACAGTTTTCTCGGGAGTAAATGACGCAAGCGTTAGTTGGGATCAGTTGCTAGCCTGGAAGCGTCACACACAGCGACGCTTCGCAATGCAGGTCTTTCCCGGAGGCCATTTCTTCCCCCAGCTCCCCCTGCTGCAAGCGATCTCGGCGACCCTTGAAGAATGGGATCTTCTGCGCCAGTGAAGGTACGAATTCCACGCCGGGACTGCGGCGCGTGAGAACTGGTTGCGGTTGCTGATTGGCCGAAGATAAGTCCTACAGAGTTCCAGCACGGTTCTTTCCGGCCGCTTGCTGTATCGCTGCCAGGGATGTTGTGAGTCGCGAATCAAAAGTGTAGATCCACGCCTCAGTGTTTTTTAGAGGAACCCATCCGATAGATCCCGGGTCTGGCTGAGACATGGAAACGATGGCCCGGACCCCAACTCTGTGAAATGCCTGGATGACTCTCTCGCGTTGTTCCAGCGGCAGTTGCCAGAAAGCAGTTCCCCAATTTTTGTCCGCCTCCTCCGGTCCCGCATGGTCAAGTGGCGTACGGAATGGTGGTTCAATGCGCCACGGAAGTCCGCCGAATTCGGCAACAATACGAATGCGCGCTATATAAGCCCATCCAAGGCTTGGAACCTCATTCCCGCGTCCAATCAGTGCGATGGTATCTCCAGGTCTTAATCCATTCGCTGTCACAGCGGTGGCCAGCCTCCATTCGGGATTGAGATGCAAGTCCCGGTGGCCAAGCGCAGTCCAGATTGTCGCGCCCTCATACCGCTGCAACTCCGCAAATCCACCGGCAATGTATAACACGGATATCAACGCCAGGAGCGACCGCTTTGCCTTGAGTGCCGGATCAAACAAAAGAGTGAGCGGGAACAGGCTGATGACAAGCAGAAGTGCGCTAAGATAGCGGCCCTCCACGTGGACCAGCATGTAGGTAGCCATCACTAGTAAGGGAAGAACAAGCAGTGGCCAGAAAGTTCTTGCACTTCGCAACCCCGACATAAGCCAATCGCGTTTTAAGAGGATGGCTAGGAACACCAACAAGAGTGCGCAGACGATCTGGTTGCCCTTAAAGATTCCCGCCAGACCGTAGGCAGTCCGGCCCAGAGCCGTCAGTTGATTCCCGAAGCTGAAGAAATGACGGAAGCCCCTATACCAATAGGCCATATTGTTGTAAGGAGGATAAGTGCTTGCGAATGGTTCGCGGAACGAAAATGCTGGTAGATCTTCGACCAGTCTAACGGTAGGATGAAGCGGCGTGCCAAACTCTGGCGGACCTCCCTGCCAATTTGTCCAGTGCGGCAGGTGGTTGACGTGAAAGGCATAGTTCAATTCACCGGAAGAGCCCAGAGTAAACTGGCCGTACGACCAGGAGATGGCCGACACGTATGGAACCATAAGTGCCAGAAATACCGACGCCACGATTGCGATTGTGCGCCACCGTATCTTCCCGGCAAATCGGGTCAGAACAAGGACCAGCATGAAGATTGTGGCATAAGGAAGAAATACGCTCTTTACCCAGTATCCCAGTCCCAGGATCAACCCCAGAATCGCAGCCTGCTTGGCGGAGTGGAGGCGGATAACGCGGAGCACCTGCGCCACGCCGAGAATGAACAACATGGAGACCAGGAGATCGGGAGCGATTCTCGACACCTGATCGAAGCAGAGTTCATAACTCAAGAAGACACTGCAGACCGCCCAGGTCACGGCCGGCCGGCAGACTTCACTTGCAGCGAGGTTATCGTCGAATGCCGCGGCCTGCCGTATAAGGTATCGCACAGATGCGTAGGTTGCGAGGAAAATGACCCAGTTCAGTGCGGAGATGGCGTACCACTCACCCTCGGAAGTGTGCGGAGCCAGACTTCGCGCGAGAGCAATGAGTGCCGGATATCCTGGATTCCACATGGGATCGAAGATGTCTTTCCAATCGAGGCTGGAAACGGCCTGGCTGACATTCAAGTAAGATACCCAGTCGCTCATATAATGGGTGCGTCCATACAGGCCCTCCACGGCTCCTGATAGACCTACAAGCATCCAGCTAAGAGTGAGATGTATCCTGTCGCGTTTCCAAAATGTCATGCTTTGTCCCAGGAGTGACGATTCATCCGTTGCGGGGTAAATGCCGGTTCTTGTTTCAAGTGCGCAGTCTCTCGCCGTATAAGATTGCCGGTCTCGGGCACAGAGTCGTCGTCCGCATGTTAGTTCGGCACTTAGCGCATCCCCGCCAGTTGTGCGATCCTTTTGTTTTGCTCGCGCGCTTCCGCCGGGATGTGCGGACGGCCCTTCACGGCCTCCTTTGCCCGCTGCAGGATTGTGAAGGTTGCGCTCTTGAGGCCGTCCGATACGGGATGGGCGCCGGGTGGATGCGGCGTCAATCCTGCTCGGCGAAGATGGTAATTTGCCCGATACAAGTTCGCCCAGTGCCGGTCGTGAAACTGGAAGTTGACATTTAATGTTACTGAGATGTTGTTCTTGTTGCGCAGCCAGTGCGGGGAGTTAATGGGAATATGCACGCCGGTTCCAGGGCGCATTTGATAAATCATAGCCCTGGATTCGAACTCCGGCTTATAACGCGCTGCGCGGTTGTCGGCGGTCCAGTAGACTTCGAGTTCCTGGTCCGGGACTATGTCTTTATCGGCGCGGTCGAAAACGTGAATCTCCTTGTCACCCTGAAGCTGAAGAATCCAAGAAACCTCGCGATCCAGGTGATACTCCGTTATGCGATTTGGCGAAGTGATAAAGAGGATAGCCTCGAACCATTTGATCTTGTGTAGAAGTTGCGGTCCGGAGAGTTGCAGTATGTCGCGAATGCAGCTTTCCAACACCTGGCGATAGCCCGGTTCACGTTCGATATGCTTCAGGATGATCCATGCCTGAGCAGTATCGATCTTGCGAATCAAATCGACAGCAGCGGTTCGCGGCAGGTTTGGATTCGCCGGTTTTTGGCCTGGCTCAATCAGCCCATCATTGAAGTACACGTCTCCCCCGGCCAGGTGGGGACTGCTGCGCGTCGCCACCCTTTCGGCCAGATCCACGAGCCGGGAAAGCTCGAAGATCGGATCTCCCGCAAGAGTGTGAGCAAATTCGTAAGACAGCCGATTCAGGTTTTGTTTAAAGACGCCGGGTTCGCACTGGATGACACTATCAGTTACTAAGGACATAAAGGTCTCCCTACCTACCTACGAGGATCTGGAAAACTGGCTGAGAGTTTTAGACAATTGGCTTCTATTCTGGTAAGGGGCTCGTCGGCGCGGGGTCAATCTGCCACAGTCGCGCGATGCAAATGAGAGATGGAGAGGACAGATTCAGGAGTGATTGAGGCAAGCCGTAAGGCAAATCATTGGCCGTCAGAACCGATCGATGACACAATCCCCTTCTTGTTCGCCGGCCATGCTTCCAACAAAGCTCCGGGATATGGGCTGGCGCGCGCTTTGAGGACCTCTGGGTCCTCGCCTCGCAGCGTCTGACCGAAGAATGCCACCACATAACTTCGCACCACGTTCTGAATCTGCCACGCTGGAAGCGTGCCCCGATGCGAAATGGAGCGCAGCGGCGATATTAGAGGCTGATCCGTGAAATCCTCGTGGGAGGCTCCCTTCACTGACAGTGTGAATCCGCCAAACTTGTTCAGCGATGTCTCCGTATCTGCGAGGTCTGTCGCGTCAAGTACCGCCCCCACCTTTTCGCCGGGATCGGGAGTTTCGCCTGCCTGTTCGGGCGCTGTGTACATTACAAGCAATGGCTGGCTCGGTCCTCGCTCGCGGATGGCGCCGAAGAACCACCCATCCATGTTGACGGCCGCGTGAACCCTGCGGTCCTCGTCGCACACAGCAGTAGCCGCCGCTCCACCAAACGAGTGCCCAATAGCCCCGGCATTGTTGGTGTCCAGGCGTCCAAACCAAGGTGAGCCGACGGTACGGTTCATAGCCTCCAGACGATCGAGGATGAAGCGCTGGTCCGCTACCGACTTCGCCAGTTCCTTGTCCCAAATTGCCCTGACTTGCTCCACGGTGCTGGTCTCCGGATCGTTGATCGCGTTTGCCGCAGTCCCACGCACAACCCGCCCGTCAGGAAATGCCACCAGGCTCGCATTGTATGTGTGATCGATACTCGCCACAATATAGCCGTGACTTGCCAGTTCCTCGGTAAGGAATGTGTCGTTGGTCCGCCTGCCTCCCCAGGCATGGTTAAAGAGGATAACCGGAAACGGGGCGCCCACGAGCGCAACCGGAGCATCGAGCCGCGAATGGGTGAGAATGGCGCTCTGGTAGGAACTCAGGGTGTTGGTCTCCCGCGGTTCGCGATAACGGGCTAGGCGGTTATGCGATGGCTGCGCCGGATACCAAAGCTGGACCATCAATTCTCGTGCAAGACCGGTGACAGGCGCTGCGTCCTCAATGCGAGTGGAGTCTTTGAAGTACAGGATCGATGTGCCGACTGGATAGGGCCCTGTAGGTTCGGGTAGCCTGAACATCGGGAGAAGGAAGGAGAATAAGACGCTAGCGGAAGCGAACAGCAAAGCCGACCAGGCTGTGAGTTTCTGCCATCGATTCTTATCTCCGGCTCGCTTCAAGGCCGTCAAGCAGAGAATGCCTGCGGCTACGTACGCGGGAGCCATCTGCCAGTGTGCCCCCTCAAGAGACCCATGCGCGATCGCGGTCAGCAAGGCGGCAGCCAAGAGCAGCTTGCCACTTCGCTGCCAGCGGCCCAGAAGCAGGCAAACCGCCGTGCAAGCGATCATTAAAACGAGGATGATCTCAAGTGGACGCATAGCCTGGCCACGGTCCTTGGCCGCGGGGTTGCTTTCCTCCCAAGGTCACTCGCAGTGAACCGGGTTTGTCGTGGTCTCTGCCCGTCAGGCGCGAGCCCTTTCCCGCCGTGCCGGGTCCTTTGCAGGCGCTGAACGGCGCTGCCTGAACGATTGCTCATACCTGCTAAGTTCTGTCTTCAGGGCGCGATCCGCTCGCTCCAGACGAATCTTGTTCAGAACCACTGCCACGCCGGCGACGTCCAGACGCTCGAGAAGTCGCGCTGCGCGATCCAGCTCCTGTTTGGTCGTCGTGCTGGACTTCACCACAAGAACAGTCACATCGGAGACCCTGGCCAGATACTCCGTATGCGCGGAAATCGGCAGCGGACTCGCATCGATCAGGATCGCGTCGTATTGTTCGCTCACGTGATGCAAACCCTGCATCACTGGATTGAGTGTTGGAGCTTCCTGTCCCATTCCGAATTCCGGCCGGCTTTGAGGGGGTGCGATCGGTGCAAGGGCGGCGATCCGGATTTCATCGTTCTTGTTCCGCCTTTGCAGCAGCAGTTGAGAACGCCAGGAATTGCCGCCGGGGGCAATTTCCATCCCTTCGGATGCCGATGCCACGATCGTCTGTGTTCTCAGATCGAGACTGCGCAGCTTGTCGCTCACCTCTCTCACAACGGTGCTTGTCCCGCTGCCATGCGACGGAGCTGTAAACAGAAAGACTCGCGCCCCGGAGTTCCTGACGGCATGATCGATGCCTGCGGCCAATCTCAAATAGTATTCGCCGGCAATCTCACGACGGAACTCGCGATTGTCAAGCAGCACTCCGAGCGGATAGAAGCCCATAACTCGCTCGACGTCGTTCGCGGTGAATATTCTATTGTCCAGCAGGTCCATCGCGACCGGCGCGGCAATGGCGAAGGCCAGGCCCACAAGGACCAGACCGAGAAAGTAAAGTCGCACTTTGGTCGGTTCCGGACTAAGTGGAGTGAGCGCTCTCGTGGATACATGGATTGATCCAGGAGAACTACTTTCAAGTTCGAGGTCGCGGATGCGGTCGTCGATCGCGCTATAAGCCTTTTGCAGACTGTCAATCTCCGGCCCAAGCGCCGCGGCTCTTTGAAACTTCGGAGCCGCCGATGTGGCCGTGTGTGTCCTTTGCGCCAGTTCCTGGGTTAATTGCAGCTCAATCATGCGGGTACGCGCCACTTCCTGGCGCAGCCTGTCTTGCAGGTGTTCGCCAGCCTCGCTCCGCAGGTTGTTCATCATCCCGTCGATCGAACTCAATTCGTCCTTGTCTTTTTGGTAGATTGGATGATCTGGCCGCATGCCGCTCATTTCTTCCATCAAAGCGGTTCTCCGGGCGTTCAACGAAGATCTCACTCCTGACAGCCCCGAGTCGGAGGCGATCGCCTGATCCTCATCAGCCTCCATCACACTTGATCCCCCAGGGCTGTTTCCTTTCAATACGGCGGCCAATTGTGCCTCTGCCGCTTCGCGCTGCATGCGCGCGGTGACCTGCTCGTCGCCCAGTTTTTGCAACGTCGAATCATAGACATTGCTTCCACCCTCTTTGGCCGAAAGCGTGGCCACGCCGAGCTGCTGCATCAACTGCGCCTGCTCCGCCAGACCGTCATCCATCTGCTTCTGCAGCCGGACTTTCTCCTGCCGGAGGGTATTCAGGCGATCGTCCAGCCCATAGAATTCCTCGCTCTTCATGCGCTCCACATAAGTGTCGGTAATGGTGTTCACGATCTCGGCGAGATCGTTCGGTGTCGTGCCGTGCAATACGATTGCCATCTCATACGTTGTACCAAGTCTCTTGACTTCGAGTTGCGACTGCAAGACCTGAATCTCATAAGGCAACGCCGGGCCCTGATAGGACGGCGTCAAGCCTCTCCTGTATCGCACGGCATAGGGAAGCTTCGAGATGGAATCCGCGATGATGTCGTGCCGCGTTACCGTCGAAATCTGGTCCTGAACATAGGAGTCATAAGGAAGTTCAACCTCGGTATCGCCGACAAGCATCTTGGGAAACTTCGGTGATAGATAGAGCACGCTGTGGGACTCATAATCCGGCTTAGCCTTCTTCAAGAGTGCTAGAGCACCACAGCCGGCAATGACAACAAGCACTACGGCGGCGACATACCAGTGGCGGCGAAGACTGCCGAGCACATTGATAGCTGGACGCAGCCCTTCAGTTGTACCACCTGTCCGGCGGAGCGGCACCGATGGCAGGCTCTTGGAGTTTCCCGGAAGCGAATTGTCGGATGTCGAATTGTTCATGATCAACCTCTCCAAGTCAGTGACCTGCCAATGCGGCAAAGCTTGCCATCGTCAGAAATGGCGCGAGTTGCTGCATCACAAAGCCCATCTTGGACAATCCACTCTTGGGCACGTAGACGATATCGCCGGGATAGAGCGAGACTTCCATCCCGCCATTTGGTTTCAGGAGATCGTTGAAACGGACAGTTTGAGTCTTGTCTCCCTTGGAACGGTGGACGATTTGAATCTCCGGATTTCCACCGGCTGCATCGCTCACCCCGCCTGCCTCACCCAAAACCGAAGCGACCGTTGAGTCATGCTTCAAGGCAACCGGCCCCGGATGCTGCACCTGTCCCATGATCGTGATGGTTCTTGTCGACAGGGCGGGCACAAACACCACGTCATTGCGGCGTAACCGAAGATCCGCCAACGGGCTGCCCGATGTCAGCAGTTGCTGTAATTCAACCCAATACACCTGATCTCCACGGTAAATTACACACTGCTCTGGCATGCTGCCATCGGGGCGGGCGACGATGCCGCCTTTGGAGAGTACCTCCAGCAGAGTCGGCGTCTGTTCAAAGCTCACCATTCCAGGATTCTTCACGTCTCCTAGCAAAGTGACATGATTCGAGCCGTATTTCTCCACCTGGACCGTTGCTGTCAGCTTTGTATAGTAAGGCGACATCGCCTCGGCAATCTTCTCCCCCGCCGCCTCGCGAGTAAGGTCGGCGAGCTTAATTGGCCCGGCAAATGGAAGCGTCACCCGCCCGTCGGGACCAATCACATCCTTGCTGGACAAATCGGGTCGTCCTGGATATTGAATGGATATCTCATCCCCCGCGCCCAGCGTGTACTCCTCATCCACAGAAGGTTCGAACTTCCGCAATGCCTCGATCGGGCTCAGCTTCAGCTTCGGATCAGGCGGGCTCTCTTGGTTCGAATCGCCGCTTGTCTGAACGCTGTCGGACGCGTCCTTGGCTGACGGCTGGCCGTCTGCTCCCTTGGCCACGGCGGGCTGCGTACAGACCGCGCCGAGCGCAAGAAGAGCAATGCCGCATAGTGTGAACGCACGACGTTGACTCGACAGCTTCACGGATAACTCCTTCAGCAGTTGGTTGGCGCTTCGCTTCGAGAAGCGGGCGGCAAGTGTAGCCGCAAGAACAGAAAATCGATGCAGCGGCACGTGCCGCGTCTCGCGCCGATTCATTGGCCATCTCCCGCGGTGTCGCGGGCAGTTCGCACCCAAGAGGAATTGGCGCGGGAAGCACGCCATACCTCAGGGAGAATCCATAACTTCCAGAAGATATAAGCCGGAGCTGTCGCCAGAACTCTTATCGTTCCCCGCAAGCCGGAACCACAAGCGGCAGCCGCTGTTACGTGCAAAGTGAGAACGAGAAAGCCTCCCAACGCATATAGCCTGAGCCAAGCAACAGGCAGGCAGGCGGCAACCAGCAGCAGGCATACCTCCGTGGCGATCGGCAAGGCCAGCAGATCGAGCAGAGGTTCCAGCACCCGCGCTCGTCCGCGCACCAAGTCTCCCATAAGACGGGGAGCCCAGCGTCGCATCATTCTCCGGCGGCCGCCTTCCCATCGAGCCCGTTGTGTTCGTGCCCCCTGATCCGACTGCGGCATCTCGCCGCTGACCGTGGCCGTCTCGACAAACTCCACGCGAATGCCGGCTCGAACCAGGGCAAGATGATACTCCAGATCCTCAACGACGGAATAGGCTCCGTATGGAATCCGCGTCAACACATCGCGGTGAAGAGCGAAGCCATTGCCCAGGATTCCCGCCGAAAAACCCAACCGCTCGCGGCCGCGCGGACGAATCACATTGAATGCTTGAAAGGCAAGCGTCATCAGCCTGGTGCGATCGCTCTCCTCGGAGTTATAGACGTCATAACGGCATTGCACGGCTTGTGCGCCACTCAGAAACCTTTGCCGGACCGCCTCAATCAGGCCGGGGCTAACTACGGAGTCCGCATCGATGACCAGCACGGCGCGCGAGGGCCCCGCCAGAGCCTCGGCGAAGCCATAACTGAGCGCACAGCCCTTTCCCTTTTGTTCGAGATCGTTCAACACCAGAACCCTTGCTCCGGCAGCCTCCGCCTCTGTTGCCGTCGCATCCGTGCAGTTGTGGGCGATCGCTACCAGGTCCACGCCAGGGCCGGCCGAGGACGCGATACTGCGAATGCAGCGCCCGATAAGAGCCTCCTCATTGTGAGCCGGAACCACGACAGTGATCGGAAAATCCTCTGTTGCGCAGTCTTGTTCCCTTGCTCGAGCGGGTCGAAGCAAAGATGCCGTGGTCAGCACTAGGAGTTCCGCCAGCAACGGCAGCGTGGCCAGCACCAGCGCGATCCCGACCATGTCAAGCACTTTCGAAATAAGCATAGGATAGGTCTCCGAATGTCCTGGCTCTAAGGCACTGCGCTCGCCAGGAGGCTATTGTCATGCGTTCTATTGCATCGACTGTAATCGAGCGATTTGAGTCCTCGGCCGATGGCCGCACTCCGCTTTCATGCGGCATCGGCAGGCGTCAGATTCTGCATCAAACCATCCAGTTCACGCCCGCCTTGGGGCATCATCGGCACAGACTCGACCGCGAATCCACGGCTGAGCAATTGCTGCACCTGGTGGTATACAGAAGGCACTTCCTGGACGGGGATCGGAACCAATTGGCCCCCAATGCGGAAGAACGCCCAGTCCTTACCGAATTGCGAAACCGGCGCCAACTCCGGTTGGATGCGCCGCAATGCCTCGGCGACCTTTGGGGCCGTGCGAAAGAAGGACCTCAGCCGCGAAGCTCCCACAACGTTGACCAGAAGGCGATCCAGCCCAGCCAGCCAGAGTTCGCGCTTCCAGCATCGGGCCACATTCATGACGTATATCAGCGAAGCGAGCGCGTCTGCGCCAATGTACGCCGTGTTGCTCATATCGAGCACCACGTGAGAACCGGCAACAACGGCGCTGCGGACGTCTGACTCAAATTGCGGCAGGAGCGCGCCGGTGAAATCGCCGACAATGTGGATAACGAGAGCCGCGCCGATGGTCTCTTGCGATATCCGCGCCTGCCTGCTCCGTTTCCCTTGCATCGCCATCGCCGCAAGTTGCACCGGGAGATAACGCAGCAGACCCGCGGCATTGCCGAAATAGCGCTTCGCAAGCCGCGATGGCTCCTGCATCATACGGTAGAGCCACTCCATGCCGCTCTGCTGCATCCATAAGGGGGCGCGGGAAACTTTGCCGCTCAAAAAGTCGAACGATGCGCCGACTCCAATGCAGACGGGCACCTCAAGCCGATGCCGGTGCATGGCCAGCCATTTTTCCTGCTTGGGATTTCCAAAGGCCACCAGAAGAATGTCCGGACGGGCCGCTTCGATCCTTTTCAGGATTTCCTCGTGATCCATCTCTTCCAGTGGCTGATGCTTCGGGCAATAGCGTCCGGCAATGCAGAGGCCAGGATAATTCTTCTCCATCCACGCTGCCGTGCCGGCGGAACTCTCTTCCTCCGCCCCCAGCAGGAAGAGTCGATAGCCGCGACGGGCCGATAATTCCGCCAATCGCGGCACGAGATCCGCCCCCGCCACACGCTCTTTTAGCCCCGCTCCCAAGAGTCGGGATGCCCACACGAGCGGCGCTCCGTCGGCCAGAACGAGATCGCAACTGGCAAGCGTCTCGTAGAGTTCCTCATCCCGGATTGACTTCATCAGGAAATCCACGTTTGCAGTCGCAATTTGATGGAAGCTACCCTCGGCGATGTTGGCCTCCACTGCGTCCAGAACTTCTTCCATCGTCAGGTTGTCAACAGCAACACCCAGGATGGCAACACGGGGATCTTTGCATTCTGCCATGGTGATCGCTCCACAGTGCTTCGTCTTGTTACGGGTACGCCCTGCTCTTCTCGCCTTGATATCTAGAGCAATCGAACCCGTGGAAGGGAAGAAACTAGGCTACGGCGGTCTCATGACCGGTAAAGATAAATGGGGAAGCCTGCAAGAGGCGCTCTCCTCTGGGAGGCGCCCGTATCGCGGTGGCTACATACTAGGAAGAGGTTGAATGCGCCGCGATTCGCAACAGCAAGTTATGATTCCGGTAAGGCGGGATAGACTGGCATTTCCCGGTTGTGAGCGCCCCGTTCGCGCCGCTCCCTGATCTATGCGGATAGTGAAATTCTCCGCGGTTGCGTTTCAGGATTGAGATCAATTATTTCTGTCGATACAGTCTGATCTGGATCGATCGTGAACGGCTTCCACGTCGCTCAGAGCAAGCTCTGCCGAAATAGCTTGAGAGAATACTGAGATCGTAACGATGAGACGAAGATTATTCTTGACTCGCGCCAAGCGTCCCTGTATGCCGGCCAGGGGTCCTCGCGTAACCTGCACAAGAGTCCCTGGCGTCAATGCGTCGCAGCGGTCACAGGGAATGCTGCTGCCCAGAGTGCGGTAAACAGCCTCGATTTCGAGATCGGAGATCGGGCTCGGAGCGTGGTTCCCACCCAGAAGCCGAACCGTGCCATTCGTCTCAAGTACCTTGACCCGGTTTCGTAAACTGGGTTCATAGTGAAGGAACAGATAGCCGCTGAACGCAGGCACTTCGATTACCTTACGGCGATCCTTCCATTGGTGTACCTCTCGCAGCAATGGAAGATACGTCCTGAATCCTTTTGCGGTTAATCCGGAGGCTACCCGCTGCTCGCAGCGATAGCCGGTCTGCACTGCGTACCAGGCGTGATTAGGGTTATCCCCTAACGGCCAGTTTTCGATCCTATTTTCAGAGCTTAAGCAGGCTTCGCCCATGTCACCCCCATCAGAGTGCTGACAATTCTGTTCTGATTTGTCCAGATGAATCAGGAAAGGTGCAAGAGCGAATCGCTCCTGACACCAAAGCAACTTCAGCAAGTGAAGCCAATCGATCAGTTATTGGTGAAGAAGGTTTTCACCGACCCCCACGCTTGTCCTAATAGTGCCGGTTTCCTTCATTACCGTTTCAAATAGCCAATCCGCATCGCACCCCAAGATCATTGCGATCTCTTGCCGCATTTGCTGCCGGGGCACACGAACTCCGTTAATGATGCGGCTCAGATACGCCTCATCGATCCCCACCAGCTTCGCCAGCCTATTCTGGCGCATGCCGGTCGTGTACATTCGCAGCTTGAGATTGGGATAGATACTTCGCTCCTTCTCTGCTTGATGGCGATCAGTTGGCTCAGTAGAGTTGTGACTGCCGCGTTAAAACGCATGTGTCGGCTGTCACAGCGAGGCTGATTTCGCCACCGCTAAACTTGCAGTAAGCCAAGAGTATGCGAAACGACAAGTTTTTGCCATAAAACTTTAGTAATCTTGACGTGTCTCTTCGGTGAAGAAATTGAACATTAGCTCATTATCAATCCGTTATAAATATAAGAATTCAAATCAGTTAATAATCACACCTTCGATTTCGCGCTCACGGCCTCTCTATAAAATCCTTACAACTTTCACACCCCAGCAATTTGTCTTCGCGCAAACTCGCGCACCTTTCACATCTTGTTCATTGGCCTGCTCCGAGGGCGCCGCTATTCACGATGATCCGGCAAAGCCCACAAGCGCCTCTTCGCAGTCAACGAAGTATTGATGGATCGACCAATCTCCAGTTGGAGCGGCGACTGCTCCCCTAAAGCCATCGATCGGTTCCAGATCTCGTATGCGCCAGTTGAACTCGCTTCTGTCGCCCTCTGCGCAACACAGCTTCACCTGATCCAAAGGCTCAAGGGAGACGTCAACCCCCTGCATCCCGCCCAGCAATCCAAAACCGGCTGCTTTCAATACGGCTTCCTTTCGCGTCCAGAGACGCAGAAAGATTAGGGCCTGTTCCTGCGGCGTATTTGCCGCTGCAATCATTGCAGCTTCGGTTTGCGTGAAATGCGCTTCGGCAATTTCAAGGGCCCCCACATCGCGTTGAATCGCCTCCACGTCGATACCGACCTCTCCGGCGGTTGTAAAGGCGATTGCTCCCAGCCCGCAGGAATGAGATACATTGAAATGCAGCGCGGAGTTCTTGGCAATGCTAGGCTTGCCATGGCAATTCGTTTGCAGGGCGATCTTCCGTGGTGCCGTATCCAAATACCATGCCAGCCCCAGCCGCAGCATGGCCCGGCAAAGTTTGAACCGAGATGCGTCCTTCGAAGAAAGATAGCGCTCTGCCCGGTTCCGCTCTTCGACGGTCAAGATTTCGTCGAGATGTGCTCCTGGATTTGGCTGTCGGTCCAGATTGATCGTCCAGATCTCGATGGTCGTGGCCGTTGGCATTTTACGAATTGGAAAGCCCTCGTTCATTGGTTTCCTTTAGTGAGAAGAGAATCGCGTGAGCGGCACCTACGATCATCACCGCTCCGCACAAACTGCAAAGTCCACAACTGTTCCGAAATCGCCGTAGGGAGGCACTCCGAGAACGCTATGCACATTTTCCCGCTCGTCATCCTTCTCGGTTGGATTCCTTTCGGCGCGTTTCTCTTCCGCCGCTATCCCGTCCGCATTGCAATTCTAGCGAATTTTCTTGGCGGCTGGGCGATTCTGCCGGGTGCCAACTATCAGACCACGGCCGACGCATTTCCCTATTGGATTCTTGGCGTCTGCCTGCCAACTGACCATTCTCTCACCAAGGCGACGGCCACGGGGTTGGCAGCATTGGCGGGAATTCTATTTGTTCATTTCTCCGACTTGAAGAAATTCAGGCCGAGCATCTGCGATCTTCCCATGGCTGTATGGTGCTGCGTGCCTCTACTGTCAGCCACCGCGCATTGGAACACGCTTCACGAGGCTCTCATCGGCGCAATTTATCAGACCGTCTCCTGGGGCGTGCCCTGGCTCTTGGGCCGCATTTACTTTTCGGATGACGCCTCGCTGCTTCTAGCCGCCAAGGCATGCGTAATCGCGGGCATCTGTTATGTGCCAATCTGTCTTTTCGAGATCTGCGCTGGACCTCAACTCTACGCGTTCTTTTATGGTTATCAGCCTTACCGATTGGTTGGCGCGGCGCGTTACATCGGCTTTCGTCCCATCGGCTTTTTGGAGGACGGAAATCAACTGGGTATATGGATGGCAGGCGCGACCCTGCTTGCCGTTTTCCTCGCTCTGCATCGGCTTTCGGGCCGCATTATGGGCTTGCCGATAGCGTGGGCATCAACAGGCTTGGCTGGCGTTACGCTGCTCTGCCAGTCCGCGGGCAGTATTCTTCTGCTTGCGTTGCTGCTCCCTTTGGCGCTTCTGAAGCGGCGCTTTTTCCCGCGGGTCTTCGTCGCAGCCTTGGTTGTGAGCATCCTGGCATTCGCACTTTTCCGGATGACGAATCTTGTGTCCCTGCGCGCGCTGGCGCAGCGGGAAGGGGTGGCACATTCCCTCTCGACCGCCTTGACCGAAATGGGCCGCCATTCGCTTGCCTGGCGCTTCGCTCGAGATGAAAGCCATATCACGGTCGCGCTCCGGCGTCCTTTCCTCGGCTCTGGACAATGGAACTGGTGGCAGAACGGCGATTCCCGGCCTTGGGCCCTGTGGCTGCTTGTCTTTGGCATGTACGGATTGGTTGGCCTCGTTGCATTTGGGACGATACTGCTCTTGCCCGTCGAACGCGCAGTGTGGCCGCCCGCGGGAGCGAGCCCTCGCAACGAACCGAATCTTCGCCTGGCAATGGCCGCCCTCATCCTGATGGTGGCCATCGACAACCTGCTCAATGGTGCAATGATTCTCCCTTATCTTCTGATCATGGGTGGCCTGGCAGCCGGCTCACGGAATTGCACAGAGGCCCTTGCTGCGAAGATCGAGACCGACACGAACGTTGCTTCCATTTCGCACTAAAGAGTATCGGCCTCAAGAGGAAGTTCCAGAAGAGGTTCGGAAGCGACACCGGCGATTTGCAACTCTCAGCACTTCGGAGGAGATTTGGTGATGGACACTTCACAAAAGATTCACATGGCTTATGACCTAGCCAGGGAGCGATTCTCCGCGATTGGAGTGGACACCGAAGCCGTCTTGGAGACGCTGGACGAGATTCCCATCTCGATTCAGTGCTGGCAGGGCGATGACGTTCGCGGATTCGAGAACCCGAAAGGGGAACTGACGGGAGGAATTCAAACCAGCGGAAACTATCCGGGACGCGCACGGAACGGCGATGAATTGCGCGCCGATCTTGAACTCGCACTCACGCAGATTCCGGGCAGAAAGCGCGTCAACCTTCATGCAATCTATCTAGACTCGGCAGTTCCGGTTGAACGAGACACGATCGAACCGCGACATTTCGCGCAGTGGATGGATTGGGCAAAGGCCCATGACCTAGGTCTGGATTTTAATCCGACATGCTTTTCCCATCGCTTGAGCGAAAGAAACCTGACGCTGAGTCATCCGGATCGAGCGATAAGGCAGTTCTGGATCGATCACTGCCTGGCGAGCAGAACAATCAGCGAGTACTTCGGAAGAGAGCTTGGCACGCCCGCCGTGATGAATATCTGGATTCCGGATGGGGACAAGGATCAGCCCGCAGACCGCCTCTCGCCAAGAGAGAGATTGTCGGAAGCTCTGGACGAGATCATCTCCGCTCCATTGGGCCAACACCATAAGGTTTCGGTAGAAGGCAAGCTCTTCGGCATCGGCGCTGAAAGCTATACAGTAGGGTCCAACGATTTCTATCTGGCCTATGCGGCGACTCGCAAAGTGATGTTATGCCTGGATGCGGGGCACTTCCATCCGACGGAAAATGTGGCCGACAAAATCTCCACGGCTTTATGTTTTCTCGATGAGATTCTGCTGCACGTCTCGCGGCCGGTTCGTTGGGATTCCGACCACGTTGTGCTGCTCGACGATGCGACCCTGGGGATCGCGCAGGAGGTTGTTCGATGCAATGGCTTGTCGCGTGTGCATCTCGGACTGGATTTCTTCGATGCGAGCATCAACCGTGTGGCGGCCTGGATCATCGGCGCGAGAAATCTGCGCAAGGCATTGCTGCTGGCACTTCTGGAGCCGGCGGCAAAACTGATCGATGCGGAGAAGCAGTGGGATGGAACTGCCCGAATGGCTCTCTTCGAGGAACAGAAATCAATGCCATGGTCCGCGGTGTGGGAATACTACTGCGCCAGCCGGAATGTCCTTCCCGGCATTGAATGGCTCGACAGAGTCCGGAGCTACGAGATATCTGTGACGAGCAAGCGCAATGATTGAAGCCACACCTCAAGGATGCAGCCCCAGATAGTTGCCATATCCCACTATCACGGTTGACCCCACCAGTGTGAGCAAGGTCCAGAAGACGAGTGCCTTCGTGCGCATGCTCACACCGCGCCACTCATTCAGAGCGATTCCCCACAACGTGCTGAAGATGATAATGCTGGCCATGTGCAGCGTCCAACTGGAGAACCTGTAGCGGCCCATCTGCGTCTCGCCCATGGTGTAAAAGAAGAACTGCATATACCATGTGGCGCCGGCCAGCACGGAAAACAGATAATTCCATCCCAGCGAGGGCGTCGTGCGAGAGTCGATCGCAAGTCCCAGGGCCATTTCGGTTGCGGCAGCGTCATTGATATTCTCGACGGGCGGATGTTCTTGGGATACCTTTTGACTTGAATCCTCAGGAATGCGCAGGTATTCGCCGTAACTCCGGTTACGCACATTGAGCGCGGCGCACCACACAAAATTGGTAGTGAATCCCCCGGCCAGCACGACGACCAGCACTGGAAGTCCCTGCCACATCACGCTGGTTCCGTGGGTCAGCGTAAGAGCCTTGATTGGATTTCCGGCATCGAGGCCGAAGGCAAAACAGGAGCTCATGATGCCGCAGAATGTCGCCACACCCAGGCCGAGTTTGAGGTTGAATTCGCGAATGCTTGCCACTTTCTGCTCATCCGAGAGTTCTTTCTCTTTGGATATGCCTGCGGCGCCGGCGAAGAGAATGCCCAGTAAGCAAATGCCCACGCCGATCAGGATAATGACGCCCGAGCGCTGCCCGAGCAGTTGCAAGAATTGCCCGTGGAAAATGGGTGGAACAAGTGTGCCGAAGACAGCCGTATATCCCAGTGCGACCGCCATCCCCAAAGACAATCCGAGGTAGCGCATGGTTAACCCGAAGGTGAGCCCGCCCATTCCCCACAGCACGCCAAAGAAGTAAGCCCAGAGAATCGCCGAGGTGGGCGCTCCACGCAGCACAGGCAGCAGATCGCGGGTTAGCAGTCCAGCCATCACCCACGGCGCAACGATCCAGCTCACGATTCCGCCGGTCAGCCAATAAGTCTCCCATGACCAGCCTCGCACCTTGCGGTACGGGACGTAGAAGCTGGCCGAAGCAAGGCCGCCCAACCAGTGCAGAAACACTCCCAATAACGGATTCGCGCCCAAGGTGATGGCTCTCTCTGTGCGGTTCAACACCCGCGAACTGTCTTATCGTGACTCGAATGCTGTAACTCTGCCGCGGCCGCTCAAAGCCGTCTTGCCAGTGAGTACGGTTGTTTTGACTGGTTGGTGCTAATCATGCGTAGGTCAGTATACCCCGATAAAGAGACACATCGAAAGAGCATACCCATAGACGCAGTAATCGCGCGTGTGTTTTGATTCTTAGGAACAGGACGCGCAGGCGAGACGTCATGCTTCTCGAGGACGATTTGCCGCATTCTCACCCACGGTTGGTCCATGGAAGTTCAGCGGCTGCGCTCCAAAAGGCAAGGCCATGGCAGGGCAGCGATACATCTCACAAGATGGGCTTGGAGGCCCAACGGCAATGATCGAAACGGAAGAGGGAATCTACCGTGCAACCGCGTGGCTTCACAAAGCGTCGTTTTACGCGGGGTTCATGATTGCAGTGGGTTCGGCCGTGGCGAGTGCACAGGCCCTGAGTCCCGCTGCACTCCGCGTCGACGAATTGGCTACGCCACTGGGAATTGACGATCCTCAGCCACGATTCTCCTGGCAACTGCGCGACCAGCGTCAAGGCGCAAAGCAGACAGCCTACCGGCTGACCATATCTTCGAGGCCTGAATTGTTGGCAGCGGGCAAGGCAGACGTCTGGGACAGTGGACGCGTTGTAAGCGGCCAGTCGGTAGCCGTCCCTTATGCGGGACCGTCCATTGTTCCTTCGACACGATATTTTTGGCGGGTCTTGATTTGGGATCAGAATGATAAGCCGTCACCCGGCAGCCCGGTAAGTTGGTGGGAATCGGGACTGATGAAACAGGAATGGAAGGCGAAGTGGATTGGCTGGGAAACTGCTGAGGAACAGGCCGTCCGCAACTCCCGCGCAGTGTGGATCACAGACCCGGATGCCGGTCCTGCCCCGGCGCATGGCGATGAAGAGCATATTGCCTATCGGATACGCCTGGACCTAACCAAGCCGATCAAGCAGGCAACGCTCTATGTTACTGCCAAAGATACGGCCTCTGTCTGGATCAATGGAAGAAGAGTAATGGAGCGCGCGCCACTCCCGGCCTGGAAGCAGTTGCCTTGGAAGAAGGACACGGCGCTGGACGTGACCGGAGCCCTTGGCGCCGGCAGCAACATCCTTGCGATCGAATCGACTCAGTACGTGTTGAATCCGAGTGGGAGCCAAGTCAACACGAATACTCCCATGCAGGCTACGCTGGTTGTTAAGTACGCCGACGATTCTTTGCAAAGTTGGATCAGCAGCACAGATTGGAGGTCTTCGCTCAATCCGGCGGATGGCTGGACCGGGGTGAACTTCGACGATGGTGCTTGGAAGAATGCGATCCAGTGGACAGAGCCGAAGGGTGCGAGCTCCCGAGATGATCCCTTGGGTGAGCCATGGCCAGCCGAGTCGGTAAAGGCGTTGCGGCGCAGTTTTCAAAGCAACGGCCCAGTGCGCTCGGCGCGGCTCTATGTCACCGCGCTGGGCGCATACCAGGCGTTTCTGAATGGAAAGCGCGTCGGCGACGATGTGCTTGCGCCGGGATGGACCGATTATCGCGAGCGGGTTGAATATCAGACTTACGATGTGACCGCAGACTTGGTTTCCGGTGCTAACGTGCTTGCAGCGCTGCTTGCACCTGGTTGGTACTCCACGCCGCTGAAGTGGTTCCAGCAGCCCAACTGCTATGGCTTGACGCCCCCGGCGCTGCTTGCCGAGTTGCGCATTGAGCACGCCGACGGCAGCGTGGAATGGATTGCCACCGATGAACAGTGGAAGGCTCGTCAGTCGCCTATCCTCAAAGCGGAGATCTACGACGGAGAGACCGACGATGCGCGGCTCGCGCAACCCGGATGGGATACGGCGAGCTTCGATGAATCAGGTTGGTTCGCGGCGAAGGTGATCGAGCCGAAGCCCGTAAAGATTGAGTCTCAGGACTTCCCGCCCATTCGCGAAGAGGCGGCACTCCCAGCGAAAAAGATTACCGAGCCCAAGCCGGGAATCTATCTCTACGACTTCGGCCAGAATATGGCCGGAGTCGAACGCATTCGCGTGCATGGGCCGGCGGGTACTGATGTACAGGTGCGCGCTGGCGAGGACATTAACCCCGATGGCTCCCTCTATACGGAGAACCTCCGCACCGCTAAGGCAACTGACCACTTCATTCTCGCCGGCAATGGCGTGGAGGAGTTTCAGCCTCGCTTTACCTTTCACGGATTCCGTTATATCGAGATCAGCGGTCTGTCCTACGCTCCGCAAAAAGAGGATGCGCAAGCAGTCGTTCTCCATACCGATGTGCCTTTCACAACACAATTGAAGACGGGCAGCGAGATGCTGAATCAGCTCTGGAGCAATATCCTCTGGGGACAGCGATCCAACTTTGTTGGCGTGCCCACAGACTGCCCGCAGCGCGACGAGCGCTTAGGGTGGACAGGCGATGCAGAGGTCTTCTGGCGAGCCGCTTCCTATAATGCGGATTTTGCGGCCTTCTCACGCAAGTTTGCGGCGGATCTGCGCGGCACCCAGGCGGGAACTCCGTATTATGGCATCGTTGCGCCCGGCTCGGTTGTGAGTTCGGAATCCTCCGCCGCAGGATGGAGCGATGCGGGAGTCATCGTTCCGTGGACATCGTGGCTGCAATCGGGAGATAACAGGATCATCGAGCAAAATTGGGATGCGATGGAGAAATATCTGAACGCTATCGAGCAGGCCAATCCAGATGGCCTGTGGCAGCATGATGCCGGCATTCCCTTCGGCGACTGGCTTTCGCCCGAAGGGCGCACGCTCTATCCGCTGGTAGCCACAGCTTATTGGGCATACGACGTGACGCTTATGCGGCAAATGGCGCACACACTCGGCAAGAGTGAAGAAGAAGAACGGCTCACCAGACTCTTCGACCACATTCGCACCGCTTTTGACCAGCAGTTTATGAAGTCCGACGGTTTCATCCTGGGTGCGGAGAAAGGACCATCGCCCTTTGGAAGGATCAACAACCCCGACGCAAAAGCCAATGGAGGCGATACCCAGACCGGCTATGTGCTGGCCTTGAACATGCGTCTCGTACCCGATGCGTTGCGCTCTGCTGTAGCCGCCAAACTCGCGGCAAAGATCGAAGCAAATCACGGCTCGCTCGGCACGGGCTTCCTCGGCACGCCCTATTTGCTCGCTACCCTGGTCGACACAGGGCACGCCGACCTTGCCTACAGGCTCATGTTGAATACCGGATATCCTTCGTGGGGTTATTTAGTGGGGCACGGCGCAACAACAATGTGGGAACGGTGGAACGGTGACCAGATGCGTGGTGATCCAAGCATGAATTCCTATAACCACTACGCGTACGGTGCCGTTGCCGATTGGCTCTACCGCTATGCCGCAGGCATCGACGCAACCCCGCTCGATCCGGGATTCCATACGGTGTTTCTTCATCCGGTCTTCGATCGGGAGATCGGCAGTCTGGATCTGAGATTCCAATCGCCGTATGGCGAGATTCACTCGATCTGGACAGTCGAAGGGGATAAAGCGCACTGGACGTTAACGATTCCGCCGAACGCGGTGGGCTGGCTTGGAGTTACCGGCGCCGAAGCATCGAGATACAGAATGAACGGCACGTCGTTGGCCGACAGCAAACTGGCAAAGCAATCCAACAATGATGGTCAGGTGGGTTATGAACTTCAGGCCGGTAACTACCGTTTTGAAGTGGCCGGCGTGAAATAGCTGCACTCGTGTTTAGCGCGTGACCGGATCGCCATAGAAAACGCCGCGGCCATGTGTGCCAACATAAACTCGTCCGTAAATGCGAGGGTCGCCGCTGATTTGCAAGATTAGTCCCCATTGGTGTTGGTCGTCGTTGATTCTTACCCAGGTGCGCGCTTCATCGATGGAGCGAAAGATGCCCGGCTGTCCGTTAACTGTACCTGCAAGATATAGCGATGGATAGGACTGGTTGGGAGCGGCTTTGCCGAAGCCGAAGGCGTGGATCTCTTCGACGCCCGGCATGCGGACGAAGGAGGTGTCTCGGGCGCTGGCCGACCAATCTGGCAAATCTGCCCGGTAGAGGCCGTCGAAGGCGGCCAGCCAGAGATCTCCGGTGCGCCCGGGCGCGGCATAGAGGCGATCTTGGCCTCCGCGTGCATCGCCGCGCGAGGAAGAGTCTAGCAGCAGGTGATTGCCGGGCAGCGTGATAGGTCGGGCGGTGAAGGTGGCTCCTCCGTCTTTGCTGCGATAGAGGGTCAGGGCCGCGAGTGAGAAAGCATAGAACGTATGAGCATCTACAGGATCGGCGACGACGCGAACTCCAACTGGAAGTCCTTGCGTGACGGTCCAGGTTGCACCCATGTCGTGGGTAATGTACGGCGCTTCGTGTTGCGGGGTCCAGATCCATCTTTCGCCGTCGGCGGCAACGGCTATGGATCCGGAACGGCTGGTGGGAGTTGGCGATGCATGGGTCGGTTTCCACGTACGCCCCGCATCGAGTGAATAACCGATGTTTCCGCCGGATTTGTGCTCGGCGTCGTTGCCGACGCGGACGATGATCTCAGGGTCGTTGGCTGCGGAGGCCACACTGGTATTGTTGCCCATACGCGGCGGTGCGGAGGCGCCATCAGGCGCGGGGTGGTCGAGGTCCCACTGAACGAATCCGCCGTAATCGCCTACGGCAGTGATGAGATGAGCGCCATCCGTAGGACTATTGAGGTCGAGGTCCACCGTCTCTTCGATGCCTGAGGCGAGGATGTTCCAGTGGGTGGGCTTGCCTTGATCCGCGGCGGTCAGGTCAAAGGTCTCCCAGCCACCATAGCCGGTGGTGAAGACGGCGTGTCCAGGGTTGGTCGGGTCAATCTCGATATCGAAGAGCCAGTGGATGGGTGTGCTCTTCACATAGGGCGCCAGGGAGTAGTCGTATACTCCACCGCCGCCGAAGATGGGCTTCCACGTGGCGCCTCCGTCCGTGGAGCGGAAGATGTCTTCGCCGCCCGCTGCATAAGGACGGCCAAAAGAACTGACTATCACCGAGCGCGGGTGTTGCGCATCGACGGAGACGGCCGCATAGCCAAATTCCTTTTTGCCAACAATTGGGTGGTCGGGCGTGATATCGGTCCACGCGCCGGTTTGCGTGTCGAGCTTCCACACAGCGCCGTCTGTCATGCGAGAGGGGCCTGGAGCGTTGCCATAGGTGACGTAGAGGAAGCCGTCGTTGGAGAGAGCGGCGCGAGTGGGGCGATACTGGGTGGGGGCTCTGGGGACCTCGTGCCAGTTTGCTCCCGCGTCGTTTGAAACGAAGAGGTTGGGACGATTCATGAGGGAGACACCGACATAGATCGTCTGGGAGGCTGAGGATGCAGTTTGCGAGCCATCTGCGGAAGCGAACTTGACGAAGACGATGCCACTGCCGCGCACGGGCATACGCCAGTAGTGTTGTTCGGGTGTCTCGCCGGGGATCTGAGCCGGAGGGTCCGGGACAGCTTCGGTGACGTCCGGAAAGCTGGTAACTCGCGTGAATGTCGCGCCGCGATCCTGAGATCGCCAGAGCCCGTCGTGGCGCGTTCCGAGATAGAGGATGCGACCGTCGTGAGGATCGACGGCGAGACGCTCACCGTTTCCGCGGCCGTCTTCGTTCCCGCCAAACTTGAAAGGCACGTCGGTCCTTAGAAAGGTCTGGCCGCGATCGTCGGAGCGGAGGATGGCGCCATTGGAGGTGCTCGGGTCGGTATAAGTGCCGCAGGCGAAGTACACTCGGTTGGAGTCCCCTGGATCGACTGCGATGGACTCGACTCCCATGAGGTTGAGGTCTTTGTAAGGCATCCAGTCCAGGATCGGCAGCCAGCGATGCGCGTCTTCGCCCCAACGATAGGCGCCGCCTATGTCGGTGCGGGCGTATCGAACGCCCGACGCTGTGGGATGAAAGATAATTCCGTCGACAAACCCGCCACCAACGATTTGAACGTTCTTCCAGGAGTAAGGTGTCTGTTGCGGAGACTGCGCAGAGGCGGTCAATGCGCCGAGGAGGCAAAGGAGAACTGGAACTTTGAACTGCTTCATGATCTCATTCCGTTTCTCGGCGAGGCAAGTGACTCTATGCAAATGGCCAGGATTGCAACATGTCCGCGGCGCAATGAATAAGGGTAAAGCGAAAGGACCATGGGTTCGAATCTCTCTGTGGGAGTGATCTTTTCAATTCCGAACAACAGCGGGAGAACAGATCGGATGGGTCTGGACACACCGATCGAAGATCAATACCAGGACTCAGCCCGCATCTCACTCGAAGCGACTGCGGTCTTTTCAAAACCTGAGGTACGCATCAACACAGGTGCTCTTTTCGAGAGATAGCTTCGGCTCGGTGAAGGTCCGAATCGCTTGAGCGATACCGGCCTTTGCCGAGCCGAGATGTAGATGACTATTGCTGCACCGTGAGCGAGATCAGATAAGTATTCTGCGAGCAGGGTGCTTGATTGGAACTTGCCACTCCGGTCTTCGGATCAATACCGCAGGGCTGCACCGTAGGATCGGAGGTGCTGGCAGAAGGCGGGGCCAGATATGGATCAGCATTGGCGTATACGATGATTGTGCTGGAACCGGTCGGCGTGGCGTTCGGAAGAGTATGAACGCTTCCGGCGCAGGCCATAATCCCACCAGCAGAAACTGCCAACAGAGCCATCCCGATCAGCATCGCGAACTCTCCCCAGGCGCCTCGCATCAACCGGCGTCGCGTCCCCAGCAGCGACAATCCGGCCAGCCCGCCCAACCACCACGGAATCGAACTCTGCAGCGGGGAGTTGGGAGGATTATTCACCACCACTTGCAACTGAGTTGTGGCCGGAGGATATGGAGCCGCTGCGGTGTTAGGGTGCACCGCAACCTGGCCAGGTGAAAAGACGCAGATAGCATTGGCTGGCAACGAAGAAGGCTCGCATTGATAACCGACCACGCCCATCCACCCGCCGTAACTGGTGTTGGTGAATGTGATGGTGCTATTGCTGTCGCCGCTGTTCAGCGAGGTGCCGCTTGCAGTTACGCTTACCGATCCGCTTGCGGGCGAGACATCGAAGGTCCCGGCTGCTGAACTCGACCCGGCGAAGTCGGAGTTGCCGTTATAGGTAGCAACAACCGAAACCACGCTGAATGCAGCTCCGTTCGCCGGAGCGGTTGGTATGTAGGAAGTTTGGACCGTTCCTGCGTCGGCTGCTGTAAGAGCTACGGTTATCGGTGGAACTTGAGTACCGTCTGAATCCGTGATGGTAAATGTGACACTTCCAGTTAGCCCCCCAGCAAAGGTGGAAGACACATTTGCTGTCAGGTTGATCGCGGTACCCGCAGTTTGGCTTGCCGGAGTGGGGTATTGTGTCGCAAACGATAGCATAGTCAAGCTGGCGACCGGCTGTATATTCACCGTGGTTGTCGGCGTGGAGGTACTTTGTTCGTAAGCGTTGTTCCCGGAAATTCCTCCCGTGTAACTAGCCGAAAAACTGATTGCTCCCCCGGAAAGATTCCCGCCGCCGGGCAGCGTGAAAGTCGCAGCACCAGAGGCCAGGGAAACGGTTTGGATGATAGCGCCCGTTGATGCGTTGACTAAGTTCACGGCGCCAACTGTGACTGGAGTAGTCGAACCTGCCACCATGACTGTCGCGGTAAGTGTGATCGACTGGTCATAAGATGGATTTCCACTCGGTGAGGTGACCGCCAAGGTCGTCGTGGTCGGCAGTGTGACGCCGCCCGAGCCTGTGAAAACAAGCTGCGGCGCCGTAACGTTTGCAGCGTTCGTGCTCAACGTGTAGGTCTCGGAGTACGATCCACCAGTGGATGGCATAAAACTCGATTCAAGGCTACAGTTCGATCCGGAAGGCACCGATGCGCCGCTGGCACAAGCGTTGGTTTCGGAGGATGCGAGTTGGAACTGCGTGACGTCTCCGGTGACCGTATAGTAAGGTGTACCAAGAGTCAACGCGGCATTGCCCGAGCTCTCCACGAAATAAGGGAGAATTCCGCTTGTCTCACCCACATTCCATTGGCCAAATGACTGGCTGGAACCGGTGCGGCTCACCACATAAGCGACGGCGTTCACATTGTCACTCACATAAAGGTTGCCAGCGGAGTCGATCGCGACGCCGTAAGGAGCCTGGATAATCGCTAATTCCGAAGAGTTCAACTGGCCGATAACATTGTCCGCACTGGATTGATCCAGTGCACCTGAGTTGTTGGGGATGCGCCAAATCTTTTTATTCCCTTTATCGACAACAAAGACGGCGCCCGAAGCGTCGACGGTCAGAGCGGATGGCGTGCTCAAATTCGAGGCGATTATTATCTGAACTCCGTTACTTATCGGAGCCGTCAATTCGTAGACATCGCCATTGCCAGCATCGGCGATAAACACGTTCCCCAGAGCATCCAAAGCGATTGCCGAGGGGCTGGCCAGACCGGAGCCGATTGTTAGAGCCAGCGAGAGATCGTAACTGCCAACGTACGGAAGATAGACAACTCGCTTGTTGCCCGAATCGGCAACATAGAGACCGCCCAGGCTATCGACCGTAACTCCGGCAGGATTTTTCAATGTCAAGCCGGCAACGGTGGTGCTGCTGGAGATCAAGGTTGTTTGTGCTGCAGTGCTGAGCGCGCCATTGATAACAGGAATCTCCACGATCTGACTGTTTCCGGTGTCGGCAACATAGACGTTGCCGGCGCCATCGACTGCCACGCCAGTGGGAGCGCTGAACCCGCTGCCCAGCGAGACTGCGGTCGTGCCACCGGTTGGCACTTCCAGAATTGCATTCTTGCTGGAGTCGGCAAAGAAGAGGTCGCCCTGATTGTCGATAGCTACACCGGTGGGGGCCGCGTATCCGCCGCCAAATGTGGCCACTGTGCCGGGGTCGACGGTAAGTCCCGGGCCAGTACCGACGCCGGAAATGTCGGCCGTTGCAATGGCGGCGCCGGTCGCGTCGGTCAATACGACGCCCCCTTTTGCTAGTCCGGGCAATGTTGGTGTGAAGCTCACATTCACTGTGCAGCCTTCAGCCTGTATATACGCGGTTGCTGAACAGGTACCGGTGCCGCCGCCGTTCGAGAAGACGCCCGTGCCGGTAACGACTGAGATAGAGCCCATGGTCTCGTCTGCATTGAAGACGACGTTCAAGGTTCCCGATCCGGTCGCGCCTAAGGCCGTTGATCCAAAATTCACGCTGCCCAATGTGACCTTATAGACCGACGAACCGTTGTTGGCGTAATAGAGATCTCCGAATTGGTCAACCGCCACGGCGTTCGCAATGGTAATGTTCGTTCCCATTGCCACAATGAATTGGTCGTTCGGATTCAATGCCGAGGCCTCATAGGGAATCTCGTAGATCGCCGAGCTTCCGCTGTCTGCGACGTACATGTCACCCGCACCGTCGATGGCGACACCAACAACAGTTGTATATCCGCTGCCGAAGGAAACGGGAGTTGCGCTGTATCCGGGTGCAGTTGTGCTTGTGGCCGCAGTGGTCAACTGCAACTCATAGAGGGCACCGCCGGAGACATAATAAATATTGCCGCCGGCGTCGATCGCGATGGACGTAATCGGATTGTCCATGGAAGGCAATAAGACAGCGCCGGTCTTGAATCCATTGAACCCGTACTCTACAAGCAGTTCGTTGACGAGAGGGCCGCTGCTTATATTCGCACCCGGCCCGGCGCAGCAGGCAACGTCTGTCGCGATAAACACATCGCCGGTAGAATCCGTTGCTACGGCCGAACCGTTCCAATAGTAACTGATAGAGCCGAGATTGCCGATGATACCACTGAAAGTGGCCTCTGAGGCCGGTTGCGGCGTGCAGTTTGTGATCGGAACTTTATATAAACTTCCCGTGTCGCCGTGAAGGAAATATAGGTTGCCTTTTGCGGGGTCGATGGCAAGGGGAACGGGACGGTAGTTGTCGCCGCCTGCGGCTATAACCTTTGTGGCCGCTCCGCCTCCTGCGGGAATCTCATCCACCTCCCCGCCGTACTGCTCGATTGTGTAGATGTTTCCGCATGCGTCCAGAACAACATTAGACTCATCGCCCGCAAGGCCCGTCGCGGGGACCGAGTTCAATGTGGAAACCACGGCCACCGGCACCGAAGAACTGGCCTCGGACATTGCCGGCGACGCCACCAAGATCAGCGCCGCAAGCACTGTCAGCCACATGGTCCGCCGAGTCCAACCTTTCATCCAATCTTTCCTCAACATTTCAAGCCTCCAAAAAATGCGGCTCTGTGCCGCGTGTTGCCTGAGTTTCCTTTTCCGGCTTCCGGCTAACCTGCTCCGTCGCCCCGATTCCCTTCGCGTGAAGTGCGCGAGGGCGCAACCATGTTGTGCCCTCAACCGTGCTCAGAAGTTGTACTTCACGCCGAATTCAACGATGCGCACTCCAAATTTGTAGGGCGTATACCCGAAGCCGGCATTTTGCAGTGTCATCCCCGAAAGCGCCGCCGACTGCGAAAAAAAGCATCCCGCTCCGGTGGTCGTATTGCAGCTTGGATCGGCAAAAGTCAAATCTAGCGATGACAGGTTATTGTTGTTGAACGACGGGATGGGATGGTTGAGGAAATTGAAGCCCGACATGCGGAGCTGAAGCTGCTGCCGGTCGGTGATTTGAATGTCCTTATAGACGGAGAGATCCGAACTGAAAAAGGCCGGGCCATGCACATCGGGAAGAGTCCACGCCCCTTGCGTACCGAGTGCTGGAAGGCTGAAGCAGTTGCCGTTGACATACTGCCTCGACACCTGGGTTCCAGACAGAAGAGCCGAGTGCAGGCCTTTCCTCGGATCGCAGGTAACCGCGGGCTGCAAGAGATAGTCCGAGCTTCCAAGCCACTCCGGCGCACCGGCGAGTATACCGACATTGTTGCTTAACGCAGGACTTGTGTAGTAGCTCGCGGATGCGGACATGCTGTAGTTTGTGCTTCCATTGAGGACGGAGAGGTCCGGTCCGCTAGCCAGCTTTGTGATGCCCGAAAGCTCCCAGAAGTTCAGCAGCCAGCCCAGTTCGCGGTTGCCATGGAACTTTGTTCCCTCCTGGTAGGAATATGTGAAGTTCAATGACTGAGGTCGGTCAAAAGAGACGATTCCATAGTCATGATGCGGGTTTACCGGGTCCCCCGTGTTCCCCGTGTCATAGTTGCCGCGAACTCCCAGAGCTTTTGACAGCGTGTAGTTGGCTCCAATCACCAGGGAACCGCGCTGCTTGGTGAGCGACACCTGCAGCGCATTGTAATTTGCCCAGTTGGTATGGTGCGGAACGTAAATGCCCGTATAGTTGGGATAGGGCCGGTACTGATTTTCGATGATGCTGCTGGCTCCGATGGATACGATGGGGACGGTTTCGCCGGTTAGCGCGGTTCCGTTGATTTGGGGATCGGGACCGAAAAATGCGCCCAGGGGAATTACATTCTGGTTTTGCAGGCTATAGAGCGCGTTGGAGGTATTTCCCAGGGTGGCTAGATTCGCACTCTGGTTTCCTACGTAGGCAACCTCGAGCATCGAGCCAAACGGCAATTGCCTGTCGACCGTGAAGTTATAGTTGTAGGTGATTGGCTGTTCGTTGTCATGCGGGTCGTCGGCATAGACGGGGGGCGTGAAACCACCGGTGGCGGCGGTCGTGGTTACATTGGAAAAACCTACGGTGTTGTTGCTATAGAATCCACACTCGACAACCTGTGAACCCGTTTGGGTCGCGGTTTTCGGGTCATAGCCATTCATCAACTGGTCCAGCGTGCAGCTACTCTGAGTGCCATAGATGCTATGGTCTACGAGATTGATACCGGTGGTAACCGCGCCGGCGACTATGTTGTAAGAATCGCGCGAGCGGTAGGCTCCCCAGCCTCCGCGAAGGACTGTCTTTCCGTCGCCTCGCAGGTCATAGGCTACGCCCACACGGGGAGAGTAAAACAGAGGCCGGCTTCCAAAGCCTGCCACGGGTACGCTCGGCGTCAACTTATGCCACGTGATGCCAGGCCACGTGCTGGCGTCAAGAGTCATGCCCGTATCGAAGACATTGGGCAGAATCGGGCTATACTTCGTCGGATCCCATACAGCAGCGCCAACACCGTGAGAGTCGGCCCACGGAGGAAGATGGGAGAGCCGAATGCCGAAGGTAAGTGTCAGCTTTGAATTGACCTTCCACTCGTCCGTTGCATAGAACTCAAGCGTGTTGAAATACATATCCACACTTGGATCTGTGCTGCTTTGGCTGTAACCGCCGACGCAACCTGCCAGGAAGTTGGCCGTGGTATTTCCGAGCGACATAAAGGGTGGAGTGACATAAGTGCTGTCTGGAGGAGGTGTTTCTATGGGCGTCTGTTGGTTCGGATAACATCCCGTGTAGCGATTGAAGGAGATATTGCCGTTTGCGTCGCTGCCGAGAGTAACCTGGTTGTTTCTCGTCTGCTCTGCATAGACGCCCACCTTAATCGTGTGCGTGTGATAGACCTTGGTCAGATTGTCGCTGACATTCCAGGAGGATTTCCTGAGATATTGGCTGCCCGGAGGCACATTTCCAAAGGAAAAGTTGGGAATGCCGGTCGACTCAAAGGAATTGATGCGCGGTAGCTGGTTGACGCCGTTCTTCAAAGGTCCGCCATCATATCCTGCCGTGACCCAGGGAGTACCGGTGTCAAGGGCCAAAGACCGATTCTCAAACTGCTCCGGCTGATCGAAGTACAATCCGGATGCGGCGAGCTCGTTCGTCATGGTGCTGCTCAAGACCTTCGTCAAGTTGAGCGACGCATAATTCGAGTTACCATGCGAATCCAGGGGCGTTGGAAAGGGGATGGTATCTGGAGGGTTGTAGTAAACGTTATTCAAAGGCGACTGGGTGTTCACCTTCTCCCAGTTATAAGTACCATATAACTTCAGCGAATCTGAGAAGCTCTGGTCCACACGGCCGTGGAACTGGAAGCCGTTATTGCCCGCCATCACGTTCTTGGCCCAGTTGTAGCCATCGGAGGCATAGCCATTTGCGGTTTGCGGGACGCGATTGATGGCCGGATAGAGCTGGGTATATGTGGCCATCGCTGGATTGATTTTGGTGAGGATTCCGTTGGTGATGGTGTTATTGTTCTGATCGATTCCGGTCGGCGAGTGGCAATCGCCGCCGATGTTGGAATAGGCGGCGGCAATGAGGTAGTCAGTGGCGCATCCTGCTTCGATGCCAACAAGGTTGTCCGGATTAGGAGTTGGCGGTGCGTAAGGCGTATTCAATGCCAAGGCGAGAGCCTCGTTGGAGAGGTCTCCGCCCAACATGCGAGGAGTGGGGATGAACGCGTATTGCGGCCCCGCGAACGATCCATTTGCATTGGTTAGCTGATCGTAATACTCGAATCCCGCCCAGAAGGTGAGCCTTTTGCTCTCGTTGAAATGAGTAAAGGGTATTTTGACCGGTCCGCCGATCGTGCCCCCAGGATACAAATACCTCGATGGCGCCTTGGCGACGACAGGGGTTTGGTTGTTCGACAGCCAGTCATTCGAGTTGAAAATATGATTTCGAGCGTAGCCGTAAAGCGATCCGTGATATGCAGTTCCGCCCGATTTGCCGATCGCGTTAATGACGATCGGCCCTTTGGCTTCGTCGGCGCCGAAGTTGGATGTTTGCACATTGACTTCCTGCACTTGATCCATATTGATGTTGGCGGTCGTGCCTCCCATGTCGCCGGCATCGATCACCTGGGCTCCGTCAGAAGTGATGCTAACCAGGCCTTGCTGGGGTGCGGCTCCGTTGGCGCCGTAACTGCCAATGTTCCCCGATCCAAAGCTGGTCGTCGTGTAATCGGCACCCGAATTATTGAGGCCCGTTCCCGCATTCAAGGCGAAACCGGGTAGCGCGCTGACCAACTCCAGCGCATCGCGCCCGGTGGTAGAGAGCCGGGCAATATCGTCCGCGCTGATCAGGGTGCTGTGTTCGCCTGAGTTCTGCGCAACGCCTGCCGTCTCGGCCGAAACCACCACAGATTCAACGACCTGCCCGACGGTTAACTCGATTTTCGGTATGGTGAGGCTGTCACCGGGATGCACCTCGACGCCGGTTACCTTCCAAGACCTAAAGCCCGTCAACGTGACTTGGATGCTGTAGGTCGCCGGTTGCACCGCGACGAAGGTGAAATAGCCCTCGCCATTGCTTTTCGCAACGCGAGTTGCTTTGCTGGCCTCATTGATGAGAGAGACCTTTGCGCCTGGCACCAGGGCGCCAAGGGAATCACGAACTGACCCGGCGATCGATGAGGTTGTCTGCGCCTGGGCTGCCGGGATGAAGAGCAGCAACCCTGCCGTCAAGAGGAAGGTGCACCACAGCCGTTTTTGTGCATGGAGCTGTGCAAACAAGGTGCGGAGAGGGTGGATCATTGAATTCGACAAAACGTGCCTCCAAATTTGAGAGCCTTCACTTCCGGCTCATAAGTAAATCGATTTCCTGCCTGAACCTGAAATATGCCCGCTCAGATTTCGGCGGTCCGCGAAACAACTCGGTTCATTCGTCCTCACTTCATATCGAAGCGGCCTGGCGCTGAAACAACCCAAAGAATGCACTCGGGATGACCGCGATGTAAGGCCTGGTTCCCTCTTCGCTCGTTGGTTGAGGTTCTGTTGTCCTGCGAGAGGTGTGCCCCTCAAGTCACTCCTCTCCCCGGCGAACGCGACTCTGAACAGGAAAACTGGATCTCCCAAATATGCCCAATCGTTAGTCGCCCCGCACTCGGTCCGGACCCCTACACTGCAAAACCAGTCCTCTGTCTGACTGAGGAACCTTATGCCGGGCGAGAACCGATTCGAAAGGTTAATCTTGTACGGTCTCGTACGGCAGGTTTCATCAACAATGTACAAACACGTACATGATTGATTAAAGGTCGTATAGATTGGGTGTGCCAAGCGGAGTGTCGGTCCCGTTGCATTCCCGTACCGATGCCCGCTATCATGGGGGGCTGTAGAGATCGACGCCGTCGAGCAGGAGCGAGATCATGCCGGAAATCTCCGTCCTGTCTTCCCGGGAGGCAGAACGCGACGAACTAGATGCAGTCGTGGAAGCACTGGCGAGACTCCCGCGCCTGTCGCGCTTGGCACGCTATCTAGGGGAGAAGTACTTTCTAGGCGAGGGTGACCAGCTCCACGAATACAACATTGCAACAGAGGTCTTTGGCCGATCAAAGACCACATTCGACGCCGGAGAAGATGCGATCGCGCGGGTTGAGGCTCACCGGTTGCGCAAGAAACTAAAGGAGTTCTACGAAAAAGAGGGCAAAGACCACCCGCTACAATTCTCGCTGCCGGCCGGAAGCTACGTTCCACATTTTACAAGTCGTACAGAGAAGCTTCCACCCGCTCCTTTCGACGAACAGCCGGAAACGCGCGAGCCGCGCAGTGAGCTTCTTCCTGTACTGGAAAATGCGCCTTCGGCAGACGATGGGACGGAGAGAAGCGGAAAACCCACACTTGGGCTGAAGGGTCAGAGGCGGCTATACGCCTTCCTGGCCGCCGTAGCCGCTCTTGCCGTTTTGGGGATCTACCTGGCCCTTCATTCCAGCGCGATTAATAGAGGCATCAATACGGGAAACACTCCCACTCAACTTCAGACCGCTTCGCAGCCCTTTGTCTCCAATTCGGCATCGTTGCCGATTCGCATCATCGCCGGCTACACTGGGCAGCCCCGCATCGACAGTGCCGGCTCGGTTTGGGAGGCAGACAAGTATTTTCATAACGGGGGAATCTGGACCCGTTCTGCGGGCTCCATTGCCCGAACCAGCGATCCTCTTCTCTTTGAGCAATGGCGGACCGGGGATTTCTTCTACGATATTCCTCTGAAGCCCGGCGTCTATGAATTGCACCTCTATTTCATCATTCAAGACAACAGCCTGGAAGCCACCACGTTTACAGTTTCAATCAACGGAAACCAGGTCCTTTCAGGCTTTGACGTGAATTCGGATGCTTTGGGAGAGAACGTCGCAGATGAAAGAATCTTCCGCGATGTCTCTCCTGACAAAGACGGCTTTCTTCACCTCAGCTTTACCAGTGAGCGCGGAGCACCTTCGCTCAATGCGCTTGAGGTCTTGCCGGGGATTCCGCACAAACAAATCCCCATCCGCCTGGTCACGCAACCCACGTCCTTTACCGACCATGATGGCCAGTTCTGGCGGCCGGACAACTACTACATGAACGGCCGCCTCTCAACCCAGCGCCAACAGATCGCCGGGTCGCCCGATCCTGATCTCTTTGCTACAGAACGCTACGGGCATTTCACCTACGCCATCCCCGTCGATACGCGCGACCGATACACGCTCGTGCTGCATTTCGCCGAATTCTACTTTGGTCCGCACGCATCGAACGTTGGTGGGACGGGAAGCCGTGTCTTCCGTGTGATGTGCAACGGCGCCACGCTTCTTGACAACTTCGATATCTACAAGGAAGCAGGAAGCCTTCATGCGCTCACCAAAAACTTCTATCACTTGAAGCCGACGGCGCAAGGAAAACTGAATCTCACATTTGAGCCAATCGTGAACAATGCCACGGTCTCCGGTATCGAAGTCATCGACGAATCGGAATAATCCAGCGGTAATGCGCCTCTATCTTCCTGGAATGATAAACACGCTTTCAGAAGTGGCGGGAATCGTCACCGAAAAGCTGCTGCCCAATCCCTCCAGCTTGCTTTGTGTTGGGCCCGAGGCCGGCCAGGGACTGTTCAGAGTAAAGTTGGCGCGACCAAAGTCATAGCGGATGCCGCGAGCGGCAAGCGGAACATCCGAAATCGTCACATTGACCAGATAGGGCTGGTTGGGGTGCTTGTTGATGAGCAGCAGTGCCACGCCGCCATCCGTGCGCTTTACAGCATGAACGGAGAGCATGGGCGTGCTGGATTGGGCCTCAACCAGCACGTCGCCGGGGCCCGCAGCCTTGGCGGCCATTTGCATGCCATAATAGGCCTCGGCTGGAGTATCGAGCGGTACATCTTTACCATCGGAAAGGAAGCCGGCGTGTAACTCCAGCCAGTCGACCGTGATGGCTCCGGCCTCAAACCAGGTCAGATAAGTATCCGTAGCAAAGATCGAGCGCGTCGCGCCACTACCTCCTCCATTGGTTTCGGTGACAGCAATGGGGATGTTCCTCTGCGATGCCCCCGCATACCGGGCGATCTCATCGCGCAGCGCCGAAACCTGGGGCTTGATGTCCTCAGTCACAGTCAAATCGGTGGAACTTGTCTTGGGATACCAGTGGACGATGACAAAATCGATCTTGTCCTTCACTTCCTTGAGCAGAGCCTCGTTGCCAGTCCCAGGACTGGAGTCCGGCATATCGACGCCCACTCCGATCTTGATGCTTGGATCGACCGCTTTCATGGCGCGGATAAATTCGAGAGCATTCCTGCCATAGGACGTCTGCGAAAGCGCCGGATTTCCTTTCCGGCTTCCGCCCTTGGGCGCATGCAGGTCCATCTCCCACTCCGTGCCGAAGTAGCCATTCCCGCCGATCTCATTGCCGATCTCCCAGTAGCGGATCTTCCAGCCCTTCTCCTTGTTCGCATATCGAACCCAATCGGCAGCTTCAGCGGGATCGCCGCCGCCGGTTCCGGCCGCATTGGAGCCGTAGTTAACGGTGACGATCGCCTGCGCGCCAGACGGCAGCACATCCTTGGTCATGAAGTTGTCGAAGGTGTCGTTGGCATTGATGTAGATATTGGCGTCAGCCGTCGCCGAGTGCGACTTCCAATGATAGATATCCGAGTAAGAGCCCCCAGGAAAACGCAAGGCAGCCACTCCGGCAGCCTTCAACTTGTCCTGCAGGTCGGGCGGCGTAAAAGCGTTGTCATAGATACTTGTATGTACACCATATCCGGCCTCGGGCACCACGGCAAGTTCAGTCTTCATGTTCACTTGCACACTCGCTGTTTTCTGCCCACAAAGCGTAGTGGCGAACATTAAGAATGCCAGTAAGACACCGCAGATGGTCCGACTCAGGTGGACTCCGGCGAGGCTGGAGCTCTTCGCGCTTGATGAAATCATATCTTCGAAGTCCTCTGGCCGATTCGCCGAAACGAAGTTGCATGGTCCGAAAAGCCGAATCGGGTACACCCCAAGAATATAGTTCTCCGGCCTGGCCGTAAGACCAGTTCTTCTCGCTCGTCACCAGAACAATCAGCAAATATGGCGTTTCATTGACTCATCATCCAATGCTGCCCTGTCTTTGGTATTCTTTCCTGTCAATCATGCGAAATCTTCCGCGTGGTTCTCGAAAGGGATGAAACCAATGATGAACGACGACCGGGAAAGACGATTCTACATGCGGCAGGCGATGAAGTGCTGGAGATTCCTCGCGCGGCTCGGTGCGGTTTTCTTGTTGCTGAGTATCCCTGCAATCGGACAGAATCGCGCCAATGTTTCTGTTGATCTGGGCAAAGCCGTGAACATATTGACCGACACGTCGCTTGGGGTTCCCGCGCCCACCTTCGATCCAAACTCGTTCAATGCGGACGGTGCAATCTATCTGCGCTCGGCAGGAGTTTCTGTATCGCGCTATCCGGGCAATCACGGAGTGGCGGATCTCTATCACTGGTCCACCAGGACTACGACTCGCTATAAGGGTGCTGATGCGGGCTACTTTGCCCCCGAGAGCAACTTCGCCAGCTTTGCGCTGTTTGCCGAGAAGCTCGGGCAGGCGGTGATCGTCGTCAATTACGGGGCAAATCTTGACGGCACCGGAGGAGGCGAGCCTGCCGAGGCTGCGGCATGGGTTGCGTATGCCAATGGAGACGCCGCCAACGCGCACGATCTAGGCAAAGATTCGACCGGTGAGGATTGGCACACCGTTGGCTATTGGGCCCAGTTGCGCGGCGAGGCTCCCCTGGCGGCGGACGATGGCCTCAACTTCCTCCGCATCCAGCATCCCAGGCCCTTCGGTTTCAAACTTTGGCAGATCGGCGACCAGGTTTATAACAACGGCTACTATGGCGGCGAACACACCGGCAATCCAGATCTGCGTGGCGCCGCGCCAACTACCCAGAAAGACTTTGCCAAGCTGAAGGGCGATCCCAAGCTCTCTCCATCCGCCTACGCGGAGAATCTGAAGACATTCTCCCGGGCCATGAAGGCGGTGGACCCCAAGATTCGGATTGGCGCCGCACTCACCACTCCTCCCGATCCCAGCCTGCGAACAAAGACCGTTTGGGATAAGGATGGCGAACACGCGGACCCCACAGCGTGGGCCGCCGTGATGTGGGGAATCGAGTGGAATAAACAGGTCTTGACGGGCGCTTGCCAGAGCCTTGACTTTGTCACCCTCGAATGGACCATGAACCCGCTGCTTCCCCCCGACTGGAAGACCTTGGATGAGCCCGGTCTGTTCACCAACACAAAGTCCAGTTTTTCCGGCATTCTAAATTCAATGCTTGCAGACTACAGCCAGTTTTGCCCGCAGGGACATCTCCCCAGGTTAGACTTTGCACCCGCCGGAATCAGCGCCTGGGTCAAGGTCGAACGTCCAGTCGTCAAGGCGCTTTGGGTGGCTGATACTTATGCGATGCTGATCGAATCGGGCTCTGAAAACATCGACTGGAGCGAGATGTATGGCGATTCGATGTTATCTGCTGACCGCAAGAAATTCGGTCCCGCATTCTATGGGTTTGAGATGTTGCATATCATCGCGCACAACCCCGGCGATGCGTTGCTGGAGGCAACCTCCAGCTCATCGCTGGTCGGCGTGCATGCCACCCATCGCCGTGACGGCTATGTCGGACTGATGCTGGTCAACAAGGACAGCAAGACCGAGGCGACCGTGAAGGTGACATTCAAGAACGGAAGCATCGGAACAAGTGGGAAGCGTTTCGACTACGGGAGCGCGCAATATGGCGCAGGAACTCAATTGGCGGTTACTCCGTTTTCCGCTCCGGGCAGCGAGTTCACCATTACCGTTCCACCGTACACCGTGACGGATATTGTGCTGCCGGGTCACAACTGAGAGGTTGGACTATTGCTTTACCGCAGCAGGTGTCGCGGGTGTCGTGGCGCCGGACTCTTGCGTCGGAGGCAGTGGCAGCGCCACCTCCAGCGAACCGGTGCGGTGGTTCCCAGGGTCCAGAATCGCGAGCCGCAGACTGGCGGCCTCAACCGGCAAATCGACGCGCAGGTTGTGGAACATACCATTCTGAAGCGCCTTCTCGTAAACCGCCGGTGGCATCGACGCCTCCAAATTTTGCTTCGTGCCGCTCAGCCTCTGCCCATCTGCCGCGTAGGCATACACCGCAATTTCGAGTGCCGCGTGGCGCCGCCCGTCTGGCGATAGCGTCAGTTGCAGTTGTTGAGCCAGAATCGCAAGGCGAATCTCATACGACTGAACCATGCCCGAGAGGTGCTGTGGCTTCCTTGTCTTCTTGCTTCCGTTGATGGCGGCCTTCGCTGCAAGCGGCGAGTCTAGTGCCGCTGGCGCAGGCGGTCCATTCGGATCGATTTGCGCCTTGAACAGCAACCCTTGGGCCTCCGGTCCCCCATGCACCATGGCTGCGGCCAGGCGGTCGTTCTGGACAGCATCCGGCGTCATGGCTGCCGGGTCCACCGCATAGTACGCGCTGCGATAGGCCAGGTTGCATCCCGGCTTGTCCAGTGACACATGAATCGAACGCAACCCGCCGTCAAAGTTCGGGTTGGAGGGCGCGTAGACAAGCGTGTAATAGGCTGCGCCGTCGCTTACCGCTTGTCCCGCAGCCGAGGCAATCCCATTGCCATTCACAAACGCATGTCCGCCGGTCGCTTCGGCAATATCCTGCATGGAGGCATGCGCGCCGTTGAGCGATTGCATGAAATCGTTGTGGCTTTGAACTGATGCTGGAGCGGCACCAGGCGCTGTAGGCATCCCTGGCGTGCCGATCGCTCCCGTCGGGTTCGCCGTCAGCGGAGATGTGCCGGCCGCACTTGCCGAGAGACCCGGATCGACCGATAGTCCGCGCACATCGATCGGGTATACCGCCGTCTGGCTTACCGCCAGCGCGATTGCCACCTTCTGCATCTCTGCCCGCAACACCGTCATGTCGCCGATCGCATTGCTGAAGCCGGATGACGAAGCCTCCGGGTTGGCCGTGGTGGTGGGGAGAAGATTCGCGGAAGTCACCGTTGCTCCCGGTCCCGGGTTTGGACTCCCTGGTTCATACTCAACGATGAGAGCACCCCGGTCCACGTCCTGTTCCCTGGGCAGAACCATCATGTCAAAGGATTCGGAAAACCACAGCAGGTTCTTGCGGCCGTCCAGCGTCGCAAGGAATTGGCCGAGCTCCTGAAATGCATTTAGGGTGATTTGGGCCTTCAGCAACTGCTCGCCCGCAGCGGCCATACGCATTCCCGCCGCCTTTGAGCGCATCGTGGCCAACAGTCTTTTCGTATCAGTGGTAAAGCCCTGCAACAGGCTCAGATTGTCGCTTAGCGCAAAGATCGCCACCTCCATTGAGGCGGGCTTCCGCTCCAGAAAACGCACGATCTGTTCATGGGCATACGCCTGATCGGTGACCGGCGTATTCAGAAAGTCCAGCAGCACCACCACCGGGGGACCGCTGACCGGCGTCTGCTCCAAGTTTATGAATGTATGGCTGGGCAACTCAGGAGGCGCCGGCGGCAGCAGGCTTCGGTCTTCCTCCTGGGTATGCACCTCAAACGCGCGCACCGACTGCGGCTTCCGGTCTTCAAGGACAGTGAAGTCCTGCTGTGTGAGGCCGCGAATAGGCTTGCCGTCCGGCCCTGTCACCACCACATCCACCACTACGCGACGCGTGGTAGAGTGGATCACCGGTGTAGGTTCCTCGTCCTCGGTCGTGCCCGGCTTGACGGTGAAGGACTGCGTTCCCTCATCTTGTTGAACCGCGGCGTGCTCTGAGCCCGTATCTGTTGGAACCGGACTCTGTTGGGCCATCAGCACCCCGGCCCAGGCCAACGCGCAGATTCCCAACGCAATACCCAAATGGGAGCGGAAACCATCCAGCAGATTCATGAGCACCTTCGGCTACAGGATTCTTACTTGATTTGCCTGCTCAAGCAGTCAATATTTCCATGGTACAGCCTGCAAAGTGAAATCGATCCATCCGCATAATTTGCGAGTCAAACCCACCCTTGGCTAGGCTCGATGCAATCTTGTCGGAGCGTGGACTCGGTTCCTCATTCCCTGTAGAATTACGGTCGACTGGCTGAAGTTGACTTCCCCGACTTCCCAAGCCCGTTCGCCGACCGAAAATTTGAACGTACCCTCCAAATTCGCTCGTATCGCGTTGGAGAACCTCTTCAATATTTCTCCAGACGCGATCTTTGTCACGGACCGTGATGGGACGATTCGTGACGCTAACCCGCGTGCGACGGAGCTCTTTGGTTACGGTCACGAAGAACTGTCCGGCATGAAAGTGGACGAACTGGTCCCCGAGCGTCTGAGATCACGACACCCAAACCATCGTGAGAACTACAACGCCCACCCGCGCGAACGCCAAATGGGTGCGGCAATGGAGCTCTCCGGTTTGCGAAAGGATGGGACCGAGTTTCCTGTAGACATCATGCTCAAACCGCTGGAGACGGAAGACGGTCCTGCCGTACTCAGCTTTGTTCGCGACGCTACCGAGCAGCGAGCTGCCCAGGATGTCATGCGGCGCCAGGACCAGCAGATGCGTTCGATTATGGAAAGCGTACGCGACTATGCCATCTACCTGCTGGACAGCGAGGGTTATATCCTCACTTGGAGCGCCGGCGGTGAACGCATCAAGGGCTATACTCCGGACGACATCGTTGGCAAGCATTTCTCCCGGTTTTTTGTTCGTGAGGATGTGGAGCGAGACCATCCCGCAGAGCTGCTGCGTCTGGCTGCGGCACGGGGAAGATTTGAAGAAGAAGGGTGGCGAGTGCGCAAGGATGGGTCGCGCTTCTGGGCCGACAGCATCCTTACGGCAATACGCGACTCCTCTGGCACGGTGACCGGATACGCCAAGGTTACGCGGGACTTCACCGATCGCAAGCGTGCGGAAGAAGCGGTGATGATGCAGTTGACCAGCATGCTGCTGGCCAACATGGATGTGCGCAAGCTTCTCGGAGCGATTTCGGCAAGTCTCCATGAGGTGATCCCACACGATGCCGCGACGCTGGGCTTGGATGACGCAAGTGCCGATTTGTTGGTGGTGCAGTTCCTGGGACCTGAGGGAGAAGAGCATCGACGCGACGACATTCGCCTTCCGATTGAGGGCTCGCCGGCCGGCGCGGCATTTCGCACGCGAGAGCCGGTCCTGCTGGACCAGATGAAGGGTTCTCACTTTGCCGAATCGTACCTGCGCCATTTCACAGAGCTTGGGATGCAATCAGGCTGCTGGGTTCCCTTAATATATCGAGGCGAGCCAATAGGAGTGTTGGCTGTGGCCAGCCGTCTCGAATCGGCATTCGTTCAGCGCGACGCTGAAATGATGACCCAGGTTGCGGGCCAGGTAGCAATTGCCGTGAACAATGCGATGACGCTTCGGCAGATTGCCGAGTTGCGCGACCGGCTCAGGCTTGAGAAACAATACCTCGAAGAAGAGATCAATGTAGAGAATCGATTCGAGGACATCGTGGGGGAAAGCACCGGGCTTCGACAAGTGCTGAGAGATGTTGAGACAGTGGCACCTACCGGAGCGACAGTTTTGATCCAGGGGGAGACAGGCACGGGCAAAGAGCTTCTGGCCGTGCCATTCACAGACTAAGCCCTCGCAATGAACGTACTTTTATCAAGCTGAATTGCGCGGCGATTCCGGCGGGACTGCTGGAAAGCGAACTATTCGGTCATGAGAAGGGAGCTTTTACCGGCGCCATCGCGCGCAAAATGGGCCGTCTGGAGTTGGCTCACGAAGGGACGCTGTTCCTGGATGAGGTGGGCGAATTGCCGCTCGACCTGCAACCAAAGCTGTTGCGAGCTTTGCAGGAGAGGGAGATCGAGCGGCTGGGTGGAACCAGGCCCATCAAGGTTGATGTGCGTCTGATCGCAGCATCCAACCGCGATCTGGCGAAGATGGTTGCCGAAAAGGAGTTTCGCGCAGATCTTTACTATCGTCTCAAGGTCTTCCCAATTCAAGCACCGCCCTTGCGTGAGCGGATCAACGACATCCCCGTATTGGTGCGGCACTTCGTCAGTCTGCACAGCCGGCGCATGGGCAAGACCATCGAAACGATTCCTGATGCGACGATGGAAGCGCTGATGAGATGGAAGTGGCCTGGCAATATTCGCGAGTTGGAGAATTTTCTGGAGCGGGCGGTGATCCTCACCCGCGGTTCGGCTCTTTACATTCCAGTGGCGGAACTGGAAACCGAAGAGAAGGACGAGAGTCCGTCTCTAGAAAACTCAACCCACCAAGCTGCGGAGAAGGATCATATCTTGCGGGTGCTACGCGACACGAAAGGAATCATCGCGGGTGATGATGGAGCAGCCGCCCGCTTGGGCCTCAAGCGCACCACTTTGAATTCAAAGATAAAGAAGCTCGGTATAAAGCGCAGTGACTATATTTAGTCCGGATGACGATATTTCGTCATCGTCACGTCGTCACTCTTCCCGCCGAGGTCGAGCTTAGACAATGTGTTTGTTTAGAATAAACGGTTTTCATTCATAGAGTTATCCGCGTTCCAGCTCACGCCGAAACCGTTTGGCTAAAAGCGTGCTTTTAGGTGGGCATGGCGTTAATGATTACAGTTCTTGAGCAACAAAGCTCGATCGAAGTCACCCTGGAAGGACGGCTTGCGGGGCCGTGGGTGGCTGAACTGTCGAAGGCGTGGAGAGAAACTGCTCCACGCCTCGAAGGCAAAAAGCTTTTCCTTAACCTGCACAATTTGACATTCTCGGATGAAGAGGGCAAGCAGGTGCTGAGAGAAATTGTGTTGCAGACCAGCGCGGAGATTTTTTCCAGCACGCCCTTGACGAAGTATCTTGCACAGGAAATCAGTACCCCCAAAACAAACTGAGTCCAGACGGAGGCCGTTCATGGAAACGATGCATGAAGGAAATTGCAGGAGCAAGTTCACTCGTACCGGCGAGTTTTTCAGCAAGCTAACCCATTCTGCTTTGGAGAGTTTTCGCTCGATGGAGCACCCGTCGTCCTATGCGGCCAATGTGGTGCTGTTTGCGGAGGGAGAACCAGTAAGAGCGCTCTTTGTTGTTCTTTCCGGCGAGGTTCGCCTGTCGATCAACTCCAGCGAAGGCAAGCGTCTAAGCCTGCGCATTGCCAGAGAAGGCGACATCATTGGTCTGTCGTCGACCCTCTCTGGCACACCTTACGACATGACCGCCGAGACCCTCTATCCCTCAAAGATCGCCCCTATCGAGCGCCGTGATTTCCTTGGTTTTCTCGCGCGCCACCCAGAGGCCTACCAGGCGGTCACCGAGGAACTGGGACGCCACATGTCCGAGGCTTGTTCGCAGTTGCGCACGTTGGGGCTTTGTTCTACTGCACCCGAGAAGCTTGCGCGTCTGTTGTTGGAGTGGAGCGATCGCGGTCAAGCGAAGGAGGTCGGAAGCCGCCTGCGCTTTTCCCTGACGCATGAACAAATCGGCGATTTCATCGGCACTTCAAGAGAAACCGTGACACGCACGCTCAACAACTTCAAGAATCGCCGGCTGGTGGCCTTCCAAGGTTCCATGATGACAATCCCCAACCGCGCGGCGCTGGCAGACTATGCCCATGCACAAGCTTATAACTGATCTCTTGCCTGAATGCTTCATAAATAAATACCGGTCATTCATTCATAGAACGAATCCAAACCGGCGGCGTTCGCTGGGCCGCCGGGGTTGGAACTCGTCTCCGAGAGTAAAGGACATTACCGTCAATGACGATGATCGTATTGCACTTGAGCATTCTAACTCCAACTTCGACGACCTCATTGAAAAGGAGTTCAGCGAGCACGAGCAGACGATCTAGTTACTCATCGCGCACACGAACGCATCAGCTCAGCCTAATAGCCACCCGGGCTCCTGCATTGGAAACCAGGTGATTCCTGGCTTGCGTGGCTTGATTCGTGTCCAAGCATTACTGCTGTTTTTATAGGGGGAAGACTTGATCAGCAACTCGTACTACAGATCTGCCAGCGGCGAACCTGAGATTCGCCGGTCCCGAACCGCAAAAGCAATATTGGCTCTGGAAATCGCTATCAGCATTCGGGCAGCTCGCCAGCGCAAACCACAAATTCAAGAATGCCTCCTTCATGAAGCGGCACAAGACGACTTCAGAGACCATCTGTCACAGGTCATGGACACGATGGCGTTTGCGATGGAGGCGTACGACCACAACACTGCATCTCACCAAGTCCGCGTCGCCGCTATCGCTTGTGCCATTGCTCGGGAGTTGGGATGGGATGAAGAGCACGTTCATGCATTGCAGGTTGCATCTCTTCTGCACGATGTTGGGAAGATGACCGTCTCTCAAGAGATACTGAACAAACCCGGACGGTTGAATGCTGAAGAATCTGCTCAGGTGAATCTGCACCCTGAGACGGGTTACGACATTTTGAAAGACATTCCCTTCCCGTGGCCGATTGCCGAGGTTGTTCGGCAGCATCATGAGCGTATGGACGGCTCGGGTTATCCAAGAGGCTTGAAAGGCGACGAGATCCTGCCCATGGCTCGGGTTCTCGCGATTGCCGACGTGCTTGACGCGATGAGATCCGCCCGTTCGTATCGGCCGGCTTTCGATCTGGAAACCGTGCTCGTCGAACTTGAAGGGCAAGCAGGAATGCTTCTCGACGCGGGGATGGTCAAGCGGTGTGTTTCTTTGTTCCGTGAGAAGCAGTGTGAGCTTACATACTCGGCCCACATCGCATGAATCTGAGAATGCCTATGCGTTCCTCGCCGTTCATGCCCTTGCGGCTGCCGACGAACCCCAGAGTGAACTGTTTCCCGAACTAGCCGATAGACAACTACGACCAAAATCCTTGTTCAAGAAAGTGGTTGGTGATGAAAAAACATGCAACCCTTTTGGCACTAGCAGTCTCAATCGCTTTCGCGGCCCCACAGATTGCCGCCTCCACTCTCGTTCCCGCCTTGAAGGAAACAAGAAGAACTCCCGAACCAGCAACCCAAGCGGACCGCTTCAAGACGACTCAACCTGCTGGTTCCACCCCAACTTCCTCTCTAACACCTCACCTTTTCCCCGTCAACGACGCGAAGGGCTTACTGTTGACGTGCATAGCACCAGAAATCGATACGAATGCAGATACCGATATCTTCCGCGACTGCATGTTGGCGCCAGGCCGAACGTTGGACGATGTGATGCATACCTTTATTGGTGCTATCCATTATGTGCAGAACCAGCAGATCAGGGAGCATTCTGAGTTGACCAAAGAACTCGAGGAGAAGCGAGCCCAGAATCCCGAACACAAGTAGTGAGGTCAATTCCAATGACCCATGCTTTCACTTCGGCGCATATCGACGAGCAGATCGATGATCCGATTCCGCCCCACATCGACTGGAATACTCACTCACTGTCTGCCGCGCCAGCCAATCTCCAGCGCCGCCGCCCGCTGGCTCATCCCCTCCACCAACACCGCCCGCCGAAATCTCGCGTAAACCTCCACTGCTTTTATGCCTCCGATATCCCACCGAAGACACGACTCCTATCAGCGCCGAACTTTCTTCGGTACCCTCAAGAGAACGTGCTTGTCCGTGAAACCAGAATCTGGCAATGGTCTGGTATTACTCCGTTACGTCACGCCGCCAACGCGGCGTCGCGTAGTCGATTTTTGCTCCGGCGCGTACACATTCCTCCCACCCCATCCGATACCGGATTTCCAATATGTGTGATGTTTAATTCAGGGCCAATGTTCTAGAGAGTGCGTCTCTCCACTTGACTACCATTCGAGTCCAGCCAGGAGAGCAGGCAGCGTATGCTTCCCGTGGCCAGCGCGATGCTAGTATCCGCCGCACCGTAATAAAGATGAATAGTGTCCCCGTCCGCAGCGATGGTCTGCCCACACGGGAACACGACGTCATTAACATCTCCGCAGCGCTCGTAAGGAGCTTCTGGACCAAAGATCCACGATATTCCACGCTGCAGGCAGACCTCAGGCTTTTCCAGATCGAAGAGCGCGAGGCCTAGGCGATAGATGCTTCCAGATGCAGTTTGCCGAACGCCATGGTAAATCACCAGCCAACCATTTGCGGTTTCAATCGGCGGAGAGCAAAGCCCGATCTTGTTCGCATCCCACCAACCGCCGCGCCGTGCTTCCAAGATGATCTTGTGGCTTCCCCAATGCCTCAAATCCGGCGAATAGGATATCCACATGTGGGCGCCCAGAGCTGTCATGGGCCGGTGAATCAGGGCCCAGCGGCCGCCGATCCTCCGCGGCAGCAGAGCAGCGTCCTTATCTTCAGGAGGCATAATGACGCCGAATCTTTCAAAACTTCGGAAATCCTTGGTCAAGGCCAACGAAACTCCTGGACCTCCTCGCGCAAAGGATGTGTACGCCACAGCGTATTGTTCGAGCTCGGGAACGTAGGTAATGCGCGGATCTTCGATGCCCCAGATCTCTTCTGGAAATTCCTGGGGATTTGCCACTAAGGTCGGTTGAGGATCTATCCGCCAGTTATCGACACCATTCGTGGAACGTGCGGCGCAAAGATGCGACAAACCGCTGCGGTCTTCAATGCGGCACAAAAGCAGCGTATCCCCGTCTGCCAGCAATACTGCCCCAGCGTTCAAAACACTGTTAATCCGGTAGGGCCAGTGTTCACGGCCGAGAATCGGGTTGCCCGCATGTCGCGTAAACAAGGGAAGGTCGGAGCAAACCTTCTCCATGGCTTGTTCTCGAGAAAATGGCTCAGCCGATTCATTCGATGTGGTGTTTGGGATCAATAAAGGACACTCATTCCCTGATTCAGTTCGTTTGCGCTTGCTACTTTAGCCGCCTGCATTTCAAGCAAAGCCATAAGAAAAGAGAGTGTAGATTCAGCCCCCTGATTCTCGTTCACGCGGTCGGGATGAAGCCCATCTCTGCAACCGCCAGTGACTGGATCGTAAAGAGGCGCTTGCAAATCATTCTTTCCCAGAAACCATCCAAACACCCGCTGAGCTTCGTCGCGCCACTGCCTCTCTTCGGTCAACCTGTACACCTCAAGGCAGGCCGAGATTGTGGCGCATGCCTCGACAGGCTGCTGATCGAATCGCGCCTTTTCATTGCCCTCGATGAAAAACCCACTTGACCCGATCGGCACAAAAAACTCCCTATCGTCGCGGTGTTGCTCTGCTACAAGCCACTTCAGCGAATCCATCCCAACTTCGATCATCCTTTGGTTATCGCTCCTCCATCCGGCGAGAATGAGAGCCTGCGACAGCCTTGCATTGGAGTAGGAAAGGCTCTTCTCGAACCACTTCCACGTTTCGGAGTAGGTTCTCTCATAGATGTCGAGTAGTCGATTAGCCATGATATTGCGAACGCCCTGAACGGCCCTGTCTCCAGGGAACCAATCGAGATAAGCTTGCAAGCCCAGAATGGAGAATGCCCAGGCTCGCGGACTGGTGAACTTGAGTGTTGCGGGCACCGCGGCTTCGAACAGCCTGCCTGCCGCTCCTCTCAATCCAGCGTTTCGCGAGGCCCCGAGCACCATTCCCAGCGACCACAAGGCGCGGCCATGGCTGTCATCCGACCCGACATCTTCATTCCATTTGCGGTCATATCCGAGGAAATTTCTGAATCTCCCTGTGTCGGAATGGAAGGCAAGCCACAAAAAGGCCAAATAGCGATTTGAGAGATCAAGATAGTCGTGCTCTCCTGTCTTCGTCTCGCTCTTATCCAGAAGAATTGACACGATCAGCGCGCGAGCGTTGTCGTCAGTAGTGTAACCTTCGCTCGTGTTGGGCACAGAGAAAATCGAGTGCTGCAACATGCCAGTGTCATCCGTCATGGTCAATAAATGGCCGGGATTCACCGTTGGCAGAGAGTCTATCGGCTCCATCACAGGATCGCCTTGTTGAGCAGCTCTTGGATGTAGCGAGCGTTCAAACCTTGCACGCTGAAAGCTCGCCATGTAAGCTCGCGCTGTCTTTGGCCAGGTCGTCCCACGGGAGTACAAATAAGCGCGTTTGCGCATGGCATGGCGCGCGGCTTCATTCTCCAGCATTCCAATAACTGCCTCAGCGATGGCGTCTGGATCGGCAAAGGGAATTATTACTCCCCTGTTGTCCGCGAGCAGTTCCTTGGCGTGCCAGTAGGGCGTCGAAATGATGGCCTTGCCTGCGCCGAGGGCTATTGCAAGCGTGCCAGAAACGATCTGCGCCTCCTGGAGGTAAGGCGTGATGTAGATGTCGGCCGCGCCCACGTGCTCTATCAATTCCTCGGTGCTCACAAAGCGGTTATTGAGAATCAGGTTTTCAGAAACGCCCAGGCGAGCTGCCAACGATTGTAACTCTTCGCGGTAGCGCTCGCCTTCGCGCCGTCGGATATGTGGGTGAGTTACCCCGGAGACAATATAGACCACGTTCGGGTGCTTTTCCAGAATCGCCGGAAGCGCCTGAATGACATTCTCAATTCCTTTGTTTGGAGACAGCAAACCGAAGGTGAGTAGAACCGACTTGCCCTCTGTGCCGAATTTGTCTTTGAAGTAATTTGGATCCATGAAGGGGAGATCCGGCACGCCGTGCTGAATGATATCGATCTTTCCGGCAGAAACCTTGTACACCTCGCGCAGGAGCTTGGCCGCCAACTCGCTCATGACCACAAGACGATCAGAGAGCCGTCCGATCTCTTCGAGCACGGCGCGCTGATCTGCATCAGGATCCCGCAGAACCGTATGCAGTGTGGTGACCAGTGGCATCTTCAGCTTCCGCAGCAAAGCCAAAATGTGGCGACCCGCCGGCCCACCATAGATGCCGTATTCATGTTGCAGGCAGACAAGATCGTTGCCATTGAAGTTAAGAAACTCAGCGGCCCGCTCGTAGGATCGCAAATCTTCCTGCTCAAGTTCCAGACGCACCTGCTCTGGGTATTCGTAGTGCGACTCCGGATCGTTGACCGGTATAGCAAAGAGACGTTCGCCGCCATATTCTGCCGCAAGTGCGGCACACAAATCAGTGGTGAACGTCGCGATTCCGCACTGTCGCGGAAGGAAATTACCGACAAACGCTATCCTCGTGGGCAATGGAAGGCTGCAGGCCTTCGCGGTAACAGGCTTCAAGACTATCTGAGATGCACTGTTTGCCGTCGATTCAGGATGAACGACTTCAATAAAAGACATAATGCCCCGTTTCCGCTTGCTTTGACGCTTTGGAACTGGTCTCTGGTGTTCGCAACAGTAGCGTGATGCTCGCTTCAAAGCTGACTTATTCGATCACTCATTTCCAAGACTCAACCGTCGAAAACTCCACCTTGGCTCGGTCGAAACGAGGTGAAAGGGGCGACTCATGGCGCAGCAGATCTGGTTTCTGCTTTAGAAACGAGGATTTTCTTGCATCTCTGGTATTTGCGCGTCGCCCGAATTGTCGGCGATAACGACTGCCGACATTGTCCCGCCAGGAGAAATACGTTCAACTGAGAAATTGCCGACAAAAACAGACTTATCTGATTCGGTTGCCGCATCCTCTAACTGCGGTGATGATACGGGAGGTCTGTCAACCTGCTTAACCGGATGCAAGCCACTATTCCGGCGTGAGGAGAAGTGCATCTTGATATCGCTCTTCTTGGTGAGCGTTATCTTAACTCCAAACCTTTCCGTTGCTTGCTTGAACGGTGCTCGTCTGGAGCGAAGCTTGAATGGCTGAAGGCGAGAGGAGGAATGCTAACCTAGTAGGTCAATTATACACGTGAGACAGGCAACTTACCTTCAATCAATGCTTGCGACGCCTCGACTGGACCGGCCATCGACTGTTGTCAGGCGAGAATGTCAAGAGGCTTTACTCCAGAAGTTAGCCGATACGCATCCCTCAAACTCCGTCACGAGTTAGAAGATTCAGTTCAATTACAAAGACCATCACCACTCCGCCGGTCAAAAAAACATCCTCAACTCCGGCTGTCCTGCCACCAGTGCAATACATCGAGAAGAGCCAAGATCGGAACTGTTGCTCTTTGGCGATTTGTGTGGATTGGTTCCCGTTCATGACCGGTGCGGTCTCCAAAAAGATTGCACCGGTCATCTATCTGGAATGCTTGAGCTGGTTAAACTGTTGCGTTAGTTTAAGCTTCCAATAGTTGAGCTTGTCGTATCGCCGATTAGATCTCCTGATACAACCAATTCAACTCTCCGATTTTCTTGCCTCCCACTTGAGTTATCGTTGGAAGCGACAGGCAAGGTGTTGCCAAACCCCTTCGCGCTTACCGAGTTGTTTCCCACACCCTGTTCTACCAGATAGTCTCTGACTGCTCCAGCGCGATGTTCTGATAGGGTCTGATTCATTGCATCACCGCCGACGTTATCGGTATAACCGCCAACTTCGATGTTGAGTCCTGGGTATGCAATAAGAATGCCGGCGACCTTGGCTAGCTTCTCACGCGCGCCCGGCTTCAGCGTGTAGTGCCCGGTGTCGAACAGAACATCGGACATACTGATAATCAGTCCTCGAGCGCTATCGCGAGTGGCAAGAATCCTGTTCAGTTGTTCAGACAGTTGAGCGCGCATGGCAGCCTTGTCGCTGACCGCCTGATGTTCGCCTTGTTGCGCCTTTTCTGCAACCATGCGAGCCTGTTCCGCATCCGCCTGGGCTGCGGAGACTGCCGCTGCCGAAGCTGCTTGGGTCGCGGCAAGGTCACCCTGAGCCTTGGCTGCTTCGGATTGCGCTGCCGAGATAGCTGCCGTCGATGCACTCTGGTTTGCGGTCAAATCTGCTTGCGCTTTTGCTGCGTCCGACTGCGCTTGCTCTTTCAAACGCGTCGCTTCAGCTGCCTGGGCATTCGATCTTGCCTGTGCATCGCTTGCGTCCTGGCGATCGTTAGCCTGACGCTCTTCCTCCGTTTTCTTGACTGCGATCTCTCGCGCGTCTTCGGCAGTCTGCACTGCCTCTCGGGCGACGGCAATTAGCGGCTTTCTGTCGACGTGCTTGCTTATGGCGTACGCATCTGCACTGTTCATCAATTGAACAGCATGCTGATAGCTGGGGCCTGCGTAGTTCTCAGCTCCTTCGGATTGGGCGATACGCAGTGCATTCCGCGCTTCGTAGAACTCCAACGGAAGACTGGCGCTTAGAACGACGGGATCGAACTTATAGCCACTGGGAATGTATCCGCCACGCTCCATCAGTTCGTACTTAGCCTGGACCGCTTCGGTGGTAACTTTGGTGTCTCCACGAACTACGTTCTCAAGGACGACGACGTTGCTGGGCTGCCGAACCGCGTAGTACGGTTCCGCCGTAACGACCAACGCGAATGCTTGGAGGTCGGTGGTCGCCGTCAGCTTGCTGCGGTCGTTGTCCCCCACCAGAACTTCTCCGAGGTTCACTGCCCGCCCTTCAGGCGAGATTGCCCATAGGACATAGGTAAGGTACTCACCGCCGAATGTTGCGGGGTTTTGCAGGTTCCCGAATTCAGCTTCGACTTCCATGGTCCCCCGCTTGCTTCGTACTTTCGCGTTTCCGTTTGCTGAAGGGAGTAGTGACGTGCCGGCAAAGTCAATGCTGGTGGCTCCGCTGCGATGCCGATAGTTCACCGCTTCGACCGAGCGATTGATCACGATCACGCGGTATGTAGACGCTGGGCCAACGGGCACAAGAACCGTTGTCGCTTGCGGATTGACCTGGGCAAACGTGCTCACGCTGAGCGCGCTTCCAATTGCGAGTAGAGCGATGCGTTTCAAGATTCCTCCTGCCGGCAGGACGCTGCCGTTTTGCGTTGAACTTGCGTTGTGTTTCCGGCCGATGCTGTCCGGATTCAGTCGTTCGATCTCTCAATTCCCTATATGCCCCACGCGAAACTGGCTAAGATAGGGGAAGAGTCCAAATACCTGTAGAAGCCACAAAACCACGGCAATCACCACGACGGCATTCAGGATTCCCTTGATCTGGCTTTGCATCGGAATAAATCGGTTGACAAGCCAAAGGAGCAGGCCTACCACGCATAAAGCGAGAACAACAGTGACGAGGGGCATTGTGCGCTCTCCTATCGAGTTTCTTAAGCTGAGTGATCTGAGCTTATCGATCTGCTCGGCCTTCATTTGTGTTGTGTGATCCGCCCCGGTTAAGCCTGCATTGCGCATGCAACTGTCATTTCGCGATACGGCAGCTAATCCGTGCGGATATTTCATGGACCGGCCTAGATCGGGAGCCATGAGGGAGACGAGTAAGAAAACCCTTCTTCCGTATCATCGTTGCAAACCACGAAGCTAAATGCTGAGCAAGATTGATCGCATAAATTGGTGCTGAGAGCGCCTCCCGCAGTTTTGTCGCAAACCTGCGCTCTATAAGAGCGATCCAAGCTTTCGCAATTCGCGCCAATCCCTACTGCTTCGTCTTCGGGTTCATAGAAGCACTGTCTGGCTGACCCGAGGCTATTCTCGCCGGGATGGCCACTGGAGTCTGAGTATCAGGTGGAAGTTTAGTGCCTGTCGGATAGACAAGAATCTGAATTGATCCCCAATCTGCGTTGGGGTTTGATCCTGCCTGCTTGCCCAAGCCCAGCGTCTTCAGTTGACTGTCGTCAAATCCGAAATTCTCGACCAGATAGTCGCGCACCACCATGGCTCTGGCTTCAGTCAGGACCAGATCCTTCTGGGCATCGCCTTCCATGCCAGTCGATACAACCACCACCGCAAAGCCGAACTGGTTCTGCGCCAGGAACTCGCCACCGGCATTGAGAGACTTTTGGTCCCGCAGTTTGGCCGAATCACGGCCATCAAAAAGTTGCTTGGCCGTAAATGTAAATGATTTTGCAGGCGCACCCGGCGGGAGCCTGCCAATTCTATTTGCGGCTATATCGGCTGAGTCTTCGTAGCCGCGTTTTTTGAAATACCCGCTCAGAAGGAAGTTGTGCTTGAGGGCCTCCATGTTTTCCTGAAAGTCCGTCACTCCTGTCTGTGCCTGGAGCATTGTTGTCTGCAGTGTCGCCGTGCTCTGTGACAGATTGCTATAGAGCTGTTTGTCGTTTACCAGTGCGCCTACTGTACCTTGCCCCGAATCGATCTTGGCGCTAACCGAACTGAGATGCGCCGCTGCCAGAGTTGCGTTGTTGATGGCCTGCTGGCTGCTGTCTAAAATGCCGCTCGTCTTCTTGAACAGATCCGACATCTCCAGAGGCGGTTCACTCTGGATGATCTCACCATCCTGAACCTCGGCCTGTCCGGCAGATCCAAACGAGATAGCCACGAACTGATTGCCCAATACTCCAGCGGTTTCGATTGAGGCCACAGAGTCGTGCTTGATAATCTCGTGTGTTGACTTGTCGAGGTCCATGACCACCGTGACTTGTTCTCCTGGCTTATGAGGTAACTCGATGCTTTGCACTGTTCCGCTGTGAACCCCACCCACCTGCACATCTGCCCCTGCGGCCAGGCCAGCCACATTGTCGAATTGCGCTCTGAGTTGGTATGTAGATTGAAACAGATATTCCTTGCTTCCTATGACGAAGACTCCAGCGGCAAGAATCGCCAGCGTCGCCACGATGAATGCGCCCAGCCGTGCTACCTTCGACATAGTCCCTCCTAAGATTGCTTCAGAAATTCCTTCACAAACGCGATATTGCTTTCCTGGAGATCCTCAAACCTGCCTTCAGTCACTACGTTACCCTGATCCAGCAGCGCGATACGGTTGGCAATTGTCTTCGCGCTATGCAGATCGTGAGTTACCACAATAGATGCCATCTGATGTTCTCGCTGGAGCTTGAGGACCAAGTCGTCGATCTCTCCCGAACTGATCGGGTCGAGGCCCGCCGTGGGCTCGTCCAGAAGCAGAATCTCCGGCTGTAGCGCAAGCGCGCGCGCTAAGCCAACGCGTTTTTGCATTCCGCCTGAGATATCGGATGGCATCTTTCCATTGCTGCCCTTCATGCCCACCTCGAACAGTAGTTGTGCGACGCGATCGTTGCGCTCTGATCTGGACATTTCTCTGCGATGATGTTCAAGGGGAAACGCTACATTCTCCGCGACGGTCAGTGAATCGTAGAGTGCGGCATGCTGAAAAAGGAAGCCCATCTTCTTTCGTACTTCGCCCATTCGATCGAGAGCGAGCCTGGCAATGTCCTGCTCATAGATGGAAACGGATCCAGAGTCGGGCGTCTCCAGGCCAATGATGAGCCTCAGCAATACGCTCTTGCCGGTCCCACTGCGGCCAAGTACCGCCAATGTTTCTCCGCGATTCACCGTCAGGTTTATTCCATTGAGGACCCTGAGGTTTCCGAAGGACTTCCGCAGTTCCTTGACTGCAACGATCGGCGCAGATCTTTCTTCTGTCGCGTGTTCTTGTTTCGTCGCCATGTCAGAGGCTGTTGCCATATTTGTCTCACGAATCTGAGTACTAAAGATTGAGGGTTAGGGAAAGACAACGAGGATGAATTTAACCAGCACCACGTCGGCAAGGATTACGAACAGCGATGAGAGAACCACTGAGTTGGTGGCGGCGCGGCCCACGCCCTCAGCTCCTCCGCGGGTGCGCATCCCCTGAAAGCACGCGATTAGCCCTATGATCAGGCCGTAGACCGCAGTCTTGAATGTAGGTGGCAGAAATGCGTTGAAAGTTGCGCCATGAAAACCGCTTTCGATGAATTGACGGAACGACAACGGTTCAACTAGAGTCTGTGCAAACCAACCTGTAAACAGGCCGCTTGCGTCGGCAGCTATCGTCAGCAGCGGCAGCATCAGAATGCAAGCCAGAATTCGTGTCGCTGCCAGAAGTCTGTATGGGTTGACGGCGGATGCTTCAATAGCGTCAATCTGCTCAGTCACCTTCATCGATGCCAGCTCCGCGCCAATTCCGGCTCCTACTCGGCCGCTCACGATCAACCCGGTGATGACCGGGCCCATTACCTGGATAACGGAGTACACGAGCGTGGCCGGAAACATTGATTTGGCGCCGAAGCGACTGAGGCTGTAACGCGCTTCCATAGAGATCACAACGCCGATCGCAGCGCCCGCTAAGACGACCAAAGGCAATGACTTTGATCCAACCTCGTCAAGCTGTCGAATCAGTTCACGCCATTCGTAAGGCGGTGTCACTGCGGCCTTGAGTACCTGCCAGGAAAAGATACCAAGCCCCCCAAACCACTCGAAGAACCTCTCCGCCAAACTCGCAACGGAACCCGCCACCGTGGGCAAGAGTGCGCTGCCTTGCCCCGATAAAGGCAGTTTTATGGCTGCAATTTCAGTGGATTCGTAGCGGCTCACTTGTTCGGTCCTTGCTCAGGTGATCCGTGCGCATTGCTCAGATGCATGCGATGAAGCAAGGAGTGTGGCCCGCTATAGAAAAACTCCAGCGAGATGTTGCTTCCGGCGTATGCCAACAAGCCGTAGTTGCCGATGCGGAAAGCGTCTTTTGCTCCGAAACGATTTGGGTACCACCCATAGACCGCAGCCATCGTACCTGCGTATGGTGCGACAAGCGCCGGGAAAGAAAAGACGCGATGGCCGTCTTCCCCGCGGCGCGCCGTCAAAGTCGAAAGCAGTGCGTGCTCCACCCGCGGTAATACGCCGCTGCATTCGCAGCGGTAATACAAAGTATCTTCTTTTAAGGCTTCTGCCAATCCATAACGCGTTGTTGTTCCTACAGCCGCGATCCCGAAGTCGGAGCCAAATCGCTTGGTGTAACCTTCAATGCCTTGGTTCCACTCTGGAGGAGCATTGCTTATCTGGTTGATGCCAGCAGCAATTCCAGCGCCGACGATCGGATAAGGACCAACCGCGTCGAAGACATAGTTGCTTAGCTTTGTTTTCTGTGTCGGACGCGAGTAATAAAGGTCAGAGTGAATTGGTGATGCGCTTGCCAGAGTGTTCGAGGAGTCTTCTGCATAGGGCATGGCTTGCGATCGACCGAAAAGTGGAAGGCCCGTGAGGAAAGCAAGGATCAAAAGATTCGGTATTGACGCACGGGCTTTTGTGCCGAAAGGCGGTTTGATCGATCGGAACCTTTGGCAGGCTGCCATTTCAATGCGATGGTCGTGCATCCACTGACAAATCCGAATTTGTATAGCCAAGATCAAGGTCCATTCTCCAATCGCCATGGCATTCTTCATGTTGATGTTGAACGCAAGGGTCAGATATAGCAACTCTCCAACATCTTGAATGATATTGCCAGAGTTGAAGATTCAAGGATGGTCAGATTAGCTCGGAGCGATCATAGGCTTTGCGTTCCTGGACTTGTGACGCCATTCACAAGACTGAGCAATAACGACCAGACACCAGCGCAAGACAAAAACAAATGATGAAAGGTGCATGAGTGCCAACGTCCTCGGGCGTGGGGTGTCTGCCCCAAATGTGACGCCAAATCTCTCTAATGCCGCTCGGGACTGCGTTTCAGCTCTTCAATTCAAGTGGGAAGCGTCTGGCGAGGATACTCTTGCTCATGGCGGAATTCGGCAAGCCAGGAGAACGCTATAACTTCATCCCCCCAAATCTCGCAGGAAACTCTGGCGGATGAGCGGTACTACTCGCTCACGCGTGAGCTTCTTCATGAATTGTTTTCGCGAACTTGGCTATATCAATTACAACGGCCGCATTTAAGTGAATAAGTCTCTGCTCAACGTGGTTCTAATCCAACCGGGAGTTCCCCCGGCTTTGCCGGGGAGGCAGTAGCAGTTGTACGCCGTGCATGAATGACAGCTTGGAGGTGAAAGTCCTCTTCACATCCAGATGGGGAGAAGTGATAGCGAAGCGCAAGGGCGTCATTGCGAGGTGGGGTCTGAAGGAAGCGTGGAGC
>JBEKOA010000003.1:0-64784 GCA_049522255.1 Occallatibacter sp.
CGCGGAAGCGATAACTAGCAGCACCGCCATCGTAACCGGATGCGCCTTGATTGGCGATTCATCGATGGCGGGCATCACGTAAGCCCGCTTGAGCACCTGTAGGTAGTAATAAAGCGAAACCGCGCTAAGCGCCACAGCCAGTGCGACAAGCGCAAACGGAACCGGCCCCGCAGAAACACCGAGCACCGCAGCAAACAAATTGAACTTGGCCCAGAACCCAACCAGCGGTGGAATCCCGGCCAGCGAGAGGAAGAGCACCAGCAGCACCGCAGCCAGCAGCGGATTGCGCTTGTGCAGCCCACGGAAGGAGTCAAGCCGGTCACTGCCGGTAGCGCGTTCGACGACCGAGACGACGCCGAATGCGCCGATGGTAGTCAGGCCGTAGGTGAGGATGTAAAAGAGTACGGCGTTAGTGCTGGCGAATACAGGCCGAAAGGAATCTACAGCGAATCGCAAGGCATCCGGCTCACCGTTGTAATGTTGATAGACACCAATGCCGAGCAGAATGTAGCCTGCGTGAGCAATTGCTGAGTAAGCGAGTAATCGGCGCACGCTCACCTGGGCCAGCGCGGCCAGGTTGCCGAAAACCATCGAGGACGCTGCAACAACAAGCAAGACAGCTGTAAGAGGCTGCAAAACGCTGAATTCGATCTTAAGGCCCTGGTTAACGGCCTGAACGTATCCAGCCCACAAGTCATAGCCCGGCGCCAGCAGGCCGAAGCAGATGTTGATGAGCAATGTAAAGCTGGCAACCTTTGAAACAGAAGCAATGAATGCCGCCGAGGGTATCGGGGCTCCCTCATAAGTGTCGGGCGCCCACAGCTGGAATGGCACAGCCGCAACTTTGAAACCAAGACCTGCGACCACCAACACCCACGCCACGCAGAGCAGCGGGACGGCGCCTGCATCAACGTGATGCTTAATGGCGATGAGATTGGTGCTGCCGCCGAGCCCGTAGAGGTAGCTGAATCCGAAGAGCAGAAACGCCGCCGACATTCCGCCAAATAAGTAGTACTTGAGCGCAGCCTCGGCGCTTTTGCCGGACCTTTTGGCGAACGCAGTTAGTATGTAGAGACTGAGGCTAAGCAGTTCCAGGCCGATGAAGATAACCAGTAAGTCCTGTGCGGCGGAGACGACTAGACCACCGGCCGCACCCATCAAAACAACAGCGACGAATTCGCCAACGTGGCCGGTAAAGGTCTCGTCAATTAGAAGAAAGAGCGTGAAAGCAGTTAGAACCAGAATTCCGACCTGCGCGATGATAGTGACCGGGCCAACAGCGAGCACTTCCCATCCATCTACAAAGAAACCACTGCCATTTTGCAGGCTGATGGTCCACAACGCCACGCCGCAGCCCGCCACGCCGCTCAACGCAGCCACAGTCACTCGCACTTTCAGCTCGGCCTTGCGCAAAAAGCCTAGGTCTACGATCAGAATGATCAGCGCTGCTACTTCCAGCGCCGTCTCCGGCAGCGTCACGCGGAAGAGATCTGCGTAGTTCATTGCACACCTCCCGCAAGCAGAGCCTTCACGGCCGGTTCTATCGTATCGAGCAGGATTCTCGGCCAGAGGCCTACGATCAGGCTGGCCGCGCCGAGCAGAGCAACACCGGTCACTTCAGGCCATGTTATAGGAGCCAATGCGTGGCCGTGCTCCTGTTCCAGCACATGCGTGGTTGGCAAAACGTCAGAGAAGAACGCCTTCTGCAAGGCTCGCCAGGTGTAAGCCACGCCGACCACGATGCCGACTCCTGCCACCAATGCCCACCATGGTTTCGCGATCCACGCGCCGACCAGCACCTGCAACTCGGCGACGAAGCCGGAGAAGCCCGGTAAGCCCATCGATGCCATTCCGGCCACGACAAACGCCCACGCGGCAAACGGCAATCGCTTCGCCAAATGCATGGTTTCGAGTTCCGCAAACTGGCGCGTGTGCGTGCGGTCGTAGACGATGCGGCCGACGATGGCGAAGAGCAGCCCGGCAATGACGCCGTGCGAGAACATCTGCAACACCGCTCCGGTCATGCCTATCTGGTTCAACGTCATCAGCCCGAGCAGCACAAAGCCCATGTGGCTGACGCTGGAGTAGCCGATGACAAACTTGAAGTCGGTCTGCGCCAGCGCCACCAGCGCGCCATAGACGATGCCGATCACCGCCAGCAGTGCGAAAACATCGCGCCACGATCCCAGTCCGAGAAGCGAAAATCCCCACGGATCTAGCCCGTGCGGAAAGAGCCCGATGCCGACGCGCAGGCAGCCGTATGCGCCCAGCTTCATCACGACGCCGGCAAGCAGCATGGAAGCAGCAGTGGGCGCGGCGACGTGGCCAGTCGGCGCCCAGGTGTGAAAAGGCCACATGCCCGCCAGAATTGCGAAGCCCGTAAAGACCAGCGGAAAGCACCACATTTGAAAGCTGACTGGAAGTCCGGCGTGGCCCAGCGCGTCGAGAGTGGTCGAATGGCTTCCCGCCGTCGAGTAAGCCGCCAGCAATCCAATCAGCACCATCGCCGAGCCGGCAAAAGAATAAATAGCCAGCTTCATCGCAGCGTATTCGCGCCGCGTCGAACCCCAGATAGCAATTAGAAAATACTTGGGAACGATGGCAATTTCATAAAAAACAAATAGCAGAAAGAGATCGAAGCTGAGAAAAACTCCGTAGACTCCGCCGATCAATGCCAGGAAGAATGCAAAAAACTCGTTGGTCCGCAGCTCGATATTCCAACTGAAGAGAACTCCGGCCACCGCGGCCAAACCCGTGAGAAGAACAAGCACGCGGCTGATGCCGTCGGCCGCCAGCAGGAAGCGAATCCCCATCGACGGCACCCAGGGCAAGTCGACAATGGTCACTCTTCCCTGTCCAACACCAGCCCAAAATCCCGACAAGGCCACTGCCAGCCCGGCCACTGCCACGGCCAGCGCCAACCAGCGCGAAAGCGCGGCGCGGCCCTTCGGCAGTAGCGCTTCCAAGAGCGCTCCGGCAAACGAGAGATAGATTGCAAAGGCTAACATCAAAATCTCCAGTGAGCCAGCAGGTGGAGGACCGTGGGATTAATGTTGTCGACAATCAGCGAAGGCAGAAGTCCCACGAGCAACATAAGGCCGATCACGGGGATCAGGGCCATGCGCTCGGCGTGGTGCAGGTCGGGAAAGTTCTCGCAATGATTCGCGACCGGGCCCCAGAAGACTTTCTGAATCAGGGTGAGAATTACAGTAGCGGTAACCAAGAGACCGAGAACCGAGACCGTCGCCGCAACCCAGGCCAGCGAGAATACTCCGCGGAAGATGAGGAACTCGCCAACAAAGCCGTTCAGCCCTGGCAGGCCCAATGATGAAAAGAGCGCAATGCCCATCAACCCGGCCAGCACCGGCGCAGGCTTGCGCAGGCCGCCGAACTGATCGATGCCGCGATGGCCGCCGGTGCGCTGCTGCATCATGGCCAAAAACCAGAAGAGGGCTGCCGCCATGATGCCGTGATTAAACATCTGCAGGATTGCGCCGTTGAGGGCCATGGCTTGGCTCGTCTGCATTGCGGCTCCCTGTGCCGGAACAGCTAGCGCAAAGATCGCCAGCAGGCAGTAGCCGAGGTGATTGACCGACGAATACGCAAAGATGCGTTTCAGGTCCTTCTGCGCGGCGGCAGCCCAGGCTCCCATCACGACGGTAGCCACGGCGAGCACGAGAAGCGGCGCGCGCATCTGCGCGATCTGATGACCAAAGATCGGAATCGCAATGCGCAGCAGGCCGTAGACTCCCATCTTCGACATAGCGCCGGTCAATAGCATGGTCACCGGCGAAGGAGCCTCGGCATAGGCCGCGGGCAGCCAGGTGTGAAATGGAAACATCGGAACCTTGACGGCAAAACCGGCCACTACGCCGACGGCCAGCCAGAGCATGACCGGCCCCGAAACCAGCCGTTCGAGATCGCCTCTTGAAGCCAACTGAGCCAGATAGTCGAAATCCATGCTCTTTGCATAACCGAAAAGCGGACTCTTGGTTGCAAGAAAAAGCCCTAGAAACGCCACCAGCAGCGCCACGCTTCCTGCCATGGTGTAGACGAAGAACTGCGTAGCCGCCGGTCCGCGCCGCGCACCGCCCCACAGCTTAATGAGGAAGAAGGCGGGAATCAGGCTCAGCTCCCAGAAGAGAAACCAGTGATAAAAATTCAGAGCCGTGAATGAGCCGAAGAGACCCGATTCCAGCAACAGCACCAAGCCGAAATAAAGACCTGGTGAATGATGAACGCGATGCGCCGCGTCAACAGACATCAGCGTAACGATGGCCGAGAGCACGAGCATCAGCGCGCTCAGTCCGTCCGCTCCGAGGTGATACTCGATGCCCAGAGACGGCGCCCACTGAACCCGCTCGACCATACCGATGCTGCCGTCGACGGGCAGCTGCGACCACACCACGAGGGCGAGCGCCAGGCTGGCCAATGTCGTGATCAAGGCCACAGCGCGCGCATGTTTGCCGGAGCAGAACGCAACGGCCGCTCCAGCCAGAGGCAGCACGGTCAACAGCGTCAATATTGGAAATCCAATCGCCAATCCGTTCATGGCCTGCTGCTCCAGATCAGAATCACGGCAAGCACAGCCACTGCCAGCGCCAGAATTCTCAGGTAAGTCTGCACGCGGCCCGACTGCACCCGCGCCAGCAGGCCTCCGCCCACGCTCAGCTCGTCGCACCCTTTGTCGAAGCTGCCATCAACGACGTTGTTGTCGAGAAAGCGATTCAGTCGCGCCCACAGGCCAAAGGCCCGCGCAACGCCGTCTACCACGCCACCCCAGGCCCGGCGGTCGAGCCAATCGGAAACGCACGCCCACCATGCATAGAATGCGATAATTGTCGCGCCGTAGAGTTCGTCGACATAGAGACGGTCGCGCAGCCAGCCCCAGATTGGCGGCGCGAATTGCTCCAGCCGGTCAGGCTCTTCCGGGTTGGGAGACTGATTGCCATAGAGCAACCATCCGATCCCAAGTCCCAAGAACACAACCAGCATGGAGGTGCCCATCAGGGCCATCAGCCCCGGCTCTGCGAAGCCCCGCAAATTGAAGAGAGCCGCGCGTCCATCGAGAAACGCGTGGAACCACGGCCAGGCGGGCGTTCCAATCACCCCCAGAGCGATGGCAAAGAAGGCCAGAATTACCAGCGGCACAGTCATCACCGCCGGGCTCTCATGCGCTGGCTTGCTACCTCGCCATTCACCAAAGAACACATAAGCAACCTGTCGCGTCATGTAAAAAGCCGTCAACAGCGCACCAAAGACCAGCAAATAGAAAGGTGTCCTGGCCACTGTCCAGTGCCGGGCTGCCTCGAGAATTCCATCCTTGCTCCAGAAGCCGGAAAAGAGCAGCGGGAAGCCGCAGAGCGCCAGCATCCCAATTGCGTAAGTCGCAAAGGTCCATTTCATCTTGGACCTCAGACCGCCCATGCGCCGGATGTCCTGCTCCTCGTGGCAGCCGTGAATGACCGAGCCCGCGCCGAGGAACAGGAGCGCCTTGAAGAAGGCGTGCGTGATCAGGTGAAACATTCCGACTGCCACACCGCCAATGCCCAGCCCTGCCATCATGTAACCGAGTTGCGAAACAGTGGAATAGGCCAATATGCGCTTGATGTCGTTTTGCGCAACGGCAATCAAGGCAGCGAATACAGCGGTGAACGCTCCCACCCAGACCACTACGGAAAGAGCTGGTGTGGTCCCCAAACCAATCTTCAACGGGACCATACCCGCGGCCATGAGCGGATAAACCCGCGCGACAAGATAAACGCCGGCTGCCACCATCGTCGCCGCGTGAATCAAAGCGGAGACTGGCGTGGGGCCTTCCATCGCATCCGGTAGCCAGACGTGAAGTGGAAACTGTCCGCTCTTGCCCGCCGCTCCGGCAAAGATCAGCAGGCCAATCGCGCCCGCTGCTGTCAGGCCAAGGCCCGCATGTTGCGCCAGCAGTCCGGCCAGCGCTCCCGTCTCGATGGAACCCGCGCCGTTGTTGTAGAAGAGCAGCGTGCCGGTTTGCGCGAACAACCAGACGATGCCGAGCAGAAAGAAAACATCCCCGACGCGCGTCGTAAGAAAGGCCTTTTTTGCAGCCGCCGCCGCTGCGGGCTTTTGATACCAAAATCCGATCAACAAGTAAGAGGTAAGTCCCACGATCTCCCAGCACATGAAGAGCAGCAGCAGGCTGTTCGAGATCACCACGCCCAGCATCGCTCCGGCAAAAAGCGAGAGAAAACAGAAGAAGCGTGTGTAGTTCTCGTCGTCCTTCATGTAGCCCGTCGAGTAGATGAAGATCAAAAGGCCGACAAAGCTCACCATCACCAGCATGACCGCCGAGAGCGGATCGAGGACCCAGCCTAAGTCGACGGTGGATGCGCCGACTTGAATCCAGTTGAAGTCTACAGTCTCGCGGACTGAGCTTCCGCTCGCCCATCCGGCCAGCGCGTGCGCAAAGGCCAACAGCGACAGCAGCAAAGAAACGCTCAATGACCCGATAGCCATTGCTGCGGCTGTCTTGCGTTTCGGCTGCTTGAGCAGCGCCGCAAGACCCGCGGCCGCAATCGGCAAAGCGGGAATCAGCCAAAGGACCTTCGCAATCGAAGACGATGTCAACTGCGGGGCCAATGATATGGTCTCTTGCATCAACCCCTCACCCTTTCATCCTGTTCATCTGGTCGAGATCCGTTGTCTTGGCGTGGCGATGAATCTGAATCACCAACCCCAGCCCGACCGCCGCTTCTGCTGCCGCCACGGCAATCGAGAAGATGGCAAACATCATGCCCGTGAGCGCCTCGGGATGTGGTCCATAGCGCCAGAAAGCGATCAAATTCAAATTGGCCGCGTTGAGCATCAGCTCAATCCCAATGAGCACAAGGATGGCGTTGCGCCTCGTAAGCGCGCCGGCCAGACCGATCGAAAATAACAAGGCTGCAATCAGAAGATAGCCTGCAAGCGGCGTCATTTGACACCATCTTTCTCGTGCATGGCGATGATCACCGCGCCGATCATGGCGGCGGTCAGCAGCACGGCCACGATCTCCAGCGGCAGCACGTAGCGGCCGACAAGCGCCTGGCCAATCTGCTGCACCGTGACCGTGGGCGTAGGGGCGGAACTTGGCAGCAGGTTTGCTGTTTGAATGACGGCCCAGCCGAGCACCGCAAAGACCGCCGCGGCAACCGCAAGACCGGCCAGCCAGGTGCGGCTGAAGACTCCATCTTTGGGAGTTTCAGAGCCCTTGGTGAGCAGAATCGCGAAGACCACAAGGATGGCAACCGCACCAATGTAAACCAGAATCTGAGCAAATCCGGCAAACTGCGCATCGAGATTCAGAAAGAGCAGTGCCAGTCCGGCAAATGCGACCGTCAACGCCAGCGCGCAATGGACGGTGTTCTTCAGCAGCACGGCGGCCAAAGCACCGGCCACCGTGAGCGTCGCGAGGATGTAGAAGACAAAGCTCATCGGTTGGCGCTCCTTTCCACAGCAATGGAATCCCACCCTGGCCGCAGTGGAACAAAACGCAGGTTCTTCGACGCCGCTGCGCTTCGCTCAGAATGACAGGCGAGGATGGGGCACTCAATCTCAATTGGATGGTACACAGGGCTCAGGCAGAGATCACTCCGCATAGCGATACCTCCGAGGCCCGATATGTTTTCTGCGCAGCTCATTCAAACCCATACCCATGTAAGCCGCAACCAGAATCGCAGAACAGAGTACCCAGCGCAGCCAGCCGTCGCCCAGGAAGCGCCACAACCCAGCGACCATCAGATTCAGCAGGCACATGGGCAGGATAAACTTCCAGGCGAAGTTCATCAGTTGATCCTGCCGGAGCCGCGGCAGTGTGCCTCTCATCCAAATAAAAACGAAGATCGACATCATGAGTTTCGAGAAAAACCAAATCCACGAGGGAACCCAGCTCAACGACGCAAGAGGCGCCGACCATCCGCCGAGAAACAGCGTAGTGCCCAGGCCGGAGATGGAAAACATCGCCAAATACTCACCCAGAAAGAAGAGCGCAAATTTGAATCCCGAATACTCCGTGTGATAGCCGGCCACCAGCTCCGATTCGCCTTCAGGTAAGTCGAAAGGCGACCGGTTGGTCTCCGCCGTGGCCGCGATCGCGTACATCACAAAACCCGCACAGCCCCACGGCGTGAAGATGAACCAATGCGGCAGCCCCCAGGAGTAATGATTCTGCGCTTCGACTATTTTGGTGAGCGAGAGCGAGCCGGCGATCATCACCACGGTCACGCTCGACAGCAGCAAGACCACTTCATAACTAATCATCTGGGCCACGGCGCGCATCGCGCCCATCAGCGAATATTTGTTGCGGCTCGACCATCCGGCCATGAAGACCGCCAACTCGGTCGACGCGCCCATGGCGAAGTAAAAGAGCAGGCCGGCATCCATGTCGACCAGCACCATGTTGCGCCCCATCGGAAGCACGGCAAAGCCCATGAAGACGGTCACCACCAGCACAACCGGCGCAAGGAAATGCACCGCCGCATCGGCGCTCAGCGGAACAATGTCCTCCTTGGTTAGCGACTTGATGCCGTCGGCGATGGGCTGCATGAGGCCGAATGGCCCCACGCGATTCGGTCCGATGCGATTCTGAATGCGGGCCAGCCCCTTGCGCTCAAAGACCGTGGTCAGAGCAAAGAGTGCAGGAAAAATGCAAACGATGGCTACCACGCCAAGCACGACGCCGGCCAGCGGCTGCAAGGCCATGGGCAGTGTGCCCATCAGCCGGTGTTGGAGCAAAACGAAGATCTGGTCCAAATTCTCTTGCATGGGCTAGTTCCCTGCTCCTGTTGGCGGCTCCGCGGCCTTTTTTTGAGCAGCGGCAAGCGCCCCCGCTGTAACCTTGGCATCCGCCTTGGCTCGTCCCTCAGCGAGCCGGCCATCAACCTCGGCTGCATCGGATGGATGAATCTGGTGGTAATACTCGTTCGGTTTTGCCAGTTGCTTGCAGTCGAGCAAAAGCCCGCCAAAGCGGTCCTCGGTGCTCAACTCAAACTGCGTATCCATCTTGATCGCTTCAAAGGGACAGACCTCGACGCAGATCTGGCAGCTCATGCAAACGGAGATGTCTATATCAAACCGCGCGGGATAAAACTGCGCCTTACCATTGGCATCCAGCTTCTTGTCTTTGGACTTCTCGATGAAGATGCATTTGGGCGGGCACTCTTTCTCGCAGATCTGACAGGCCACGCAACGCAGCCCCGCCTCCCATTCGGGCCAGCCGCCATCCCGGTTCTCTGTATCGTAAACAAGGAAGGGAAAGACGCGTGCAGCTTCATAAGCAGCGATCCGCTGCTCCGGATACTGGACCGTCGTCAGACGCTCGGCGGAGAAAAAGCTGCCGACGAAATTCTTCGCCGTCTCCGCCATGCCCTTCAGAATGCCTTCGCCTAGCAAGTTGTCCTCGCTGTTCCCTATTCCCTGTTCCCTGCTTTACCGGTCCACTTCCCCCAGCACAATATCCACGCTGCCAAAGATCAGCACCACATCGGCTACGTCGTGGCCCAGGCACATATCTTCGAGCACCGTGAGATTGATCAGGCTGGGCGGGCGTATCCGGTACCGATAAGGATTCGGCCCGCCGTCTGAGATCAAATAGAAGCCCAGTTCGCCCTTGGGCGCCTCGATGCGCCCGTAAGCCTCGCCCGGCTTGGGCCTGAAGCCGCGAAGCTTCGCCTTGGGGTCCATCACCGGACCGGCCGGAATGTCTTTGAGCGCTTGGGTCAGAATCGTGATCGACTCCCGCATCTCCAAGAGGCGGATCATGAAGCGATCGTAGACATCTCCATGATCGCCCAGCGGCACGCGAAAGTTAATGCGATTGTAGATACCATAGCCGTCCACCTTGCGAATGTCGTAGTTCACGCCCGACGCGCGCAGCATCGGCCCCGTGACCCCGGCATTGACCGCCAGGTCGGCCTTGAGCACACCTACGCCCTGCGTACGCGCCATCAAAATCTCATTCGAACTGAGTAGCCGGTCAAACTCGTCCACAAACTCCGGCAGTCCGGCAACCACTTTGCGCGTCTCATCCAGCCAGGCCGGCGAAGCATCCACACGGCAGCCGCCAAAGCGCATGTAGTTGACCATCATGCGCGCGCCGGTCAGACTTTCGAAGAGGTCGAGGATCTTCTCCCGTTCGCGGAAGGCATACATCAGCGGTGTGCCGCTGGCGCCCATTTCTTGAATGAGGAATCCAATCGACGAAGCGTGGTTCTGAAAGCGTGTCAGCTCACCGAGAATCACGCGCAAATACTCCGCTCTCTCGGGAACCTCCTGACCGGTCAGCTTCTCAACCGCCAACGCATAGGCCCAGTTGTTGGTCATCGGGCAAATGTAATCCAGCCGGTCGGTGTATGGCATCGAGGCCAGATAGCTGACCCCTTCGGCAATCTTTTCGTGGTTGCGATGCAGGTAGCCGAAGACCGGCCTCAGCCGGATAACCCGCTCGCCGTCCAGTGCCACATCCATGCGGAACACGCCGTGGGTCGAGGGGTGGTGCGGCCCCATGGCCACTTCCAGCAACTCCCCGTCGCCCGAGGGCTGAATCAGCGCCGGACGGTTCCAACCCTCCGGCCTCTCGGCAGTGATTCCAGAATGAATGGGTGCCCCAGGTCCGGGTTCCCCACGGGCAGGTCCTCGTCCGTGGGGTGGAGATCCGGATTCTCGGACCTGGGAATCCTTGAACTTCAGCTCGTCACGCTCCTGGGGAGCCACTTCCGTCATTAGCTACCCCCCGCCGTTGTCTGAGCGGCAGTCCCAGCCTGGTGCTCCGTTGCCCGCTTGAGCACCTCGTCGTGAGCCGTCGGCTCGTACTCAAAGTCATCCGGCTCGCGGTAATCGCGGCGCATGGGGTGATCCTTAAATCCCTCCCACATCAGCAACCGCCGCAGGTCCGGATGGCCCGTGAAGACGATCCCATAAAGGTCAAATATCTCGCGCTCCTGGAACTCAGCCGACCGCCAGATGGGTGTGAGGGATGGCAGTTCAACCTGCTCGGCGCGGTCGATGGTGCGCATTCGGACGACCACCGGCCCGTGCTTTTTCGCCACCGAATAGAGGTGATAGACGGCTTCGAGACATCCGGGCTCGAGGCGCTTACGTGTCTCCTCAACAGTCTCGTCGACCTCTTTTTCCAAATCTTCCACTGTCTTTGTAACCTGACGAGCAACTTTAACTTTTTCTGTAATCTCCTTGTCGGGCCAATCGATGCCGGTAACATTGGAGAGATAGTCAAGAGCAATCTCCGGGTCGTCGCGCAGGAACGTCGCCACTGCGACGGCACACTCCGGCGCGAGCCTGAGCGAGTGCTGCCCTGAGACGCTGGGGTTCGTGACAATCTCCACCGCCGCGCCTGGCACAGCCGCCTCAATCGCCGCCTTGATCTCTTCCACCGTCTTCATCAGCGAATCACCACCGGCACCGTCCAAACGCCGGGATTGGACGCTGGCTCCAAATCGTGCTCGCCTTGCACCGGCACCGGGAATTCCCCTTGCGCTTCAGAGTTCAAATGGCGCGGTCGGTCTTCTCCAGTCAGCGCCTGGCCGTCAATTTTCTTTTGCAGCGTGATGAAAGCCTGCATCAGCGCCTCGGGGCGCGGCGGACAGCCGGGAATATGGACGTCCACCGGAATGTAGCGGTCAATCCCCTTCAGCACGTTGTACCCCTGCTTGAATGGCCCACCGGAGATGGCGCAGGCGCCCATGGCGATCACGTATCTCGGCTCGGCCATCTGGTTGTAGAGCCGCACTACTTGCGGAGCCATCTTCTTGGTCACTGTCCCGGAGACGATCATCAAATCCGCCTGACGCGGCGAGGGCCTGAAAACCTCGGCCCCAAATCGAGCCAGATCGTAGCGCGCCATGGTGGTGGCAATCATTTCGATTGCACAGCAGGCAAGTCCAAACTGCATCGGCCAGACAGAGTTTCTCCGGCCCCAGTTATACAGCTCTTCGATGGTCGTCACGAAGACCCCTTGCTTGCCAAGCTCGATCTTCAACCCTTCATCCATTGCTCGCTCCGCTCACTCCAGTGGACAGTTGACAGCTAACAGCAAACAGCTCTCGGCGCCCTGCAATTCATCGCCGCGCCGCCGTCTCTAGCTGTCTGCTGTCAGCTGCAAGCTGTCAGCTGTTCTTACGCCCACGTCAGCACGCCCTTGGCCCAGGCCCATGCGAGCCCTTCAATCAGCAGCAGCACAAACACCAGCATTGCACCGCAGGCCGGGACGGTCAGTCCAGTGAAGGCCACCGCAAAAGGCAGCAGAAAGACAGCCTCCACGTCGAAGATCAGAAAGATGATCGCGTACAAATAATAGGCCGAATGAAACTGCATCCAGGCGTCGCCCCTGGACTCGAGCCCGCATTCGTAGATCGAGTTCTTGACGGCGTTAGGCTTGGAAGGCGAAAACAGCTTCGCCCACACCCAAGCCAGCCCCAATGGAGCGAGCCCGAAGCCCAGCGCCGCCACAAACAGAACTGCAAGAGAAAAATAGGGGTTTGAGACCATATGCGAGGAAGAATCCTTCTGATTCAACGTACCAGTTTGATGGTAGTTTTGGCGAGAAGATGCGCCCCGCACGCTCTGGCGATTCCACTTTCGGGCAGTTCATACCACCCTGTGAACCGGTCAGCAGATCGCGACTCGCTGTGTGCGCTTCAAAACAGGGTTACGTGATTTCCTCACTCTCCCCAACAGGCGAAGCCACCCTCCCCGGAGCCACAATCCCATACTTCCGGTCGAGAAACTCCTGCAACTCCACCGGCAGCGTGGCGGCGAGCTCTTGCCAGGTAAGCACCTTCAGCCGTACTCGCATCTCGGCGGACCTCACCGCAGTCATCACCTCAAACCATTCTTCGCGCAGATCGGGCCGTCGTTCGTCTTGCACCACGCAGAAGCTGCATCCCTGGGCATAGGCGGCCAGTGCATTGCGAATCAGCTGATAACTCGCGTACCCAGCCTCGATGGCGCCGGAGGAAGCCGCTGCAAGCCAAGGTGCGGTCTCGGCAAGCTGGGCCAAAAGTTCAGGGCGTTCCGCTCCGATAAAGCCCACAGCCTCCTGCGAAACCTCTTCAAGCTCCTGCGAATAATCCTCAGGAAACTCCGTTGCCTCTCTCCGCCTTTTGGTGACAAGCGGTACTCGCGGCAGCCGCTCCCGATCGAAGACGGTGTCGAAATCTCTGTAGCCCTCGACTACAGCCACCGATCTTGTCTGAAAATCGCCTTCAGTCAGCTTGGCCTCAACGAGCAGCGAACCCAGGCGCATATCGACTTCAGTCCGATCGAAGCGGCCGTTGCTGAGTGGCACGCGCGCCTTCCACCCAAAGACGGGCGGAGCCTCCTCATCCACTCCAAGAATCTGCCGCACCGCGAGCGACTCGGCCACGCCCGGCGTGCAAAAGATATTCATCAGCAGCGCATCAGAGCTCATCGAGGAATCGAGCTCTCGCCATCGCCTTCCAGATTCCACCTTCGGCAGCGTCCGTCCACCGGTGTGGATCTTGTCAAAGCGCCGCATCCATTCGGGCCGGGCCAGGATCGCCGCATAAGCCGGGTTGAAGAAGTTGCCGTGGCAGCCGTTTTCCGGGGAATAGACGATCACCGGCGGATTGCCGTAGCTCTCCACATGCGCCCGCTGCCGCGCCCACAGCCGGTTGCGCATCCCAAGTTCCCGTCGCAATTCACTCGCATACCAGCCCGATTTCACCGTCATATCGAAAAGGCTACACCGCCGGAAGCGGGCCTTCCCTAACCGTCGATGGCCCCGGCAATCTTCTCGAGCACGGCGGCGGGCAACGGGGGCATGGCGCCGGATTGGGAGGCCAGCCATGCGCCCCAGCGGTTGCCGGCTTCATTCAGCTTGGGCAGGCCCGCTCCGCGCAGCAGATAGTGGGTCATGGCCGCCGCAAAGGCATCTCCCGCGCCAATCGTGTCGGCCACCTGGACGGGAAAACCTGGATGCACATGCCACTCATCGCGCGTGACCAGCAGGCTGCCGCGGGCGCCGCGGGTCACCGCGACCATCTGAAGCGTAGGAAACTCGTTGAGCAGCCATTCAGCGCCCAGCCTGATCAGGCTCCGCCGTTCGACGGTGAAGCGCGATGAGGCCGGAACGCCCTCAGTCTGGGGTGGCAGTCCAGGCAACGCCGGCATTCCCACGAGCGCCAATACCTCTGGCGCCTCACTGTCGCTCATCTTGACTACCGTGGCCAACTCCAAAGACTCTTGAATCACCTCGGCGGAGTAGAAAGGCACGCGCAGATTCACGTCGAAGACCCGGACGCACGAGGCCGGAGTCTGGGCAACCAGCGTCTGAATGGTCTGGCGCGAATCGTGGGAACGCTGGGCCAGCGAGCCAAAGCAGACCGCGTCGGCCCTCTCAGCCAATTGCACCCAGCGGTCTGTAAGCTCGAGAAAATCCCATGCGGCCGGCTGCTCGATGGTATAGCGGGGCTGACCGCCTTCGAAGGCAACTGTCACCCGGCCTGTCGGCTGCGCCGAATCCACCTCAAGAAAGCTTGTATCGGCGGGCAGCCGATCCAGGCGCTCGACCGCCTTGCGGCCCGGTTCGTCGCGGCCAATCCGGCTCAGAATCACGCCGTGATTCCCCAGCCCGCCAGCCATCGCCGCGAAGTTGGCCGGCGCGCCGCCCAGCCTGGCTCCCCCCGGCAGCATGTCCCAGAGCAGTTCGCCAATTCCAAGGATCAGATGCGGCTGCTTCAAAGCGATTCCCTTTCGTACTGAGTGCCTGAGACTTCAGAGCGGTTCAATCGCCAAAACAGTCTTCACGCTTTGCTGCTTCGCTGTCAACAACATCCTCTGTTGCCTATTCCTGCCGCAGTCCCAGATACAGCTCTTCCCTAGTCCCTAGCCCCTAATCCCTGCTCTTCGCCAGATCGAACAATCCTCGACATTCGACGAGGCATACTCACCCTCGGGCTGGTTGGCAAGAATCCTGTGATCCGCAATAGCGTCCGCCCGCGAGCGTCTGATTTGGCCTAAAAAGAGGCGGGCAGATCCCGACCGCTGTCCCAATTCGCGCTCCAGCACATGCTCTTGCTCGTTGTTCACATAAATGAGATCCAGTTGCCGGGCGTGCTCATGAGGGTCCGTGCTCCAGGCCTTCAAGAGCCGCCGCATCACGGGCGCGCCAAAAGGGTTGAACATGAACACCAGGCAGGGCCCCGCCGGCAAAGGAAACTCGACCGCGTCTCCACAGACTATCTTCATCGGCGGCTGTGCCCGGCCCGCGATCCGCCACTTGGCCAGATTCTTCTTGGCAATGCGGACCAACGTGGGATTGAGTTCCACCCCAACAACCTGGCGGAAGGGGTTTTGCGCCGCCAAAAGCACCGCCCGCCCCATCCCGGCGCCTATGTCGATAAAGGTGGTTGCCTCAACTGGCGCGGCTGGCCGGCTCCTCTGCCAACGGCGCAGCAGCTCTTGAAAGACCGACGGCGCAACACCGTAGTAGGCCGTGGCGTGGCGGTCATGCGGGTGCCCGCTCTTCAGATGACGTCCGGCGACGAGGCCGCTCGTGCGCACGCCGAACTGCTCGTCAAATGGATGCCGGGTAAACCCGTCAGCAACCTTGAGTCCCGGCAGCAACCGCAGCCTTGTTGCCGTCCCGGCTTTCACTGAAAGAGGATCTCTATCCTGCACGAACCGTACCTTCGATCCCAAAAATTAGAGGGGCCTCCCGTTTGGGGAGGCCCTGAGATTTTTATCGTCAGATTGTCTCGCTAGCGCGAGCGAAACGCCTTGATGGCCTCGGGCAGCCGCTCTTCGATCAGTCTGGCGCGCTCAGCCGCGATGCCGCCCAGATAGGCTGGCGCCGGAGTAGCCGTGAGCACCAGCAGCAGCGCAATCACCGAAAAGCCAAGCCCCGCTATCCCTGCCGACACCAGCATATGGTAGGTATCGGCGATGTCCAGGCCAAAGACATTGAACGCGACGTGCTCCAGCGGCTTGATGTGCTGCAGGACCGCCAGCGCGAAGAGGAAGAAAAAAACCGCCAGCGAAGTCAAAACAGCCAGCGACACATCCAGACCGCGGTGGAAGCTCTGTCGCGCGCTACAGTGAGGACATTCGGCCAGATGTTGCTCGTAGTCCTTGCGCATCTCGGGGGAGATTCCTGAGATGTCATATCGCCAACTGGCTAGAATGCCGCCAACGACTGTATCTGTGCATCGGGTACTTGCCATAATTGTTAAGACTCACTTTGCAAAGGATGTGTTTAGCCGCAATGCTTCTGCGCGGCTCACGTGGCAACAGGACGCTCAATTAGTAAGATGCTTCACCAGCCGTTTCGGCATGTGTCGCCTCACCTTACTTTGCATCGCCTTGGCGAGATTGCCTTGGCATTTCCCTTGCCGTTCTACCTGGTACAGAGTGATGCCCTTGTCTTACCATTGTAACTTATACCACTAAAAGTAAATAGGAGAAAGTGGCTCGTGCTGGCTTGCAAGCAGCAGCCGGTTCGCCAGCAGGCTCGCCCGGCCGCTCAAAGCGCGTTCGGCTGTAACCCTGGCAAGTTCTGGAAGATTATTACTTTCAGAGAGATGCGCAAGAATCACGTAGGCTGCCTGGCCGTCGTACCCATCCTCCAGGAAGCCTGCCGCCGCCTCGTTTGACAGATGGCCCACCCGTGAAAGCACCCGCTGCTTCACAGCCCAGGGATAAGGGCCGTCGCGCAGCATTTCCAGATCATGATTCGACTCAAGCAGCAGCAGGTCAACGCCTTGGAGCTGCGCCCTGACATTCGGCGAGATGTAGCCTAGGTCGGTGGCGGAGGCCATCCGCACCCCCTCGGTCCCGAAGACAAAGCCCACCGGGTCTGCGGCATCGTGGGGAATGGTGAATGGACTCACGGCAATTTCCCCGATTTCGAAGGGCTCGCCGGCCCGGAAATACTCGACCGACGGAAGCCATGTCGGGTCCTTGACCTTGGCGGGCGCGACTGGCACAGCAGCTTCCGGTAGGACTTCTGTCTCCTCGGCAAGGTCGCTCTCGTCGGGCTCACCTTCTTCGGCCGATGTGTCCGCCTCAGCTTGACGCTCTGCGGCCTGTCTGCGGCACTGCTCAAGCCACTGGGCATACGTCATTTGCCGCCGTGGCGTCAGCCAGCGCATCCAGGCGCGGTGTGTGCCCTCGGTGAAGTAGACCGGAATCCCCAGCTTGCGCGCGGTCACGGCAACGCCGTTTACATGGTCCGAGTGCTCATGTGTAATGAGGATGGCGTCCAGCGTCTCCGGTTCCTCGCCCACCAGCTTCATGCGCCGGAAGAGCTCGCGGCAGCTCAGCCCGCAATCGACCAGAATCCGTGTCCGCCCGCCGGAGACAACCGTGCTGTTTCCCTTGGAACCCGACGCCAGCACCGTGAAACGCACCATGATCTGAGAATACAGGACTTGAGAATACAGCGGAGTGCCGTCGAAGACGAGTCGGCGAAGACAGGCCCGCTTCCAAGTTTGCAAGAGGGCCGTTCATCCGATTATCATCCCAACAATAATCGATATAGCCAGGAATGAGGAAAAGGGTTATGAACCTTTTGCTGGCCGCCAAGAACGCCGTCGCATTTGTATTCTGCGTTCTGTTCGGATATATTGCTTCAACCTTTCTTCCGGAGGGCGCGTGGTTCATCCTTGCCTACATGCTGATCACTTACCACCTTTTCCTGGTATGGCTTGTGATGAGCGCCGATTACGAGACAGATCTTACCCTGCCCATCGGTTCAATTGCCTTGACCCATCTGATCTGTCTCACCCTCGTTGTTAGCCTTGGCATCGGACTGCGCCACGTCCCATACGTCGGGTTGATTCGTTACGTTGTCCCCGCGCTGGGAGTCTTTGAAATCAAATGGCTTTTTCGCCGTGGAATGAAAAAGAAGCAAGTCCAGGTCTCGGCCGAGAAGGCCGCAAAAGCCGCCGCAACCAAAGCCGCCGCCGTCGCCGCATCCGCAACTGTCGATGACTACCGGGACTGGCTCCGCTATCTCGCCTTGCCCAACCGCCCGCCTCGGCAACCGGGAATGACCGTCGAAGACGAATACAAGCAGTGGCTTCTAGCCCGTGCCAAGAGCCGGCTCGCGATTCACCCGAAGCGCTGATACGCATGCAATCTTGCAATGCCAAGCAACAAAGCAACTGGCGCGGATTCCGACGGAAGGCTTGACACTCCACGCGGCAGCGGAATTATCATCCCAACAACAATCAATATAGCCGGAATGGAGATGGACCCTATGGCATTCGGCAAAAATGGAGCCGTATATCTAGTCTGCGCCTTGATCGGTTTTGCAGTCTCAAGCCTTTTGCCACCGGGCGCGTGGTCCGTATTTGCCTACCTTCTTGTCACCTATCACTTATATCTCGGATACCACGTGATGATCGCTGAACACGAGACAGGCCTCTCCCTGCCCGTTTTCTCGACCATCATGACCCATCTGGCCTGTCTTGCCCTCGTCGTATGCTTCGCGCTCGGTCGGGGCCACATCCCTTTCTTCGGATGGATTCGCATTTTCGTTCCCGCTCTCGCCCCGTTTGAACGTGACTGGCTTTTCAAGGCGCGAATCCGAAACACAAAGAAACCTGCTCCGATCTCCAAAGGGGAGGCTTCGCAGAAGGCCGCCGCTGTCGCCAATGCCATCACTGCCACCGTTACAGTCGATGACTACGAGGAGTGGCTCAAATATCTCGCGCAGCCAAACCGCCCGCCTCGTAAACCCGGACTGTCAGTTCAGGACGAATACAAGCAATGGCTGCTCGCCCGCGCAAAAGCCAAGCTTGCGCCGACGCCAAAGCCTTGATGCGCCTCGAGTGACATAGAAATACAGTAAACAGTTCAGAAGTTTGAAAAGATAGCCGGTCGCCGGCGGGATCTTTCACCCCACTCCGTGCAGGTTCGCCGGAATCTCGATCGACACCAGCGTACCGCGGCCTGGATTGCTGACCACGCTGAAGCGGGCCTGGCTGCCGTAAAGAACCTCCAGCCGTTCCTGCACGTTTTTCATCCCAATGCCTGCGCCGTTGCGGCTCAGTGCCGAGGCTGGCCGGTTGCCCATGCCGACGCCGTCATCGGCAACCTCGATCAGCACTCGTTCCCCATTGAGCCGGCTGCGCAAGGTGACCGTGCCGCCGTGGATGCGCGGCTCCAGGCCGTGCTTGATGCTGTTTTCGATCAGCGGCTGCAGCAGAATGCTGGGCACCAGGATCTCCAGCGTCCGCGGATCGATCTCCTTTTCGACGCGCAGCTTCTCGGCGCCAAAACGCACCACCTCGATGTCCAGGTAGTCGTCGGTGAATTTCAGTTCCTCGCTCAACGGAACGTAGGTATCATGATCTTTCAGCAGCGCGCGGAGAATGTTGGCCAGCTTCACCGTCATCTCGCGAGCCAGTTCGGGCCGCAGCCGCACCAGGGATGCGATGGAGTTGAGCGTGTTGAAAAGAAAGTGGGGATTGATCTGGCGCTGCAAAGCGTCAAGCCGGGCCTCAAGCAAGAGGCGCTTCTGTTCTTCCAGCTTCATTTCGATGCGCAGCGCGTTCCAAACCTTGATCGCGATGCCGACGACGATGGGCGCGCTGAGCCAGACCAGCGCCTGTAGCCACCACTGGTTGGTAAGCAGCGCAAAAAGCCGATGCGGAAAGGCGTGGGCTAGCCAGTCGCGGCAGGCTTCAGCCGCGACGATGAGAAAGAGCATGAGGAACTGGCGGTCGATGCGCGGCTTGCGCAGGTTGCGCCGCACCCAGCGGTAGAGGCTCAAGTCGATGAAAGGCGTGAACGACCAGATCTCTTCCCTCTCGACAAACCGTCCCAACAGGCCAGCCGCAAGGCCCAGCGCGGCGTTGAAGGGCAAGGCCAGAAACTCGTGGTTATAAACCGCCGGCCCCGACAGCACCACCCCGCCCAGCATGGCCCACTCCGGCCCCAGCAGCAGGCCCAGCAGAATGACAGTTTCAAATGAGATGTCGGCGGCAAGAAAGTTGGGCACCGCGATCCGCACCCACACACCCAGCGTCAGCGGCACCAGGAAGAACGTCAGCAGCGCCAGAGTCTGCCGGGGTCTGCGCTGTTCGGCAAAGAAGAGCCTCCTGAATGTGCTGACGCGCGCCAGTACGCTGGCCACTGAGGCAACCACGCCCAGCTTGACCAGCAGCGTGATCAGGATCAGATTGTCAGTCACCGCGGCGTATCCCGGTGCAATGCCTTCACCTGGTAGCCGGCTTGCTTGAGCTCCGCGGCCATCTCCTCGGCCATCATCACGCTGCGGTGCTGGCCGCCGGTGCAGCCGAAGGCCACGGTCAGATAGCTCTTGCCCTCATCGACGTAGTGCGGCAAGAGATAGAGCAGCAGTTCCTTCACCTTGTCCAGAAACTCGATCGTCTGCGGAAAGCCGCGCACATAAGCGGCCACCTTCGGGTCGAGTCCGGTCAGCTTGCGAAACTCGGGCACAAAGTGGGGGTTGGGCAGGAAGCGCACATCGAAGACCATATCCGCGTCCAGCGGCACGCCGTTCTTGAAGCCGAAGCTCAGGCAGGAGACCAGCAGCGGAGTGCTCTCGCAATCGTGGCAAAACCGGGCTTGGATGTGAGCGCGCAATTCATGAACGTTGAAGCTCGACGTGTCGATCAGAGTGTCGGCGACATTGCGGATCGGTTCCAGCAGTTGCCGCTCTTCGACGATCGAGCGCGAGACCGTCTCCTGCTTGCCCAGCGGATGTGGCCGCCGGGTCTCGGAGTAGCGCCGCACCAGCACCGCATCCTGCGCATCCAGAAAGACCACGCGCGTGTGCAGCAGCATCTTTACCCGCTTGAGAATCTCCGGCAGACGGTCGAGGGTCTGGCCCTCGCGAACGTCGACCACGATGGCTGCATTTTGGATTTCAGAAGATTTTTCCACCAACCCGGCAAAATCGGGCAGCAGTTCCAGAGGCAGGTTATCGACGCAATGAAATCCGAGATCCTCAAATGCCTTGAGGGCCGAGGCTTTTCCGGCGCCGGAGATTCCCGTGACGATCACCAGCTCTTTGCCCGGCCGGTCTGCTTCTTTGGCTGGTTCGCCGGCCGCGCGAGCGAAGTCTGATTGGGGGTTAGGCTCTGAAGGCGTCATAGCTCATGCTACAACGGAAAACGGCAACTGCGCATTGCCCCGCGCAGTTGCTCGCCTCCAAACCAGCGAATGAATCCGTTTTGCCGCCCTCGGTTCTAGGGAAGTTCCACCAGCTCCATCTGGCCGTCGCGGCGGCGATGGAGCACAAAAGTGTCTCCCGATGGATTGCGGAAGATCAGCAAATCGCGGTCGCGGAATTCAGCATCTTTCACCGCCTCCTCGATGGTCATGGCCTTCAGGGCAATCGCCTCGCCGTTGGTTAAGATATGCGGCTCGACTACCGTCTTGCGAGCCGGAAACGAATGCACGGCGATCTCAGCGCTGGCCTTCTTGCGGGAGCGGGAAGGCGCCGCTTCGGCTCCATCCTCAAGCTGCGCGGCGCGGGCCTTGGGCCTGGCCACTGGAGGCGCGGTCAGCACCTTCTCCTCCTTGGGCAGCCGCTTGCTCCCAATGCGCCGGTCGCGGTGGCGGCGCGCCTGGTTCTCGGCGTGCTCGAGTGCCTTGCGCAGCGCCGACTCGAGCGTTTCGGCCTCACCCGAGGCCGCAATGGTCTGCAGCCGGGCCTGAATCGTCAACTCGGCAACCTGCAGGCGCTTGAGTGCGCTGAATACCACACTGGCGCGCGCATTCCTGCCTAGAATGCGAGCCATCCGTTCCAACCCCTCCTCGGCCTGCGTCTTGAGCGCTTTGGAGATCTTCACTTGTCTGGCGGTGAACTCCACTTCCATGGTCAGCCTCCGCTTCCTGTTTTTTTTACCGCTCTTTCTCACAGCACCGTTATCGGCGGGAGAACTTCGGATTCTATACCAACAGTGGTCAGTTGTCAGTTTTCAGGGGTCAGTTCGCCTATTTTTCCAATTTGAAAGGGTGGAATGAGCATCGGTTGACCAAGCAGGCAGTTCAACTGACCACTGACAACTGTTCGCTGACCACTGGCCTCACCCTTCGCGCTTTCGCCGCTGATGGGTCGAGGGAATGTTCATGTCTTCGCGGTATTTGGCCACCGTGCGCCGGGTCAGTTGGATGCCCTGGGCCTGGAGCTTGGCCGCCAGTTGGTCATCGGTCAGCGGATGGCGCGCATCCTCCTCCTCGATCAGCTTGCGGACCTTGCGCTTGAGTACAAGCAAGGGCGTATCGGCTCCCTCGGGCCCATTCGAGCCTTCCGAGAAAAAGAAGCGCAGTTCGATCACCCCCTGCGGAGTGTGGGCATATTTGTTGGCCACGGCGCGGCTGATCGTCGAGGGATGAACGCCGATCTCCTCGGCAACCTCCTTGATCATCATCGGCCGCAGACCCTCGACGCCCCGATCGAGGAAGTCCTGCTGGCGGCGGACAATCACCTCGCAAGTCCTCAGGATCGTACTCTTCCTTTGGGCGATGTTGCGCATCAATTGCAGCGCCGAGCGGAAGCGCTCCTTGACGTAGTCCTTCACCTCTTTGTCCGTGCCTTCGGCGGCCAGCATCCGCCGGTAGCGCCGGCTGAGCCGCAAGCTGGGCATGTCTTCCTCGTTCATCGACACCACCCAGGTGTCACCCCGCTTGATGAAGACCACGTCGGGTTCGATCAGCCGCGCCTGCTCGCGGTTATACAGGCGGCCGGGCCGCGGGTCGAGCGTGCGGATGAACCCCACCCCGGCATGAGCTTCGTCGGTGGTAATCTGGGCCGCCCGAGCCAGTTCCTTCACGTCTCGCTTCTGTAGCAACGCCAAGTGCTTGTCCACAATCAGCGCCGCCACCTCCATGCTGCGCCGCCGTTCCTCGATGTGCGCCTCCGCCTCGGCGCGAAAGCTGCCATGCGGATCTTCGTCCGGCTCAGGCGCGGGCTGGACAAACAAATGCCCAAACTCACGCTGCTGCGCGGCAATCTGGATCAGGAGGCACTCGCGCAAATCGTGCGCGCCCACGCCGGCAGGATCGAGATGCCGCACCAACTCGAGGCCACGGCGCAGCAGCTCGAGCGCCGATTCCCCATTCGGCTCGGGAAGCGCCGGAGATTTTTCAAATGCCGCCGCCAGCTCTTCTTCACTGCCGGCCAGATAGCCATCGCCGTCCAGATTGCCGATGACGAACTCTACCGCCTCGCGCAGACCGTGCTCCAGGGTCAGACCGGCCAACTGCCACGAAAGGTGATCGGTGAGAGTCGTAGGCTGGGAGAGAAAATTCTCAAACGACGGCTTGTCACTCTCTTCATACTCCGGCTGTGTGCGATAGCCGGGGTCGAGGTAATCCTGGAAGTACGATCCGAAATCGACCTCGTTGAAGGAATCCTTGGGTGCGGCAGCCGGTTCCTCGACCCCGCGTTCCTCAACCGCGCGCTCCATTCGTTCCTCGCGGCCCGCAACCGCATCCAGCATCGGAACCGTCTCGTCGATCTCTTCCAGGACGGGATTCTCCACCATCTCGGCATCGATCATCTCCTTCAGCTCGAGCTTGTTGAGCGCAAGCACGCTCACCATCTGCATCAGGCCCGGAGTCAGGATCTGGCGCTGCGCGACCTTCAGGCTCAATTTGGGTTGCAGGAGCGGCATAAGTAGACTCTATTCCCGTTTGGACTTACCGTCAGTGTACTTGAATGAAAAAAAGGCTCAAGGGCAAAATGCCCTGTATCGAGACAATTGTTCCGGTTTGGGCAGCGCTCAATCCGGGATTCACCGCCTGGAAATCAGAGCGCCGGTTTCTGCACCTGGGGGTTGACGGAAGGCAAACTGACTGCATCCAGCCTTCCACCTCTGCCCAAAGGCTACATCAACTCAGCGTGAAACCCTCCCCCAGATAAAGTCGCCGCACATCCACATTGTTACCGAGTTCATGGGGAGTGCCGGCAAAAAAGATCTTCCCTTCGGCGATGATATAAGCCCGGTCGGTTACGCTCAAGGTCTCGCGCACATTATGGTCGGTGATCAGAACCCCGATACCGCCGGCCTTCAAGTCAAAGATGATTTTTTGCAATTCCAGCACGGCGATGGGGTCGATGCCGCTGAAAGGCTCGTCGAGCAGAATGAAGTTGGGCTGGATGCACAGCGAGCGGGCAATCTCGACGCGCCGGCGTTCACCGCCCGAGAGCGCGTAGCCCCGCGTCGTGCGGATGTGGCCGAGATTCAGCTGATGAATCAGCCGCTCGGTCCGCGTCCGCCGCTCCCGGTTGCCCAGTGGCTGCGCCTCCAGCACCGCCAGGATATTTTCCTCCACGGTCAGCTTGCGAAAGACAGAAGGCTCCTGGGGCAGATAGCTGATCCCGAAGTTGCGCGCGCGCAGGTACATCGGCGTCTGCGTAATCTCGGTCTCGTCCACCAGCACGCGCCCGGAGTCGGGCTCGACCAGCCCGACAATCATATAGAAGCAGGTGGTCTTGCCGGCGCCGTTCGGACCCAGCAGGCCCACGACTTCGCCGCGCGAGATCTTCAGGTCGACTCCGCGAACGACCTGCCGCCCCTTGTATGTCTTGCCGATTCCTTCGGCGATCAGTGTCTCCATCGAGTCGGTCAACCTGTCAGCTTACCAAAAATCAAATCTACCATCATGGGCATAAACACGCATGTCTTGCTCGTCACTTCTTCGGAAGGGCCGCGGTGAGAATGCCGCGCAGTTCGTTCTGCTGCGGGTCGGAAAGACCTGCCTTGCTAATCATGAAATATGCACCTGAGTGGAGCACTAACACGATCAAGCTTCTTTCCTCGCTCCAGCGTTCGTAGATGTTCCACCCGGCTCTGAAAGTTGTTCCAGCCGTATTCTCTATCAAGATCGAGTCGGGCGTGATCTTCACTGTAAACTGTCCCTGCATTGACGGATCTTTTCTGTATATGCTGCGTAGACCCATCGGCACCCTTCCGGACAATACAAATGCCATCACGCCGAGGATGACTATGACGGGCACGACATTCTCTATCAGACGGTTTGTGAGGGGCTCGGCGGGAGCAGTCTCAACGATCTCTTGCTCATTGGAAGGCGGCCGGTGACTGTAGATCTGGACCATACCGACGGCGCATACCAGACCAGCAATAATAACGACCCAAATCATGGCGATCTTTCCAATGCGGCCTAGGCGAAAAGCTTCCTTGAACTTGAGTCTCGCTGCTCTCAGATAATCCGCCTCACTGATCCGATAGCTGAATTCCATGCCGTTCCTCTTTCACTGTCCCACGTTTTTCAAAGTCATTGCTCACTTCGGCGCGGTGGTCTGCGTGGTCGTCTTGCTCCCCCCGCCTTCGACACTGACGCTATCATCGCGGCCATGGAAGATCAAAGCCTCGCCGGAGACGGTTCCCCGTGCCGGATCGGTCATCTTGGGCAGAGTGGTCGCCGTTCCCGTCAAAACGTACTCATTCGTCGCGCTGGTAAAAACCAACTGCTCCCCGGTCCCGCGCCGGCCCTCGGAGGTCAACACCACATGGCCCCGCGCTGTCATATGGTCAACCTGCGCCTGCCCCTGAGCTGCCTTTCCGGCCGGCAGCAGCGTCACCTCGACCTGATCCGAAGACGAATTGGCAGTCGAAGTCTCGGCAACCACTGAACCGAGAATGCCGCTGCGCATCAGGGCCTTGCGTTCTACGTCGGAATATCTGAAATCGCCCCCGCGCACCCTGATCACGGCTGGCTGGCTTGAATTCCCTGCCTGCTTGCCTGCGTTTCCCGCCTCAGGAACTGCCGCGGTTACGAGCACGATCCTCACAGGCTCAGCCCGGTCCGTCGTGCGCGCCACCAGCAACTGCCGCTCCCGATCGAGCACAATCACCGGCGCGGCAATCGAATTAGCCTGCTGCCACAGCCGCGCCTGACCGCGGAAGGTCGCCTCGCCTGTCACCTGGTGCAATTCAGCCTCGGCAGCGATCACGTGCGCAGGACCCTGCCCGCCCAGAGCCACGCCGCCCTGGCTGCCTGCTGGCCTTGCTTCCCGTCCGTTGTTTCCAGCCGCCGCATCGCTCCAACTCGCCTTCACGTTGCCATGCGCAAAAGCGTTGCCCGAGGCCCGCGAGACGTCTACCTTGTCGGCCGTAAGCTGCAAAGCTCCGTCCTCGACGCGCGGACTCTGCGTGAGATGCAGCCAATCCCCAGCACCCTCATAGACAGCCCGGCCAGCGGTTGCCCGCAGCAGCGCGGGCGGCGACCCGCTGGACTTGGCTGCCGCCTGCTGCGTCAGCAACACGCGGCCCTCAACCACGGCGGATTGAAGATCGCCTTCGCCGCCCGTACCGCGCTTTGCACCCGGTTTTTCTCTTGCCTGGTCAGCGGCGGAAAAGTGCGCCTCCAGCCGGTCGCCGCTCGTAGCCTGCCGGGCTCCCGTCGCAGCTGTCTCCTCGATGCTCGCGTGGCCGACCCCATTGAGGACGGTCAACCTCGACCCCGATCCAAACTCGCCCGTAACGTCGTCGGCCGAAAGCCGCGAAGGCGCAACCGGCCCATTGCCACGCTGGCTCTCGCCCGTTACCACCACGCCGCCGCTGCCGCGCATCGAGACCGGCTCGATCTGACCCTGACCCACTTCGCGAAAGTCGATATCGGCCACTGGCGAACGCCAGTGGCGGCTTAGGCGCTGCGGCTGGCCTGCGGCCTGGCTCGACTCCTCGCTGTCGAGCGCCACGCCCTGCTCCAGGTGCGCATGGCGCAGCTTGCCCTGCGCGCTGAATTCGAGATTGGCTGCGGGCGCGTTTCCATGCGACTGCCGGCGCCGCAGCTCATCCCCGGCGCCAGACTCGCTCACCGAGTCCATCGTGACCCCGCCTTCGAGCCGGCCATGGCGAGGCCGATTGTGCTCGTCAAAGTCCATCTGCCCGGCAGGCGCTGCCACATGGCTCCCTGAGGATGTGGTCAGCGTAAACCCGTTGATCGCATCCAGAACCACCGCCGACCCATCTTCGCGAAAAACAATCTTCGCTTCGCCGGCGGTTGCCTTCCCACCCTGGTACTCGGCCGTGGCCGCGCGCAGGCGGCAGATCTGCGTTTTGCGCTCGTACTCCGCGTGCTGTGCATGAATCTGAACAGTCGCCGAACCGCGCCGCGCCGTCAACTCCACACCTCGGTCCAGCACCAGAAGCCCTTGCTGCGTGTCGAATGTGGCTCCGATCGAGCTGCCTGTTCCCTGCGCCGAGGAAAAGGCCACATGCTGGCTGGTCGTGGCCACTCCGTTGTGCTGGTCAAAGGTGAGCCCGCTGGTCTTGACATGGATCTCGCCCTGCGCTGCGGTTTCGACTGCCGTAACGACCGGGCTGCCTTCCGGCTTGTCGCTCACCACATGTCCGGCAGCAGCCTTGGGCGCGATGGCCGGCGCAACACCCGGCCGCATCAGCGTAATCTCCACCGGCCCCGCGGCTTTGGCCGTTCCCGCCTTCTGGTCGTACTCGAACTCGTCGCCCTCGATGCGGTCCACGCGGCTGCCGTCTTCACCATAGAGCTCGATTTTCACGTCGTGCAGCAGCGCGTTGCCCTGCTTCAATTGAACGACCTTCGAGGCATGGATCTTGAACTGCGAATGCGCGCCCAATGCATGGGAAATGGTGACGCCGTTTGACTCCTGCTGGATCTCAAAGCCTAGACGCTGGGGCAAGTCATGCCGGTTGAAGGGATTCTTCCATTTGCCTACGGCCAGAAACGCCACCAGCGAAGCCAGCAGCAGAACACCCGCCGCCACGACCAGCATCCTCATTCTTTCGATGGTGAGTCGCACGGTTAGTTCGACCCCCCGAGCCGCGCCGATAGCCGAGCCGCCAGCCGCTGCGCGAGACTCTCGCCGAGTTCGCTCCACAGCAGGCGCGCCGTGGCTCCCGACGCCTTCTCGACAGCCGCCGTCAGTTCGACCAGTTGGCGTACATTCTCTTCCACGTGCCGCGCGGCCACTGGGTCAAGCTCCAACTCCTCTTCAAGAAACGGCGCGTCCGAGCCGAAGTCGATGCGGATGTGCCCATCGGCCTCGTAGGTTCCCTCATCGAAGAGCGGCCCAAAGCCCGTCACCCGCACCAGTCGCGGCTCCCGCACCCAGCGAGCGTCGAGAGCACCAGATGTCTCCAACTCCCAAAGGCTCCAGCCGATCTGAAACTCGTAGGCATAGTCGTCGTGCAGGATCTCGAGCGCCTCTTCAACGGCGAGACGCGGCTCGACTCCCGGCGCGACGGTACCATCTGAGTTTGCTCCGACTCTGCGGCCATAAACCTGTTGAAAGACCGGAGGCTCGCTCCAGTTCATCGGCCATACAGTCGCGGCATAGACGCGCGCCTCGCCGCCGTGCGCGGCAAACTCACCCAGCACCGCCGTCAACTTGTCGGCGAGCTCGGCCAGCCGCAGATTGGGGTACCAAAGACTCAAATAAAGCGTGTCAGACATCTCTATTGATTGTAGACGTGCGGCGTAAGAACAAGATGCAGAGGAGTCGATTCGATCAAATGACGTGTGGGTGCCCCAGGTCCCTCGCATTCGGGGACCTGGGAAACAAGGAACTCAAACCGGCTGGGTGCCCCACCTTCGGCACGTCTTGGTTTTTGTGCCTAAGGTGGGATGCATGCAACTATGGGCTCCTATGCCGTTACAATCTCACTGAAGTCCGCGATACCGGAGAAGCCAGTCAGCACAGATGCGATCAAGCCGAGGTGCGCCCCACGAATCGCCGGGTCGGGATCGAGCACCATGACCTTATCGAAGAATGCATCGACCACCGGGCGCAGCGTGGCTATCCGTCCCAGAGCCTCGTCGTAGGCTCTCTCGCCGCGTAGTAAGGCAACCTCGGGCGCCAGCGCCGCGGCCGCATCCGCAAGCTGTTGCGCCTCCGGCGCGAGTGTCACATCCTTCGGCGAGCCGAGAGTAAATCCCTTCTCCTCGGCCTGGCGCAGGATGTTTTTGATGCGCTTGAATGCCGCCGAGATCGCGGCGAAGTCCTCCGACTCGCGCGCTGCCGTCAACGCCTCGGCCCGCGCAATCGCATCGCGCACATCGTCGCCTCCCGCAACCAGCACGGCATTCACAACGTCGTAGGTAAAGCCGCGAACATCCTTCAAGTAGAAGCTCTGCCGCTCGCGCAGGAATGCTTCAACTTGCTCCTTGTTCGATTGATCTGCTCCGCTTGATGCGACCACATTGCCAAGCGTCAGTGGCAAACCGGACTCCGCGAGAATCTTGACAATGGCATTGGCCGCACGGCGCAGCGCAAAAGGATCCTTCGAGCCGGTCGGCGCGTTACCGATGCCAAACATGGCTGTGATGGTCTGAATGCGATCTGCGAGGCCAAGCAACTGGCCCTCGACTGTGTCGGGGATCGCGTCCTCGGTTGAGGCAGGCATGTATTGTGAGTAGATAGCCTGCGAAACCGCTTCACCCAGTCCCTGAGCCTCGGCGTAGAGTCCACCGATCACTCCTTGTAACTCGGTAAACTCTTTGACTAACTCGGTGGTCAGGTCTGTCTTGGCCAGCAGAGACGCCTTGTACAAACCAACTTCATCAAACGGGATTTGAGCAGACTTAAGCGCCCCGGCGAGCTTTTGCAGCACATTGCCATTCTCCATGGTCTTCCAAAAATAGCTACCCAGCTCCTTCTGGAAAGTCACATTCTTCAGGCTCTCAACGCGGTCCACGAGCGGCGTCTTCTGATCCACTTCCCAGAAGAAGCGCGCATCCTTGAAGCGTGCGCGCAAGACGCGGGCATTGCCGTGGCGAATGATCTCCCGGCCTTCGTCGTCCACCTGCGTATTGAGAACAGCCAGAAAATGCGGTGCCAGCTTGCCGTCCGCGCCTTCGACAGCGAAGTACTTTTGGTGGTCGCGCATCACCGTGACCAGCACCTCTTCGGGAAGCGCCAGATACTCGGGCTCAAAGTCGCCCAGCACGACCGATGGCCACTCAGTGAGATGAACCACCGTCTCGATCAGCGGCTCGTCCTCGCGCCAGCGCGCGCCGGCAACTGTGCGCGTGGCCGCATCGAGAGCCTTGCGGATGGTCTGCCTGCGCTCGGCCACATCAACAACGACGTAGGCCTTGCATAGTTCTTCGGCGTAACTCTTAGGGGAAGATAAAAGCACGGAGCGCTCACCGTGCAAAATGCGATGACCGCGGCTCGCGTTGCCCGCCTGAATGCCCGCAATCTCAACAGGAACAATCGCCGAGTCGAGCAGCGCGACAACCCAGCGCACCGGCCGCACAAAGCGTTCCGGCTTGCCCGCACGCCAGTACATATTCTTGACCCAGTAGAGACTCAGCACTTCCTTGGGTAACTCGGTCGAAAGTAACTCATCGGCCGTGCGACCAAGCCTCTTCACTGTAGCGCCAACATACTCGCCCTTGGCGTTGGTGACCTTTTCAAGCGCTTCCACAGTTACGCCTGCCTTCTTAGCGAAGGCCTCGGCAGCAGCCGTCGGCGCGCCGTCCTTGAAGGCAACCTTCCACGACGGGCCTGTCAACTTTTCTTCGGTATCAGCCTGGCTCGCCAGCACGCCTTCAACCAGTACGGCCAGACGGCGCGGCGTCGAATACGTGGTGAGTTTGGCATCAGGGGCAAGCAACCGCTCGCGCGTGAGCAGTTCGTTCACACGGCGGCCTAGCTCGGCCTCGGCCCCGGCAATCATGCGGGCTGGAATCTCGTCCAGCCCAATCTCCAACAAAAAGTCCGCCATAGCTTTGAAAATCTTTCCGCTAACTCGCTAACTTGCAAACTCCGCTAACCCACGCGAAGCGTGGCTAACTCCGCGAGCGCCGCTAACTCGTCTGCTGTGCCACATAAGCCCTGGCCACGCCGACGGCCAGATTGCGAATGCGTCCGATCATGCCCACACGCTCAGTGACGCTGATCGCACCGCGCGCATCCAGAAGATTGAAAAGGTTCGAACACTTGAGCGCCAGTTCATAAGTCGACATAATCGGGAAGCGCAACCTTTCCTTCGCTGGGATCTTATTGTCAGAAAGCAGCGAGCTGCCCCGCGCCAGCAACGCCTGCGCTTCCGCCTCGTAGCTGTTAAAGTGTTCCCAACACCTTGTAACATCGGCGTCCTCGAAGTTATAAACCGAATATTGAAGCTCCTCGGACAACCTGACATCTCCATAAGTCACCACAGCGCCGGTCTCCGGGTCGCGCGCCCAGACCACGTCGTAGACCGAGTCCACGTCTTGCATAAAGGCGCAGAGCCGTTCCAGTCCATAAGTCAGCTCGGCGCAGATCGGATCGAGATCCAGTCCGCCGCACTGCTGGAAGTAAGTGAACTGGGTAATCTCCATCCCGTCCATCATCACCTGCCAGCCCACGCCCCAGGCGCCGACCGTCGGACCCTCCCAGTTATCCTCTTCGAACTTCAGATCGTGCTTGCTGAGATCGATGCCGATTGCTTCCAGGGATTTGAGATATAGCTCTTGCACGTTGACCGGCGGCGGTTTCAGAATCAACTGAAACTGGGTGTGGCGAAAGAGCCTGTTCGGGTTTTCGCCGTAACGGCCATCCGCCGGTCGTCGCGATGGCTGCGCATAGCCCACCTTGTAGGGCTTGGGCCCCAGAACGCGCAGAAAGGTCTCTGGCGCCATGGTGCCTGCGCCCACTTCAACGTCGTAGGGCTGCTGAATCACGCAGCCGCGTTCCGCCCAAAAACTCTGCAAGCGGAAGAGAAGCTCCTGAAAGGTGAGCGGGGTAGTCTTCGGTTGGGACAAAGCTTGGGATGAGGACACGGTCAACTCTCTCTCGTCGGGACTCACTCGATTTTATCAGGCTCTTCTAGTTGCCCAACCGCGCCAGCGCCTCTGCCGAGCGCAGTTTGCGCTCCAGGTGCCGCTCCAGGGATTGCAGCGTGAAGCGGCGCAGATCCTGTGCGCGGCGCCGCGGCCAGTCCTCGCCGGCAAAGGCCGAGACCGGCGCACGCAACATGCGCTGCGCCAGTTGCCAGGAGTCCGCCGAGAGCTCGCTTGCATTGCCGTTGCGGTGGACCGCGCAAAAAAGTCCATCGGCATGAAAATTGAACGAAATCTCCTCCGCACCCAATGCCTCGCCACAGGCCGTGCAGTGCGCGATGTCGGGCAAGAGGCCCATCAGCCGTGTCATCCAGAGTTGGAAGTAAGTCAGCGGCATCCAGGGCTGGTCGACTGTCGTCTGTTCAAGCACAGCCATCAGCAGACGGAAGACCGTCTCCTGGGGATCGTGGTCGGGCAGCGCCTCGTCCAGCACCTCGGCAAAGAGGCTGAGCACCGTCATGCGCACTGGATCGACCGGGGCCGAGAGCGGCGAGCGAAGGATTTCAAGCTGATCGAGCCGGACCAACTCCTGTCTGGGCCGCTCGACGAACCAGGCTCGAGCCAGGGTCATCGGTTCCAGCGCTCCGCCAAAGCGTTTGCGGCTTTTGAGCGCCGCCTTGGCCACGCCCCGCACCTTACCGTAGTCACGCGTAAAAAAGCTCACGATAAGGTCGGCCTCGTGGACCGGCCAGGTGCGCAAAACCACGGCTTCTGAGGTGAGCACGTTCATTCGGACTCCATCATCGCACTCTGGCCCGGCTGCTCCGGATCGCCTTAACGGTTGCCGGTTGAGAGCACCGCGATAGATGCTATATGTAAGAAAAACCTGGCCTTCTACCGATTCGACACACGAGACGCCGGCATGGATTCTCTTGCGGGGGCCTAAGCTTTCCACAGCTTCCCCTCTAGGCGAGAGCGGGCGCCACCGGTACAATGGGTTAGAGGTTCCAAATGCCCACCGCAATGGTCACCTTCAACGGCCGCATCACACTTCCCCCACAAGTGCGCAGAAACCTTGGACTCAAGACCGGCGACAACGTTGAGTTTGTCGAAGTCGAGAAAGGGCGGTTCGCGATCTCCTGCCGCAACAGGTTCATCGCGGATACAGATCTTCGCAGTCCGAAGCTGGACCCCGCACCCATCGCCGAAGAAGAAAAGCAGCCCGTTCTCTAGAGAACGGCGAAGAACAACCCCGTCACAATTGATGACTATGGCTATCGGATTCGCGCACGAAAAATAGAGACGCGCATCCCGCAGGACGGGGTGCGCGTCTGTGAGATAGCTCGAATCCCTTTAGCGACCGAAGTGCGCGGCGTTCTTTGCCGTGAAGCTGGCCCACTTTTCGGGCAGGTCATCGGCGGCGAAGATAGCCGAGACCGGGCAGGCCGGGACGCAGGCCCCGCAGTCGATGCACTCGACCGGGTCGATAAATAGCTGGTCTGAAGAAGCGAAACCGTCTTCGTCCTTTTTGGGGTGGATGCAATCGACAGGACAGGCGTCTACGCAGGCGGTGTCCTTGGTGCCGATACAGGGTTCTGCAATGACATATGCCATTCTGATTTCTCCAGGGGAACTCGGAACTTGGCCTTCGAGGGTGATAGTAGCACAGGACACCAAAGGAGGTGCCAAGCCCGCGCAAAGACGTTTTGCGATGCGGGAAATCGAACCATCACTTGTCGAATCCCCCATCCCGAATGCGAACCGGAAAAGAGGTCATCTCGACCGAATTCTCTCTGCCAGCGGCCGATAGTCTATCCGCCAGCCCGCTCGGCACGATGCGTCGCAAACTCCTTGGGAGTGGGGATGGGCGCGAGATTCCGTCCGGCGAACATATCGTCAAAGAAGCCCAGCAATTCGGCGTGAATCAGCCCGTTCGATGCCAGAATCTCTCTGCTGTCCAGCAGAAAATGCTTGCCGGAAAAGTCCGTGACTTGCCCGCCGGCCTCCTCCACCAGCAGAATGCCGGCTGCCGTGTCCCATGGATTGAGGCTGAACTCCCAGAAGGCATCCAGCCGGCCCGCGGCGACAAAAGCCAGATCCAGCGCAGCCGACCCTGCCCGGCGCACACCGTGCGAGCGCAAGGTGAATTCCTGATAGAAGTGGATATTCGGGGTCGCGTGCCGCTTGCGGCTGGGAAAACCCGTGGCCACCAGCGCCTCGCTCAACTCCGGAGTCCGCGAGACATGCAGCGGCTTGGAATTCAGCAGCGCGCCGCGTCCCCGCTCGGCGGCAAAGAGTTCATCCCGCATGGGGTCGTAGATGACTGCGGCCACCAGCGTCCCATCCTCCTCCGGAGCCAATCCCTCTGGCCGCTGTTCCAGGCCGAGCGAGACGCAAAACTGCGGAAAGCCGTGAGCAAAGTTGGTCGTTCCATCCAGCGGGTCCACATACCAGCGGAACTCGCCGTCGAGCCGGTCCCGAGTTCCTTCTTCGCCGTAGATTCCATGCTCCGGAAAGGCCTCGGCCAGCCGCCCGCGAATCAGCTTTTCCGAGGTGCGATCGGCCACCGTGACCAGGTCAGCGTCGCCCTTGTACTCGGTAACCACACCTTGGGAAAAGAACTCACGCAGCTTGGCGCCGGCCTCGCGGGCAATGGCGGATGCCGCGGGAACCCACACCCACTCCGAAGTTGAATTCACAGGGTTCACGCGGAACTTCCGTTCGTAGCGGAACCATTCAGATCCCGCCCGTTGGTCTTCGCAATGCGCGGCGTCCTCTTGCTCGCCTCTGAAATCGTGCGGATCTGGTGCTTGTAGATGAAGAGGTTCGGCTTGCCCTCGCGGGTCAGCCGCAGCATCCCGTCGTCGAAGTACTCAATCCAGCCACGCACTGTTTCGCCGTCGCGCAACTTGATCTGTACGTTGACCTGGCGATCGCTCAGAGAGCGCAGATAAAGCGCTTCTTGGCCGGTCTCACCGGGCGGGGGCATCTTGATGCGGCGTCGCGCGGACACAGGAGGAGTCATCTTGTCATTTTAGATGCAATCACGCAGAACGGCGAATGCGATAAAACAAAGACTGATTCCAGCGGATTATTTGCCCTTCGCCGGCGGGTCGGCAAAATAACCCGTGCGATGGCGAACATTCAGTTCCTCGGCCGCGGCCCTGGGGACCGTCACCCGCACGCGGTGGAAGCCAACTCCCTTGACCTGATTGTGGGGATAGTAGCCGATCAGATACTGTGTGCGCAGGTCGTCGCTGACCCTTGCAAAGGCCTTGTCGAGCCCGCCGTCGTTGACATAGTAGCTCTTGCCGCCGGTCTGTTCGGCCAGGGTAATCAGCGCGTGCTCGCCTCCCAGATCGCGGCCGGCGCTGGCCTCTATGGGCACGTCGATGATCGAGTAGATCATGACCTCGTTGCGCAGGGCCTGTTCGAGCGCCTGAGCATAGGTGGCGTTGCTCGCAGTATCGTCCCCGTCGGTCACCAGAACCAGCACCCTGCGCCCCTCTTTGCCTCCCAGGCGCTCGGAGCCAAGGCATGCCGCATCGTAGAGCGACGTGGCCCAGTCGCCGCGCAACTGGCTCAGGCCGCGATCGATCTGGCTCAGCTTGTTGGTGAAGGGCGTCAGTTCGCGCACGTAGGTGGCAAACTGCAAGAGGCTCATCTGGTCCTGCGAACGCATCAGAGCGTGGGCGAAACGGTGCGCTGCATCCGCCTCCTCGGCCATATCCTTGCGCACGCTGCCGCTGGTGTCGATCGCCAGCGTCAGATTCAAGGGCAGTTCCGACTGGCGTTCGAAGACCGCAATCTCCTGCTGCCGGCCGTCCTCGGCGAGCGCGAAGTCCTCGCGCGTCAGGCCGCCCACAACGGCCCCATTCCGATCGGTCACATTCACAAAGATGTTGACCAGCTTCACGTCCATATGAAGGGTGACCGCCTGCCCGGTGAGAGCGAGGGGCCAGAGAGCCAGCAGCATCCAACTGACCGCAAGTCGACAGGCTCGGCCCGTTTTGATCTTGAGTGGGCACAATGGAAACCGGCCACAATTACGAGTCATATGCGGCCTCCGGCGACTTTACGGCTATCTCAGCAGGAAACGCTTCGCCAGCCGCCCAGACGGCGCCATCGGCGAAGGTCTCCCTTTTCCAGATGGGCACGGTTTTCTTGAGTGTATCGATCAGCCAGCGGCAGGCCTCGAAGGCCTGCACGCGATGCGCCGAGGCCACGACAATCAGCACACTGGTCTCGCCCACATCGAGCCGTCCGAGACGATGGATCATCGTTACATGACGCACGCCAAATCTCGTGCGCGCTTCGGATGCAAGCTCCCTCATCTGCTTCTCGGCCATCTCTTCATAGGCTTCGTAATCGAGAAAGAGGCTTGCGCGTCCGCGCGTGTTGTTGCGCACAATGCCGTCAAAGACCACGACGGCGCCGTCTTCGCCCTGCTTGGCGGCGTTGATCCATTTTTCTACCTGGATCGGCTCGGAGCACAAGGCGACCACCTGCTCTAATCCTTGGCTGCCACCCGATACCGGCGGCAGCAGGCCCACTTCATCTCCCTCGTTCAGCGCGTGGGCTACGCTGGCAAACTCCGCATTGACGCTCACCGCGATGCCGCGCAATAATCCCTCAGCCCGGCCCTCGCCGAGCCGTGCGAGCAACTCCGCGACCGTAGCGCCCTCCGGCAACTCGACCGTTACCGCGGAAGCGCCCAGCCAATCTTTCAACACGCCAAAGCAGAGAACCCGCACCTGGATCATTGATGAAGAGAATACCGCCTCCCGGTTAGACGCGGCAGACGGCAATCAGTCGGTGAGGTGCGATCAGCCAAATTTGTAGAGGAAACCCGAGGGCGAGCCCCAGAGATTCCGCGACCGGTCGTCGTAGAAGATGCTGAACTCGATGCCCGCAATGTCGTAGTCAAACAGGGGCACGCGATCAAAGGTGTAGTCGCCCCGCATCGAGTACTCGTCGCCGCCGCAATCGATCATCAGCGCGTCTTCTGAGGAGAGCCGCTCAGGATGCGTGAGAAGCATGCAGGCGACAGCGTAGACCCCCGCGCCGAACTCGTTGCCGGCCATCCTCACGCGGGCGCGTCGGGCCGAGCAGCCGCGATGCCTCATGCCGGACTGCGCCGCCACCACCAGTATGTCGTTCCCCTGCTGTTGATCGGCCAAGATCTTTGCCGCAAGCTTGGCGCGTTCCGATTGGCGCAGATAGGTCGGTCCCAGGCGGCCGGCGATGCGGTTTTGCAGTTTGCGCCTCTTGCCCAGAACCTCCAGCACTATCTCCACAGCCTCGTTGTAGGTAGGAGCCAGCGCCTGCCAGCGCGGAATCGCAAACCACGCCTCCGCGCCCTCCAGTAGCGGCTTGCGGGCCAGTTTTTCCTGGCAACTGCCAAGCATGGGAAAGATCTTCTTCAGCTCGGTGACCTGGGCTTCGATCGGCCGTACCCGGTAGTTCGGAGGGTAGCCGCGATTCGAACCCACCTCTTCATCCAGGTACTTGTCGCTGGCCGTATGCCGCTGGATGATCTCAACCACCGAATCGGCGATTTCGGACTTGAGCTTCTTGCTCAAGTCCAGCACGATCTGCGCGCTATGCTTGTCCAGTTGCTCGATGGACGCAAGATAGGCTGTCTGAACGGCCGCCCCAAGAATCTCCTGAAGCTGGGCGTTCTGCTGGTCTGTGGTGTTCCCGGAGAGATGCAACGGAGTGATGAGGGATGTGGTCGCCATGGTCACCGCTTTTCATGCGCCCCTGCGCAGTGGATTCTACGGTCTTCATCGGCGGTGAGGGCGCTTTCAGTAGCCCCGATGCACCAAAGTTGCTCCTCGCTGGAACGGAGCAAAACCCCCTAGAAATAAGGGATCTCTGTTATCATTCCGTAGATTTCCGATTTGGGGGTGTCATATGAACCTTTTGGTAATCAGCCACCTCCGGCGAACCAGATGTTCGTTTGGCATGTTGATTTTTGCGCTTTCTTGCGCATTTAGACTCGAGCCAGTTGGGCATGGACAGACAGTCCAGGCAAGCCAGGAACCTGAAGCCGTCAGTAACCCCATCCCTCGGAGCGACACGAAGGACCAAGTCGCTGCCCAGCCCCATCTGCCGTCAATGCGACGGTATACGTCTACAGGCCAGGCCAAGGGTTCGGCGCAGGTTGGCATGCCTCGATTTATGTCAATAGCAATCACTTCGCCGAGTTGCATCTCAGGAATTACACAGAAGTTCAGGTGCCTCAGGGGAAGGTCTATGTGGCCGGAATCACGCCCAATAATCCATTCTTCCCGTTGCCCTTTCCGCTAGGCCGCTTAGCTTCTCTTTCTGGATGTGCAGCACTGGATATGCAGCTTGAATTCGTCTCTGGTGCTCCCGCAGCATCGCGTTTGCCAGAAACCGTCAAATGCGAGGAAGCATCAAGAGGTGCGATGGCGATGATCGAGGCATCATTGGCGAGCAGTGGACCATCGGAAGAAGCAATTCAGCTTTGCGGCCTCCAGGTCATTCAGGGCGGATTCAGTTCAGGAGGCGGCTCTTATACTACTTGGAGTACAGGATACAGACGAAGCGACCTGCAATACTGTCAACTCAGAATAGGCAAGGTTCTCAGTGTGCTGACAGGCACTTATCCAGCTCCTGCTCCATTTCGTCTCGCTTTCAACGCAGAAGCTGGACAGACTTACTACGTCAAGTACTCTTACACGATACCGGGGGGTAAGTTGGAGCTTGTGAACTCGGCTACTGGTGCTAAAAATGTACACAAGCTTCATCTGGCGAAGAACCAGTGAGAATGCGCGTTTTACCTGCTCCTTATGACAATCCCCCCAACTTGCAATGCAATCGGAACAGGACCGGCACTCTCCCAGCACCTCAACACAGTTGAATCAATCTGGTGTCACACCGAAGCACTCACAGCTTCCTCATCAATCAAAGGGAGTGCGAGCGGCCTCGCCTTCAACAGCGGCAGAGCCACGGCCAGCACATCCTCGATGCGGCTGGCGTAGTGGATTGCGACCCCTTCAGTAAGCTCCGGCGTCAGGTCTTCTTCCACATCCTGACGGTTCTCAGCCGGCAGGATGATGGTTTGAATTCCAGCCCGGCGCGCCGCAAGGAACTTCTCTTTGATGCCGCCCACCGGCAGCACATTGCCGCTGAGGGTGATCTCGCCGGTCATCGCGGTCAGCGGCAGCACCGGCGTGTCGGTCAACAGCGAAACCAGCACCGTTGTCATGGTCACCCCGGCCGAGGGGCCGTCTTTGGGAATCGCTCCGGCCGGAACATGAATGTGCAGGTCTGTCTCTTTGGTGAAGTCCTCCGCCAGACCCAGCGCGGCGGCATTCGATCGCACCCAGGTCAGCGCGGCCTGCATCGACTCCTGCATCACCTCGCCAATCTGCCCCGTCATGGTGAAGTTTCCCTTGCCCTTCATCTTGTTGGCCTCGATGAAGAGAATGTCGCCGCCGGCCGGCGTCCAGGCCAGGCCAACAGCCACTCCGGGGCGCTTCACGCGCTCGGCGACCTCGGTGTCCACGCGCACCTGGATGCCGCCCAAAAACTCCTTCAGCACCTCGCGGGTCACGATGAGCTTTTCCGTCTTGCCCTCGACCACGCGCCGAGCCTCTTTGCGGCAAACGGTTCCAATCGTCTGCTCCAGCTTCCTCACGCCGGCCTCGCGCGTATAGTGGCGCACGATGTGCCGCACCGCATCCTCGGGAAACTCGATCTGTTCCGGTGTAATGCCGTTCTCCTTGATCTGCCGCGGAATCAGATAGCGGAAGGCGATATGCTTCTTCTCGTCCTCGCTGTAACCCTGCAAAGGAATTACTTCCATCCTGTCCAGCAGCGGCGGCGGTACAGTATCCAACTGGTTGGCCGTGCAGATGAACAGCGTCTTCGACAAGTCAAAGGGCACGTCGAGGTAGTTGTCGCGGAAGGCGCAATTCTGCTCCGGATCGAGCGTCTCGAGCAATGCCGACGCCGGATCGCCGCGGAAGTCCCTGCCCAGCTTGTCGATTTCATCGAGCATGATCACCGGATCGTTGGTCTCGGCTCTCTTGATGCTTTGAATGATCTGTCCCGGCAGCGCGCCGATGTAAGTGCGGCGATGGCCGCGGATCTCCGCCTCGTCGTGCATGCCGCCGAGCGAGACGCGCTGAAACTTGCGACCCAGGGCGCGCGCAATCGACCGGCCCAGGCTGGTTTTGCCCACGCCCGGAGGCCCAACAAAGCACAGGATCGGTCCTTTCATGTCCGGCTTCAATTCCAAAACACTGAGATAGTCGAGGATGCGGTCCTTCACCTTTTTTAGCTCGTAATGATCCTCGTCCAAGATCTCCTTGGCGACTCCAATATCGATCTTGGAACCGGAACTTTTGGCCCATGGCAGCAAGGCCAGCCATTCAATGTAGTTGCGGGTCAACGAGTAGTCGGCGGCCATCGGAGACATGCGCGACAGACGCGACAGCTCTTTCAGCGCCTCCTTCTTCACATCCTCCGGCATTCCGGCGGCGTCGATCTTCTGCCGCAGTTCGTCGGTTTCGCGTTGCCCCTCGTCCTGCTCACCCAGTTCCTTCTGGATAGCCTTGAGCTGTTCCCGCAGATAGTAGTCGCGCTGCGACTGCTGCACCTGGTCCTGCACCTCACTCTGGATCTTGGTGCGCAACTGCTGCACCTCGATCTCTTTGGCCAGATGCCGGTTGAGCAGCTCCAGCCGCGTGGCGATACTGGGCGTCTGCAAAAGTTGCTGTTTGTCGTCGGTCGTCAGAAATGGCAGCGAGGAGGCGACAAAATCCACCAGCCGGCTTGGTTCTTCGATGTTGGCGGCGATCGTCCGTAGTTCATCTGAGAGCGTCGGGGATTCGGCAACGATCTGCTGGAACTGCCCGATCACGTTGCGTACCAACGCCTCAGCGCCAGCCGTCGCCGGCGGATCCGTGTCCTCCACAACCTCGACCTCAGCCACCATGAAGGGTTCGGTCTGCGAGTAGCGCACCAGGCGCACGCGCTCGACACCCTCGGTAAAGACGAACCGGCTCTGGTTGGGCATGCGCACAATCTTGTGCACGGTTGCCAGGGTTCCCACCGCGTGCAGGTCGGCCGGCTGCGGGGTGTCAAGACGAGGGTCCAGCTGGGCAACGACCACGATGGCCCGCTCCTCGCCCAGCGACTCAATCAATTGAATGGAGCTCTCCCTGCCAACGGTCAGAGGCAGCACTGCATGGGGAAACAGCACAGTATCCCGGACCGGCAGGACTGCGATCTTGCGCACGGCGGACGCGTCCTTTTTGGCGGGACCCTGGGAGGATGGCGAGTTCGGAGACTGGTTTTGCATTGAGTGTCCTTCTATCAACTTTTCTTCATTAGACAACGCAGACTTGGAAAAGTTGCATGAAAAATTCCTCTTCGGTCAGCCTTTCCTCGTTCCGAAGTCCGCAAAGCACCCCAAAAGCTACGGTTGCGGGTTGAATGTGGTTCCGGCCGAGAGCTGAGTCCCTCGCTGACTCACCCAGAATTCGTTGGCTTCTACGAGGACGCCCCCTCAGGCTCCACCCCTGCTCAAGGGTGTATCGGCCAAAGCACGGGGAAGGTGAGAAGGCTGCGACCCCGGCAACCCTGTCAGCAAGGGGCGATTGAGATAGTCTACGCTCCTCTGAATCCCGGCTGAATACGCCCCGGCCTTACCAGCCGGAACGTTCATTCCGTGTTCTTTTCGGGTTCGCGAGATTTTCCCTCATTCCAGAGGGCAGATTCAATCTGACTCCATAGTTCGTCGGCCGGTTCCACACCGGGAAACAACTGCCGAGCTGCCTCGGCAATGGTCTCCAGATCGGTGAGCAGGGCGCGACAGAGCGTGCAACGCTGAAGATGCCGATCGGCCTCGAAGTTCTCGCGGGAGCCCATGAGCTCCGGCAATTGGGCCTGGAACTGCCGGCAGGTCATGGGGTTGGCATCCTCGATCATCCTCGTTCCTCCTGCCCTGGCAGCGCACGAAGCACATCGCGAAGCTTGAGTCGAGCCTTGTGCAGTTGCGACTTGACGTTTCCGATCGAACAATCGAGCGCGGATGCGATCTCCTGGTGGTCATAGCCTTCGATGTCATGCAGGACAAAGGCGAGGCGGTAACCGGCAGGAAGATCGTCAACTGCATGCTCCAGAGCCAACCGGTCGATGGCGCCGGATAATGTGAGGTCGAGCGAGCCAAAGCTCCGGCCGAGGCTTCGTTCGTCCACAGTCTCCATTGCACGATCCATCGAGATCAGAGATAAACCTTTCTTTCGTAGGTTCATCAGCACAACGTTGACGGCCAACCGATGCAGCCAAGTGGAAAATGAGGAGTCTCCGCGGAAAGTGGACATTCGGCGATGCAGTTGAAGGAAGGTCTCCTGCGTCAGATCTTCGGCTTCGGTCCTATTGCCCACCATCCGCATACACAGGGAATAGATGCGCTTTTTATGCAAAGCGTAAAGTTGGGCAAAGGCAAGCTGGTCTCCCGCTTTGGCCTGGGCAAGCAGTTGAGTCTCGCATAAAGCGGACAGAGACGCCGGCGGTGGAGATGCAACCTCGAGCGAAGAGGCCCTCTTACGGCGCGTCGCTTCTCTCGACACAGCTCCGGAGTTTGCATCCGGCGAATGCGTTCTATGCCAGGGATTGGACATGCGCTACCTCTTGGCTGTCCTGCTTCCCAACCCGGCGCCGCTGCGCCGGCCGCTATTCGTAGTTAGTATAAAGGAATACGGATTAGAGATTAGAGATCCGGCAACATGGGGTAGAGATACGAGGAAGCAATTGGACTCAGAAGACAATAAGCCGGGTCTGAAGACCTGACAACTTGCCTGATCCTATAGCCCCGATCTCTGCAGGGAGATACAGTCTTGATGGAAATGCCGGATTCCCCGGCGGCGGAGCTTCGTCGCCGGGGTGAAAAACCGGGGCGGCAAGGCGGCACGCGGTCAGGGTACATCATTCTCCTGGCCTGCCTCCTTGCCTTCGGAATTTGTGGCAGAATGGACGGTTGGAGCCAGAGTCGCACCCATAGCGGTGACGACTTTAGTGCGGAGAGCGATTCGTCCGTACCATCCCCGCCCGATCCCCTTGCCCATTGGGAAGGTTTGCCGGTTAAGCGCATTTCGTTCGAGGGAGTCTCAGCCGAACGCCTCTCGCCCATCACCGCTCATCTGGCACAGGCCGAGGGAGCGCCTCTGAGCCGGGAAGCTCTGAAGAGGAGCCTGCGCCAACTCCTTTCGACCGGCCTCTTTGAAACCCTCGCGGCCGAGGCAGTGCCCGATGACGGCGGCCTGGCGCTTGTCTTTCGCGGAACAGCGCGCAGCTTTATCGGCACAGTCACCGTGGATGGCGCCAAGGGCGCATCGCTCGACACCCAGCTTGACCGTGCCAGCCAACTCACCGCCGGAGCGCGCTTTACCCCGGCCAAGCTCGATCAGGCTGTGGAACAAATGCGCGTCACGCTCGCGCAAAACGGATTCCATGAGCCGGTCATTACTCCCACGCTGACTGCCCACCCGGAAGAGCAACTGGTCGACATTGCCTTCCATATAACCTCTGGCCCTCAGGCGCGCGTCGGTGCGGTGGCGGTGACGGGCGACCCTGGAATGAGCGTGGAGGAGTTTCGCCATCACGCGCACCTGCGCGCCGGTTCGCACGTTGACAACGAAACCGACAGCCGGGCTTTGGCCGGAGTGCTGAAGGTCTATCAGCGCCAGCAACGGCTGGAAGCTGAAATCAAGCTCGAATCCCAGGAGTACACCTCGCAGGCCCAATTGGCCAACTTCCGTTTCTCGTCCAACCAGGGGCCGGTCGTCAAATTGCTGGTCCAGGGAGCCGGCATCAGCCGGGATCGGCTCAAGCATCTGATCCCCATCTTCGAGGAGGGCAGCGTGGACGAGGACCTGCTCACCGAGGGCAATCGCCGGCTGCGAAGCTACTATCAGAGGCTGGGCTACTTCGATGTGAGGGTGGAACATGAGCAGCAATCCGCTACTGCCGAGCAAGTCACCATTCTTTATAAAGTGAATCTGGGACCTCGGCGGCGCGTCGAGCGGGTTTCTGTTGCAGGCAACCACTACTTCGACTCTGAGACCCTCAAGCAACTGCTCAACGTACATGCGGCCGATACCCTCGACCGCCACGGCGCTTACTCTCAGTCCCTCGTCTCGGCCGACATCAACGCCCTCGAAGCCGTCTACCAGAACAATGGCTTCATCAAGGTCAAGGTGACTTCAGAGACCAACACCGTAGAAACCTCGGCCGGCGCGGCTGGAAGGCCGGGAGCCACAGGCGGCGCGCCATTGCCACGGGCCTCAAAGACAACTCCGCTCATCGTCGTTTATCGCATCGAGGAGGGTGAGCAGTTGCGCGTGGGCACCGTGCGCCTGGAAGGAAACGATCACGTGGATGCGGCCAGGCTTACGCCGCAAATGAACACCGTGGCCGGACAACTGCTCTCGCCCGAGAATCTGGCCGGAGACCGTGATGAGCTGCTCACCGACTACATGAGCCGGGGCTTCGATCAGGTGCAGGTGGAGGTGAACCAGCAGCCGGAAAAGGCCGATGCGACAAAGGTAGACGTGGTCTTTCATATCACTGAAGGGCAGCAGATTTTTGTGCGCAAAGTGCTGTTGACCGGTCTGCATTTTACCCGTCCTGAGTCGGTAGCCAAGGCCATTACGCTACATCCGGGCGACCCTCTCAACCAGTCGGCGCTGCAGCAGACACAGCGCAACTTTTACGAATTTGCCCTTTTCAACGAAGTCGACACTGCGATCGAGAACCCCTCCGGGGGAGAGACCGAAAAAACCGTGCTTTTGCAAGCGACTGAGGCGCGGCGCTGGGCCCTGACCCTGGGCTTCGGTCTCGAGGCTCAGACTGGAAATCCGCAGAGCAACTGCGCCAGCGCTATTATTCGCGGGGTCGCTTGCAACCCGAACGGAAAGACAGGAGCCAGCCCCAGGTTCCTCGCCGACCTGACGCGCAACGATCTCTTCGGGCGGGAGCAATCGATGTCGCTGCGGGGAAACTACGGATTGCTGGAGCAGAAGATCGACCTGCTCTACCAGATCCCGCACTTCGAGGGCAATCGGAACTTCGGCTTGACCTTTTCCGGCGGCTACGCCAACAGCCTGGACGTCTCCACTTACGTAGCTTCCAAGCTGGATGGCGGAGTTCGCATGACCGAGCACTTCAATTCGCCGGCGTCGCATTTCTCCAAGGCAAACACCCTGGTTTACGAGTTCAACTTCCGCCGCGTCAAGGTGGACGCAGCCAGCCTTCAGGTAGCTCCGGGAGAGGTTGTAGAGGATTCCACTGCGGTCCGTGTCGCGGGTCCCTCCATCACATGGATTCGGGATACGCGCGACTCGCCGCTCGATGCGCACCGCGGCACCTACACCAGCTTCCAGAGCTTTCTCTCCGGCGAAGCCTTTGGAGCGCAGGCCGAGTTCAGCCGTCTCGACCTGTCCAATTCAAGTTATTACCAGTTCGACAAGGGGCGCTTTGTGCTGGCCCGCAACACCCGCTACGGACAGGAGCGGGCTTACGGCAAGCCAGAAGACGAGTTGATTCCCCTCCCTGAGCGGCTCTACTCCGGCGGGGCCACCTCGCTGCGCGGCTTCGGCGAGAACTCGGCCGGCCCGCGCGACCCTGAGACGGGCTTTCCCATCGGCGGAGCCGGCGCGCTCACCAATCTCACTGAATTGCGCCTGCCTCCGCCCATGCTGCCGTGGCTCGGCGACACGGTCAGCTTCGTTCTCTTCCACGACATGGGAAATGTCTTCACCAATGCGGGAGATGCATGGAGCAGCGCCCTAAGGGTACGCCAACCGGAGCGCGACAACTGCAAAAACACCACCGCTCCCGCAAGCACCAACACACCTCCCGGTCCGGTCACGTCGACAGGCTGGCAGGGCGAGTGCAGTTTCAACTATTTCTCTCACACGCCAGGATTGGGATTGCGCTACCATACGCCGGTAGGGCCAATCCGGCTGGACTTCAGCTACAACCTGAATCCGCCCATTTACCCTGTGATCTATAACTACTCGATCTCCAACCCGGCCTCTGACCCGCATGTGGGCGAGGCCAATCACTTCAACTTCTTCTTCAGTCTTGGACAGACCTTCTGATGTGCAACCGCCCTCAAACTCGACTCGCCGTCAAGGCCAAAGCAGATTGTCTTTGGACGATTGCGGTGTCTCTGGCTCTGGCAGCAGCTACGGGAGTCGCTCAAAGCCCTGCTCAGAGCGCGTCTCAGGCGGTTCACTCCGCCGGCGCGGTGGTGCTTGACCGGGTAGTGGCCGTGGTGAACAATCAGGCCATTCTGGCCAGCGACGTGGATGACGAGATGCGGCTGACGGTGCTCGACCCGGGCCGGGGTGGACTCGCCTCTCTCACTCCCAAACTTGCCCTCGAACAACTGATCAGCCGTGCGCTGATCCAGCAGCAGATTCACCAGGAAGATGAACAGGCCGCCGAGCCTTCGCAGGCCGAAGTCGATGCCAGGGTAGGAGAGATCCGAAAGGAACTGCCGGCTTGCGTTCGCCTCAACTGTGCCTCGGACGAAGGTTGGAAGGCTTTTCTGGCCGCGCACGGATTGACCGAAGAGCGGGTGGAGGCCTATCTACGCTACCGGTTGCAGATTCTGCGCTTCATCGAGCAGCGCTTCCGGCAAGGGATTCGCATCGCACCGGATGAGATTGAAACCTACTACAAACAAACCCTGCTGCCGCAATATGCGGCCGGAGAGGCGATTCCAGCTCTGGACAAGGTCTCCCAGCGCATTCAGGAGATTCTGCTCGAGCGGCAGGTGAATGTGCTCTTCGACGACTGGCTCAAGAATCTGCGTAAGCAGGGCGATGTGGAGGTGCTGGACCCGGCATTCGGTGCACTTGAAACCACAAGCGGCGCAGAACAAGGAGGCGCATGAGCGACAACGATTTCATGCCTCCTTCTTCAGCTGAGAGTCCCGAGCCCGATGCGCAAGCCAAAGCGCCTCGCCCTCGCCGCTTGCGCCGTTTCTTTCTTCGCCATCTCCCGTTGTCACTTGCAGGTGCTGTAGTTCTGTTGACGATCACTATAGCGTGTCTCTACGTTTGGGCGAGCTCGGCCAGCTTCGAAAACATGGTCCGTAGGTACATGGTCAGCAAGATCGAAGTTGCCACAGGCGGACGCGTAGAGATCGCCTCCTTCCACTGGAATCTGCTCCGTTTGGAAGCCCAGGCCGGCGGGCTGGTCATCCACGGCCTTGAAGCCCCCAACGAAGCCCCCTACGTTCAAGCAGAGCGCCTGCGCGTAAGGGTGAGCGTGCTGGGAATCTTGAGCCCGCGCATCCTGTGGCGCGAGCTTGAGATCTTTCGGCCCCAACTTCATCTGATCGTCTACCCCGACGGCTCGACAAATCAGCCGCAGCCTCGCAAGAAGAAAAAGTCAGGCAAGCCGGCGATCGACACGTTCTTCGATTTGAAGACCGGACAGGCTGAAGTCGAACAGGGCGTCATTGACTATGACAATCGCGCCGCCGCCTTCGACTTTCAAAACCGGCACATCCCGCTCGACTTCATCGCCAGCGATCTCTCCCTGCGCATGATCTATGTGCCGGCGGGTTCCTCAGTCGTGCGCGGCGCTTCCGGGGCAAGCGCGCAAGGCCAGGAGAGTTATCGCATCGAGGCAGGAGCCCGCGATCTAAGCTTCTCGCGCGGCTTCTCTTCCGGGCCGGGCAAGTCGCAACTGGTTGAGGGCTTCCTCCAGGCTACGCTCGATCTGACCCGAAGCGGCGCAACCCTGAACTCTCTCCGCATCACCGCCCGCAGTCGCGGCGTCAAAGACCGGTCCCTTGATATTTCCGGCGCTCTCAATGACTTTGCCCATCCCAGGTGGCAGGCCAGAGTTGCCGGCGAGCTGGACATGCGCTTGCTCAATCCCCTGACCGGCTATCCGGATGCGCCCGAAGGCATTGCGCATCTGAACCTCGATGCAGCCGGGCAGGCAGGCGTATTTCGCGTCGATGGCACGGTGCATGTCGATGGCGGCGCGTATATCGGCACCGGTGTCGTCGCCACGGGCGTTGGACTTGATGCGCGGGTTCATGCCGATCCCGAGCAGTTGCTGATTACCTCGAGCGTTGCTCGTCTGCGCCAGGGCGGCCAGATTGACTTCGACCTCGCGCTGGATCACTGGCTGCCCACGCTCCCAGGAGCGGCTACGATGGGGCCGGCCCCTGCGCCCACCGGCAAATTTCGCGGCGCAAGAGTCCAGCCCGCACTCCCCGCAAGACCACCCCAGCCATCCGACGACATCACGATCCCCGTCAACGGCAAGGTCACTTCGAACTTCAAAGGTGTAGCCCTCGACACGCTGCTGGGGATGGTCACAGCGCCGCCCTTCCAGCACCTCGGCTTCGACACCAGCATCAACGGGCCGGCCACGGCGCTCTGGACCAACGGCGACGTCAACACCCTCTCGGTGAATGCCTTGCTGAGCCTCGCCGCACCGGCACAAGCCGCTAAGGACAAGGTCGCCGCAAGCGGTTTGATCGATGCAACTTATACGCAGCACGATGGAGCGGTCGATATGCGCAAGGTGGTCTTCGACACTCCCGCCAGTCAGTTGGAGGCCCACGGCCATTTGGGCGCATATCCGCTCACAAGCCCTTCGGCATTCGATCTGGATTTTCATTCGCAAAGCCTCGCAGAGTTCGACACCGTTCTGCGCGACCTTGGACTGACACGCAACGGAAGATCCGGAACCGCTGCGCTGCCGATCGCTCTCGCTGGGCGGGCGGACTTTGTCAATGGTTTCTGGGCCGGCTCACTCGAGGATCCGCGCTTGACGGGCGATCTGAAGGCTACCGCACTCACCCTCGAGCTTCCGGCAAACTCCACCGGCAATTCCAGCCAGTCTCAATATGTCTCTCTGGACTCGGTGGAGGCCACCGGGAAATACTCGGCGAACCGGATTGACCTCCTTCATGCCGTAGCGCGCCGCGGAAAGACAGAGATCGACCTCAGCGGCAGCCTGGCAGCGGCCCCGCTCAGCACGGCGCGCGGTGCGGCCAACATCCCGTCTTTCGACGCGAATTCGTTGCTTCATCTCGAACTCCGCGCGGGACAGGTCGGCATCGGCGATCTCCAGCCCTTCGTCGGCAAGACTCTTCCCCTCGCAGGCTCTCTGGATGCGCAGGCGCAGCTCGACGGCCCCCTCAATGCGCTCGCTGGCTCGGGATGGGTCGAACTGGATAAAGGCACCGTCTACGGCGAGCCCATTGCCCGCATCCGGGCGCAGGGAAGCATTGCTAACCAGACCATCGGCCTTACCTCGCTGACGATGAGCGATCGGGCCGGCAAGATTGAGGCCACCGGCGGCTACAACCTTCAATCCCATCGCTTCCAGTTGGACGCCAGCGGTTCGGAGATCGACCTCGCCCGCATCGAAGCTCTGCGCAGCAAGGGTCTGGCCGTGACCGGCACGCTTGGGTTTACCGTGCGCGGATCGGGAACGCTCGACGATCCGCGCCTCGAAGCTCACGCCACCTTGCCCGGATTCGCGATCAGCGGAGAATCGCTGGGCGGCCTTGATCTGGAGGCGCACACTGCCAACCATGCCGTCACCTACGACCTGACTACACGGCTTGAGGCTGCCGACTTCAAGGCGCACGGCCAGACCGCGCTCACCGGCGACTATGACACCCAGGCCACTGTCGAGTTTTCGCGGTTTGATATTGGCGCTCTGCTCAAGCTGGCCCAGGTGCAGGGACTCAGTGGTGAGTCAGCGCTCGCCGGCACCGTCACTCTGCAGGGGCCATTGGCCCGCCCTTCTGAACTGCGCGGCGAGGCCAGATTGCAAGAGTTGGAGGTGACGGTCTCAGGTGTTCACCTCAAGAGCGACGGCGGCGTCCATGCGACGCTCGACCATGCGATGATCCATCTCGACCCTCTGCACGTGACCGGTGAGGAGACCGACCTGCACGCGCAGGGCACCCTCTCGCTCCAGGACAAGCGGCAACTTGACTTCTCGGCAAACGGAGCTATCAACCTGAAAATGGCCCAGACGCTGGACCCCGACCTGACAGCCAGTGGAACTACAACTTTCCAGGTCGAGGCCCACGGCCCGCTGATGAATCCCGGCTTGAGAGGCCGCGTCGACTTCAAGGACGGGGCGCTATCGCTTGAGGACCTGCCCAATGGCCTCAGCCAGTTGCACGGAACATTGGAGTTCAACCAGAACCGGCTCGAGGTCAAGAATCTCACCGCGATGACCGGCGGCGGCTTGCTGACCGTTTCCGGCTATCTGGCATACCAGAACGGCCTTTATGGAGACTTGACAGCCACCGGGAATGGAATTCGTATCCGCTACCCTGCAGGGGTGAGCGCTCTGGCCGACGCCTCGCTTCACCTGCAGGGACCGCGGAATAACCTGCTGCTCTCGGGCAACGTGCTGATCACCCGCTTCACGGTAAGCCCCGACCTCGACATAGCGGCCCTGGCCGCGCAGGCCAATGCGGTCGAGACCATCGCGCCCTATGACGCCCCGTCCAACCACATCCGCCTCGACGTGCACATCGCCTCTTCCCCGCAATTGAACTTTCAGAACGCCTATGCAAAGCTGGCCGGCAACGTCGATCTGCGCCTGCGCGGCACGGTGGCCTCGCCCTCGTTGCTGGGCCGCATCTCCATTACTGAAGGTAACGCGATCATCGCCGGAACCCGTTACGAGTTGCAGCGCGGAGACATCTTCTTCACCAACCCGGTTCGCATTCAACCCTCTATCGATCTGAACGCCACCGCCCGCGTCGAAGACTACGACATCACTCTCAGCGTGTACGGCACTCCTGATAGATTGTCTGTTACTTATCGCTCCGATCCACCGCTGCCCGAGGCCGATGTGGTGGCCCTGCTCGCTCTGGGCCGCACCGGCAACCAGCAGCGCCTCTACACTCAGCAGCAGGAACAGGCCCTGGCCAACCCGACTACCGATGCCCTGCTCGGCGGCGCCCTCAACGCAACCGTCAGCTCCCGCGTTCAAAAGCTTTTCGGCGCGGGCTCCGTCAAGGTGGACCCCAATTACCTCGGAGCCTTGGGCAACTCCACCTCGCGCATCATTGTCGAGGAGCAGCTCGGCCGCAACCTCACGCTCACCTATGCCACCAATGTGAACACGACCAGCCAACAGTTGATTCAGGCGGAAATCGCCATCAACCGCCATGTTTCCTTGCAGTTGGCTCGCGATGAGTCCGGCGTCTACTCCGTGGTCATCAAGACCACTCGCCGCTATCGCTAGAGACTTTCTCATCTCAGCTACGGACTGATCTACAACTTTTTCCGGGGAATCGGTGTCTAAGACCGTGCGGCTCATTCCCAGGGAGTTGATTGATCCTTCCTGCCGCGACGCATTGCATTTGCAAGAAGGAGGTACGCAAAATGATCCGGATGATTTCCAATCCCCACGCCGCGCTTCTGGCGGCGACACTTTCAGTTGTTTTTCTCGGCCTTTCCCAGGCTTCCCTGGCGGCCCAACCTCGCGCCTCAATCTCCGATGGAGATGTATCGGCGCAATCCGGCAACCAGGCAGTCAGTGATGCTGCCGCCAAGCTCAACAAGAAACAGTTTCGAGACGTGAAGGTAAGCGTGGAGAACGGCATTGCCACCTTGACCGGAACCGTGGATGTCTACGAAGACAAGGTCGATGCCGACAAGCGCGTGCACCATGCCAAAGGCGTCTCTGCTGTGCGTAACCTCATCGAGGTCGCCGGCCCGAGTGTTTCCGATCGGGAACTGCAATCGAAGCTGGCAGAGAAGCTGGCCTATGACCGCGTGGGCTACGGCAATGCCTTCAACTCCATCACCGTCGGAGTCCAAAACGGCGTGGTAACGGTGGGCGGCCATGCCCGCACCCCAGTGGACAAAGACTCAGCGCTGGCCCTTGTCAGCACCTATCGCGGTGTCAAGGATGTGGTCGATGAAATTGAAGTCGATCCTACCTCGATCATGGACGACCAGGCTCGCATGGCGGTCGCTCGTGCCGTCTACGGCTACCCGACTCTGAACAAGTACGCCGTTGATCCCGCCAAGCCCATCCGCATTTCGGTGCAGAATGGTCATGTGGAACTCTATGGAACGGTCGACTCGCAGGCCGACAAAGACACAGCCTCGATCCGCGCCAACACCGTCCCCGGCATCTTCAGCGTCAAGAATTATCTCCAGGTTGCCGGCCAACCCTCCGAAGCGCAGAAGTGAGCGCAGATAGTTTTATATCGTGTGAGAACTGATGGGTGGCCCAGGTCCCTCGCATTCGGGGACCTGGGATGCCACGAACCCCAACAGGTCTCTCTAAGAACCTAACCGGCAAAAACGCCATCCGCGCCCCACCCATTCTGTCATCCTGAGCGAAGCGTAGCGGAGTCGAAAGATCCGCGTTTCGCAATTCTAGCGAATGGGTTGGAAACCGCGAACCCCAACCTGCCTCGACCAGAACTGGCCGGCAAGGACATTATCCGTGCCCCATCCATTCGCCATCTTTTTGGGCGAATGGGTGGCAATCCACGAACCACAACCAGCGACCAATCAGAACTTGACCGACGGAACGGTACGCGCACCTTCGCTGGCCGCAAAATAGGCGCTGTTCTCGTGGAAGCCCGCCATCCCCGCCCAGATGTTATTGGGAAATTGAAGGATAAACGTGTTGTAATCCTGGATCGCATCGTTGTAGCGTTTCCGCGCCACACCGATGCGATTCTCAGTCCCCGCCAATTCATCCTGCAGGCGCATGAACTGATCGCTCGACCGCAGTTGCGGATAGTTCTCCGTCAACAGCAGCAGCCGGCCTATCGCACCATCCAACTGTCCATTCGCCGCGATCTTGGCTTGCGGACCCTGCGCATTCAACATACCTGCCCGCGCGTTCGCGATGTCGCCAAAAACCGTACTTTCTTCCTTGGTAAAGCCCTTCACGGTCTCCACCAGGTTGGGAATCAGGTCGGCGCGCCGCTCCAATTGCACATCGACATCCGACCACGCCCTCATTACATTCTGGCTCTTGTCCACCATTTGGTTTCTGGCTCCCTGGTAGCTGAGAAACACCATCGCAAAAACCAGAACCAGAACCCCGAGCACAATCCAAGCTCCACGCTTCATAAACTCCTCTTCTCCTCAGGCCCGCCGTCAGGCAAGCCACTCCATCGAATTAAAACCAGGTGCCCCATCCTTGCGACGTTCCTGTTTCTGTCGCAAGGGTGGGATACGACGATCCCACGCATAGCCGCGTGCCCCACCCTCGCCGCGTCTTTGTCTTTGCGGCTAGGGTGGGATACGACAATCCCACGCAAAGCAAGGTGCAAAACCTACCAGCTTCCCCCTGCTCCCCCGCCGCCAAAGCCTCCGCCATCACCGCCAAAGCCTCCAAAACCACCGCCGCCGCCAAATCCGCCTCCCCCGCCGAACCCTCCTCCTCCGATCCAGGGCCCACCGCGAAATCCGCCAAAGAGGCCGAAGCCAAGCAAAAACCTCAGGAGATGAAATCCGCCAAAGAAAATCAAAAGTATGATCAGCAAAATCAATTTGCCCATCCCAGGCCCCTGATGCACTGGCCGGCTCGCTTGGATGGGTTCGTCGTCCGAGAGTGTGATCTTGGCGTCGGCGGCAATCACCTGTGCCACTTCGCCCACGGCCAGGGTCACAGCGCCGTCAAAGTCATTGGCGCGCAGGTCGGGAACCATCTCCCGGCCGATGTCCCCCACTTTGGCATCGGGCAGAATCCCTTCCAGGTCATAGCCCACTTCGATGCGTCGCTGGTGGTCGTTCACAGCCAGCAGCACCATCACCTGGCGGTCCGAACCTTTGCGGCCCATCTTCCACTTGTCTTCGAGCTTGTTGGCAAACTCTGCCGCGTCGTCCCCATCCAGCGTGTGGATAGTCACCACAGCCACTTGCGCATTGGCCGCTGAATGATCGAGTTGTTCGCAGACGCGGTCGATCCGTGCAACCGCATCTGGCGAGAGCACGTGGGCAAAATCGCTAACGTAGTCGGTGGGTTGGGGCAGGTCCTCGACCTTCTCGGCCCGGGCGGCGATAGCGTAAAAACAAACAGATGCTGCCAACAGCAGCCGGAAGACGGTCGATTGTGCGCGGCGAAAGCCCTTCATCGCTCTCTATTGTACGGTTACCGCTAAGGAAAGGTTCCAAATGCAGCCCTTAGCCTCCAGCTTCCAGCCGCCAACTCTCACCAACTGAAGCGCGATCAGGCTCTGCTCCAGATCACAGGAGAAAAAGCTGGCAGCTGGAAGCTAGAGGCTGGAAGCTGCTTTACGCACTAAACTATTGAATGACATGACTGAGAATCCGCTTCCCACGCCTCCCGTCGCCCGCAAGGAACACAAAGAGACCGCTCTGCACGGCACTGTCCTGATCGACGACTACGCCTGGCTGCGCGACAAAGAGAATCCCGAGGTCGCCGCATATCTCGACGCCGAAAACGCCTACGCCACGGCGGTCATGGCGCCGCTCGATGGCCTTCGCGACGAGCTCTACCAGCAGATGCTCTCGCACATCAAGCAGACCGACGTCTCGGTCCCCTCCCGCGATGGCAACTGGTGGTACTACACCCGCACGCAGGAAGGCCTGCAATACGCCATCCACTGCCGCAAAGCCGCGACGGCCGAAGAAATCCTGGGTGCCCCATCCATTCGCCTTGCCGGGGTCCCCACGGACAGCTCTTCGTCCGTGGGGTGGCCGGGCGAATGGGTGGGAAACCACGAACCTGAACCTCCGTCAAATGCCCCCGAGCTGGGTGCCCCAGGTCCCTCGCATTTGGGGACCTGGGAAACCACGAAACTCACGCTCGACGCGGAAGAGGAGCACGTCATCCTCGACGGCAATCAACTCGCCGAAGGCCACGCCTTCTTCGCCTTCGGCGCCACCGACGTCACCAGCGATGGACGCTGGCTGGCCTACACCACCGACACCACCGGCTTCCGCCAGTACACGCTGCACATCAAAGACCTCGAAACCGGCGAAACGCTTCCGGTGCAGGTTGAACGTGTAGGCTCCGTTGTCTGGGCTGCCGATAGCTCGACGCTCTTCTATACCGTCGAGGACGAAGAGCAGAAGCGCCAGTACCAGCTCTGGCGGCATTGCATGCAGCGGAATACTCAAGATGTGTTGGTATTCCAGGAAGACGACGAACGCTTCAATCTCGGCGCAGGACGCACGCGCGACGGCAAGTTCATCGTCATGGAGTCAGCCAGCCACATCACCACCGAATCCTGGGCGCTGCCTGCCGGCGATCCCGAAGGCCAGTTCACCGTCATCAGCCCGCGCCAGGACGAGCACGAATACTCCATCGACCATCGCAACGGCCAGTGGTACATCCGCACCAACGATCGCGGACGCAACTTCCGCCTGGTCACCGCGCCGGTCTCGACGCCGGGACGCGAACTCTGGACCGAGCTCATCCCCCATCGGGACAGCGTGATGATTGAGGAGATCGATCTCTTCGCCGGCTTCTTCGTCGCTTGCGAGCGCGAAGATGGGTTGCCGCGCCTGCGACTCTGGCGCTTCAAAGACAACGGACCCGAAGCCGACAAAGCCGGCGAGATTAGCTTCCCTGAGCCAGCCTACAGCTCTCATCCATACGTCAACCGCATCTTCGACACCCCAACCTTCCGCTACGCCTACCAGTCTTTGGTCACGCCCAGTTCAGTCTACGAATACGACGTGGCCAGCGGAGCATCCACGCTGCTCAAGCAGTTGGAGATCCCCGGCGGCTTCGACCGGAGTCTTTACGTCAGTGAACGCATTCAAGCCACAGCTCCCGATGGCGTCAAAGTTCCCGTGTCGCTCGTCTACCGCAAAGACAAACGAGTAGCGCAGGTCTCCAGACCGGCCGTCGTGGCGGACTCCAGGCCCCCACAGAATCCCCTCTACGTCTACGGCTACGGCTCCTATGGCTATTCGCTCCCGCTCGGCTTCAGCTCCAACCGATTGAGCCTGCTCGATCGCGGTGTCGTCATGGCTTACGCGCACATCCGCGGCGGCGGCGACCTGGGAGAACCCTGGCACGACGCCGGCAAGATGCTGGTCAAGCGCAACACCTTTACCGACTTCATCGCCGCCGTCGAACACCTGACCGCAGCCGGCTATGGCGATCCAGCGCGCGTAGCCATCGAAGGCGGGTCGGCTGGTGGCCTGCTGATGGGCGCAGTCGTCAACATGCGGCCCGATCTCTTCCGCGCCGTTCTCTCTCACGTGCCCTTCGTCGACGTGATGAACACCATGCTCGATGCTTCTCTTCCTCTCACAGTTCCCGAATACGAAGAGTGGGGAAACCCGAATGAAGAGGCATTCTTCCACTACATGCTGAGTTACTCGCCCTATGACAATCTCCATGCAGCGAGTTATCCGGCGATGATGGTCAAGACCTCGCTCCACGACAGCCAGGTGATGTACTGGGAACCCGCCAAGTACGTAGCCAAGCTGCGCACGCTCAAGACCGACAGCAATCCTCTGCTGCTGGTGACCAACATGCAAGCCGGCCACGGCGGCGCAAGCGGCCGCTACGACTACCTGAAGGAGATCGCCCTCGACTATGCGTTTTTGTTGAGGGAAGTGGGGTTGGTGGGATGAGAACAGTTGCCCAACGAGTCGTTTTCACCTTGTTTCACATCTATTAACAGTGTAACGTTTATATGGGCAGGGAAGGGCCTTCCTCCAATGAGTGAGATCATCTTCGAAGTGCGCGAGGACGAAGCGGACGGCGGCTACACGGCTACCGCGCTTGGATATGGGATCCACACTCAAGGAGAGACGCTGGAGGAGCTGCGCGCGATGGTCAAAGAAGCTGTGCACTGCTACTTCGACGAGACGATGCAGGCTCCGAAGATCATTCGCCTCCATTTTGTGCGGGATGAAGTTTTGGCCTGATGCGGCTGCCGCGCGACGTTGACGGGCCTCGTCTGGTCAAGGCGTTGGGCGTCTTGGGGTATGAAGCGACCCGGCAAAAGGGTTCACATATCCGAGTGACCACGCAGCGCGACGGCGAAAATCACGAAGTCATTCCTTTTCACGACCCAATCAAAACCGGGACGCTCTCCTCCATACTGAAACGGATCGCCGCACATCACCGGCTGACGGTAGACGCCCTCTTGCAGATGCTCGATTTATAGACGCAAGGCGCAGGTACGGCTTACTGGAAGGGAATCGCCCTCGGCTACGCCTTCCTGCTCCGCGAACTGGGATTGGTGTGATAGAGTTTCTTCGATACTCCTCAGAGACTTTTATGCGACCCTTATGGATGATCGGGCTGTCGGTGGCCCTTGTGGCAATCTCAGGGATCGCGCAGGATGCCGCACCGCCTACGGACGCACCAATACCCATCGATCAATGGAGGGAGAAAGGAATCAATCCGCCCGTTCCGATCAATCAGGTACATCCGGAGTTGCCCGATAAAATGGACGCAAACATAAATGGCCGATGCGCGTTTTCGTTGACTGTGGATACGAATGGAAGACCGCAGAATATCAAGATAATTCGTTGCTCGAATCCACTTTTTGCGAAGATATTTTTAGAAATGGTATCGAAATACAGATACAAGCCGGCAACCACGCAGGATGGCAAACCTGTTGCCGTTGAGGTCACCGAATCGCACAGCCTGAAGTTCTCCAGTGGTGTTGATTCCGGAGACCTGTTTCGCTATGGATTCGCTACCCCGCCTGGCACGACCTCCGCCGAGCCAGACGTTAATGGCATATTTCCACTCACCAAGTTGGCTACCCGGCCTATCCTCACCAAGTTCTCCGATGAAGGCTATGGCGACGCCGCATTTCCGTTCGCCGGTAACAGTCCTTGCGATATTGTGCTCACGATCAGCGCGAAAGGAAACGCTTCAGACCCAAAAGTGACTCACTGCGAAAGACCTGCACTCGAAAAGCCCGCGGTTGATTCGCTGCTCAAGTCCAAGTACAAGCCCGGCAAGATGAACGGGAAGGACGTGCCGATCCGCGCCTCAATCCATTTGGAATACGGTGATACCACTCCCAAGCCATAGATCGCGATTCTGGTCGCTCTTCGCCACCATCGCAGCAGCGCCAGCAGCGGTCGCCGCGCAACGGCCCCTAGCAATGATGAAAATTTTTCGTTAATATAGAGACTTCAGCATAGTCCCAGGCGCGGCCGGGCCTGCTCCGATCGTCCTCTACATGCTAGCTACTGCGGTGCCCCAGACGGAATCGCAGCGCATATGTGTCTTTCGTGCAACGAGTTGCATTCGGCGCCAAAACTACCAACGGGAAGGTTGCCATGAATTCTTCAGACACCTCGGATTGTCGTCTCCGCATTCCTAAACCACAGGGCCTCTATCACCCTGTGAACGAGCATGACGCCTGCGGAATGGGCCTGGTCGCGAGCATTCGCGGCGAAAAAAGCCACGCCATCATCCGCAAGGGCCTCGAGGTGCTCATCAATCTCACCCATCGCGGCGCGGCCGGCTGCGACCCCGAGACCGGAGACGGCGCGGGCATTCTGATTCAGATTCCACACGTCTTCTTTGCGCGCGAGTGCGGCGAGCTGGGAATGCGCTTGCCAGATCCGGGCGCATACGGCGTGGCCATGTGTTTCCTTCCCGTTGACAAGCACAGCCGCCTGCAGTGCGAAGGCGTCATCGAGCGCATCGCAAAAGAGGAGGGGCTGACCGTCCTCGGCTGGCGCGACACGCCTGTGAACGGCATCGCCATTGGCCGCGAGGCGCGTGCCTCCCAGCCATATATCGAGCAGCTATTCCTGGCCAAGCCCGATGGTATGAAGCCGGACGACGACGCCTTCGAGCGTCTGCTCTATCGCGTTCGCCGCCGCACCGAAAACGAAGTGGTTGCCTCCGAGATCGAGGGCAAAGAGTTCTTCTACATTCCCTCGCTCTCCTGCCGCACCATCGTCTACAAGGGCCTGATGCTGGCGCCGCAGATTGAGAAGTTCTACTTTGAACTGGCCAACCCCCTGGTCACCAGCGCGCTCTGCCTGGTGCATCAGCGCTTCTCCACCAATACCTTCCCCAGTTGGAAGCTGGCCCATCCTTACCGCTATGCCGCGCACAATGGCGAGATCAACACCATTCGCGGCAACATTAGTTGGATGAACGCCCGCCAGTCGGTGCTCGAGAGCTCGCTCTATGATGGCAAGATCGACGATCTCTATCCGGTCATCATGCCCGAAGGCAGCGACTCGGCCTCCTTCGACAACGCCGTCGAATTCCTATATCAATCCGGCCGTTCCCTGCCCCATGTCATGGCCTTGCTGATCCCCGAGGCCTGGTCCGGAAACCCCGACATGGACGAAGACAAGCGCGCCTTTTACGAATACCACGCCTCATTGATGGAGCCCTGGGATGGCCCGGCCGCCATGGCCTTCACCGACGGCCGCGTCATCGGCGCCACGCTCGACCGCAACGGCTTGCGTCCCGGCCGGTACGTCGTCACCAAGGATGACTTGGTTGTGCTCGCCTCCGAGGCCGGCGTGCTCGACATTCCCGCCAAGGACGTGCGCAAGAAAGGCCGCCTTCAACCCGGCCGCATGTTCCTCGTCGACACCGTCCAGAAGCGCATCGTCTCAGACAAAGAGATCAAAAAGCAGTTGGCCGGACGGCAGCCGTATGCGACCTGGCTCAAGGAGCAGCAGGTCACGCTTGATGAACTGCCTGAGCCACCGGCGCGCAACGTAACGGCAAAGGTTGAGCCGCTGCTCCGCCGCCAGCGCGCCTTCGGCTACAGCGAAGAAGACCTGAGAATTCTGATGGGGCCCATGGGCGCTACAGCAGCGGAGCCAGTCGGCTCCATGGGCACGGACGTGCCGCTGGCCTGCCTTTCAGACCGCCCGCAGTCGCTCTTCAGCTACTTCAAGCAACTCTTCGCGCAGGTCACTAACCCTCCCATCGATCCCATCCGCGAAGAGCTGGTGATGTCGCTGATCAGTTACATCGGCACCGAGCGCAACATCCTCGATGAGACGCCGGAAAACTGCCACACGCTCAAGCTGCCGCATCCCATCCTGACCAACCGCGATCTGGAAAAACTGCGCCGTGTTTCATCTGGAGATTTGCTGGCCACCACACTGCCCGCGCTCTTCCGCGCCGCCGACGGCGAAAAGGGTCTGAAGCATTCGCTCGACGATCTGAGCAATCGCGCCGCGCACGCGGTCGATTCCGGCTACACGCTGCTGATCCTCTCCGATCGCGGCGTCGACGCCACCTACGCGCCGATTCCCAGTTTGCTGGCCATGGCCGCCGTCCATAATCGCCTGGTGAAAGACAAAACACGCACCCAGGTTGCGCTCATCATCGAGAGCGGCGAGCCGCGCGAGGTGATGCACTTTGCCCTGCTCATCGGCTACGGCGCCAGCGCCATCAATCCTTACCTGGCCTTCGAAACCCTCCACGACCTGCACCGGCTTGGGCTGTTGCCCAAGGGCACCACTGGCAATCACGCAGAAAAGAACTTCATCAAGGCCATCAACAAGGGCCTGCTCAAGACCTTTTCGAAGATGGGCATCAGCACACTGCAAAGCTATCGCGGCGCTCAGGTCTTCGAAGCGGTAGGCCTGAATCAGTCCTTGGTGAACGCTTACTTTTCCGGCACCGCATCGCGCATTGAGGGTGTTGGCCTCGACGTGCTTGCGCTTGAGGCAAAGATGAAGCATGCCTATGCCTTCCAGCCGCTCACCGAGTCTGAAACCGAGTTGGTCGTCGGAGGCCACTATCAATTCCGCCAGGGCGGCGAATATCACCTGCTGAATCCTGAGACAATTGCCAAACTGCAACACGCCGTGCGGCAGAACAACCCTGCCACATTTGAAGAGTACACGGCCCTCTTGGACGATCAGAACCGCCACCTCTGCACGTTGCGCGGCCTGCTCCAACTCAAGTACGCAGACCATCCGATTCCAATCGATGAAGTCGAGCCCGCCAAGGAGATCGTCAAGCGCTTCACGACCGGCGCAATGAGCTTCGGGTCCATCAGCAAAGAAGCTCACGAAACACTCGCCATCGCCATGAATCGCCTCGGCGGCATGTCCAACACCGGCGAAGGCGGCGAAGAAGAAGAGCGCTTCAAGCCGGACGCGAACGGCGATTCGCGCCGCTCGGCCGTCAAACAGGTCGCCAGCGGCCGTTTCGGCGTGACAACCAATTATCTAGTCAACGCCGACGAGTTGCAGATCAAGATGGCGCAGGGCGCAAAGCCCGGCGAGGGCGGCCAACTTCCCGGCCATAAAGTCGATGAGATCATCGCCCGTACCCGCCACTCGATTCCCGGTGTAGGACTGATCTCGCCGCCGCCGCACCATGACATCTATTCCATCGAAGATCTGGCGCAGTTGATTTACGACTTGAAAAACGTCAATCCCCAGGCCCGCATCGCAGTCAAGCTGGTCTCGGAAGTCGGCGTCGGAACCGTCGCAGCGGGCGTCTCCAAGGCTCACGCCGACGTCGTGCTCATCTCCGGCGACAACGGCGGCACCGGCGCGTCACCGCTCAGTTCCATCAAGCATGCGGGGCTGCCCTGGGAGCTAGGACTGGCCGAAACCCAGCAAGTCCTGCTGCTCAACGATCTGCGCGGACGTATCAAGGTTCAAACCGACGGCAAGCTCCAGACCGGCCGCGACGTCGTCATCGCCGCGCTGCTCGGCGCCGAGGAGTTCGGCTTTGCTACCATGCCGCTGATCACCATGGGCTGCATCATGATGCGCAAATGCCACCTGAATACCTGTTCGGTCGGCATCGCAACACAAGATCCCGTCTTGCGCGCTCGCTTCCAGGGTGCTCCCGAACACGTAGTAAACTTCTTCTTCTTCATTGCCGAGCAGGTTCGCCAGCACATGGCCAAGCTCGGCTTCCGCACCGTCGACGAGATGGTGGGCCGCGTGGACAAGATCGACGCTGCAATCGCCGACGCCCACTGGAAGGCCAAGGGAATCGATCTCTCTTCGATCCTCTACGCGCCCGAGCTCCCCTCGCGTGTCGCCCGCCGCAAGATTCAAGCGCAGGACCACGGCCTCGACAAAGCTCTCGATCACAAGCTGATCGAAGCTGCCGCGCCGGCGCTCGCATCCAAAACTCCCGTCACGGCCAGCTTCGCCATCCGCAACGTGCACCGCACCGTAGGCGCAATGCTGGGTGGTGAGATCGCCAGGCGCTACGGATCGGCAGGATTGCCGGAAGGGACCATTCATTTCAAATTCACCGGATCGGCCGGCCAGAGCTTTGGTGCATTCGTTCCCAACGGTGTGACACTCGAACTCGAAGGCGATTCCAATGATTATTTGGGCAAAGGCCTCTCCGGCGGACGCCTCATCGCTTATCCACCCAAGACTTCGAGCTTCCTGCCTGAAGAGAGCATTCTCGTTGGCAACGTCGTTCTCTACGGCGCAACCAGCGGAGAAGTCTTCTTGAACGGCATCGCCGGCGAGCGCTTCGCCGTCCGCAACTCCGGCGCCATCGCGGTGGTCGAGGGTGTTGGCGACCACGGCTGCGAATACATGACCAACGGCACCGTCGTCGTAATCGGAAAAACCGGACGCAACTTCGCCGCCGGCATGAGCGGTGGATTCGCCTACGTCTACGACGACCGCGGCGACTTCCCTGCTCGCCGCTGCAACAAGACAAGCGTCGATCTGGAACCTCTGGTTGCTGCCGAGGACGTGGTCCGGGTGCGCGGATTGCTGGAACGCCATCGCGACCTGACCGGCAGCCCCCGCGCGGCTTGGATCTTGGATAATTGGGCCGATGCGCAACCGCGATTTATAAAGATCTTTCCACACGAGTACAAGCGCGTTCTGGGTGTTGCGCGCAACGAAGGAGCCGAGGGTGCAGATTCCGCCGCGAAGGCCCCTGTTTCTCCAAAAACTCCGTCGCCCATAGCGGCTACGGCAGAGGTGCAGCATGGGTAAGGTGACAGGATTCCTGGAAATTGAACGCGAACAACCCACCCGCCGCAAGGTCGAGGATCGGGTCAAGGATTGGTTCGAAATCTACGAACCCTTCCCCGAAGAGAAGCAGAAAGAGCAAGGCGCGCGCTGCATGGACTGCGGCGTTCCCTTCTGCCACACCGGCTGTCCGGTCAACAACCTGATTCCCGACTGGAACGACCTGGCTTACAACGGCCGCTGGGAAGCAGCCATCCGTCGCCTCCACGCCACCAACAACTTTCCCGAATTCACCGGCCGCATCTGTCCCGCACCGTGTGAGGCATCCTGCGTTCTGGGCATCAGCGAGCCGCCCGTTTCCATCAAGCTCATGGAACGCAGCATCGTCGATCGCGGCTGGGAAGAGGGCTGGATTCATCCCGAGCCGCCCGAGCAAAACACTGGCAAGCGAGTCGCCGTCGTCGGCAGCGGACCAGCCGGTTTAGCAGCAGCCCAGCAGCTTCGCCGCGCCGGTCACTCTGTAACAGTCTACGAAAAGGCCGACCGCATCGGCGGCCTCTTGCGTTATGGCATTCCCAACTTCAAGCTCGAAAAGCACGTCGTCGACCGCCGCGTCCAACAGATGCGCGCCGAGGGCGTCACCTTTGTTACCAGCGCGCATGTCGGCGTCAACGTGCCAGTCGAGGCGCTCACAGACCACTACGACGCCATCCTGCTCTGCGGCGGCGCTGAGCATCCTCGCGATCTGAAGATTCCCGGACGCGAGCTAAAAGGCATTCACTATGCCATGGAGTTCCTCCCCCAGCAGAATCGCCGTTGCGAGGGCGACGTGGTCGATCCTTCCACCGCGATCCTCGCCGAGGGCAAGCGCGTGGTCATCATCGGCGGCGGCGACACGGGAGCCGATTGCCTCGGCACCAGCCTGCGCCAGCATCCGCTGAGTGTCCATCAGTTCGAGATCATGCCCAAGCCACCCGAGAAGCGTGCCGCCTCAACGCCCTGGCCTTTGTGGCCTTTGCAATTGCGCACCGAGAGCGCGCACGAAGAGGGCGGCATCCGCGATTGGAGCATCAACAGCATCAAATTCACCGGTGACGAAAACGGCAATGTCAAGCAGTTGCACGCACTCCGCGTCGGGCCCCCGCCGAAGTTCGACCCCATCCCTGGCACCGAATTCACTCTCGACGTCGATCTCGTGTTGCTCGCCATGGGCTTTCTCGGCCCGGTTCGCAGCGGAATGCTGGAGCAGTTCGGCGTAGCCCTGGACAACCGCGGCAACGTGGCCGCCAACGGCGAATATCAGACCTCGGTCGAGAACATATTCGCCGCCGGCGACATGCGTCGCGGACAGTCGCTGGTAGTCTGGGCCATCAGCGAAGGCCGCAAGGCCGCAGCGGCGGTCGATCGCTATCTAGCCACCATCGAAGAGCCCACGCCCCAGCACCGTCACGCGCTGGCATAGACACTCCAGACAGAAAAGGGCTGGGACTTTGGTTAAAGTCCCGGCCCTTTACTATCTGAATCAACCCTGCGCCGAAGGCGAGTTGGCCGCACCGCAGGTGCCTACTTGTCCGTCAGCGCTTCCACGCCCGGCAGCTTCTTCCCTTCCAAGAACTCGAGCGAAGCGCCGCCGCCAGTTGAGATGTGGGTGACCTGGTCGGCATAGCCAGCCTTGTTGATGGCGCTAACCGAGTCGCCCCCACCGATAATGGAAATCGCTGCCCGGTTGGCCGCGACTGCCTTTGCGATAGCGTTCGTGCCCACAGCAAAGCGCGGAAACTCGAAGACTCCCGCCGGACCATTCCAAACAATCGTCCGAGCGGTCGAAACCACTTCTTCAATCGCTGCAATCGACTTCGGACCGATATCCAGCCCCTGCCAATCGGCCGGGAAGTTGACCGAGCAATCCCACTCCTGCGTCTTGGCGTCCGCGGCAAAGTTATCGGCAAGAATGTTATCGACGGGCAGCAGCAGCTTGACGCCCTTGGCCTTCGCCTTGTCGAGAGCGGCCTTGGCCATGTCGATCTTGTCCTCTTCGACCAGGCTCTTGCCTGTCGTCACGCCCAGCGCGCGCTGAAAGGTGTAAGCCATGCCGCCAACGATCACCAGCGTATCAACCTTGTCGAGCAGGTT
>JBEKOA010000004.1:0-81735 GCA_049522255.1 Occallatibacter sp.
GAGGAAGCAAGATGATTTTCCTGACGCGGCGAGCCACGTTTTCCGCCTCGCATTACTATTGGAACCCGTCCTGGACCGAGGAGAAGAACCATCAGGTCTTTGGCCGCTGCGCCAATCGCAATGGCCACGGCCATAACTACACGCTGGAGGTTACGGTGGCAGGCGACGTTGACCCGGTCACCGGCTTCGTCGTCGATCTGAAATGGCTCAGGGAGGTCATCGAGCGCGAAGTACTGGCCTCTTGGGATCATCGCAACTTGAACCTTGACGTTCCCGAATTCGTTGCAACGGAATCGGCCGCGACGATTCCAACCACTGAAAATCTTGCCATCGCCGCCTGGAAGCGACTTGAACCGGCAATAACGGCAGTTGGTGGAGCACAGTTGAGCCGGATTCGCGTCTACGAGACTCCGGAGATTTTTGCCGAATACAAGGGTGAGGCATGAGAGCCAGCTTCGGCCGCCGATACTCGATCTCCGCCAGCCACAGGCTGCATACGGAGGCGCTTTCCGTTGAGGAGAATTGCGTCACATACGGCAAATGCAATAACCCAAACGGCCACGGCCACAACTACGTTGTAGAAGTGCTGGTCGGTGGCGAGGTTAATCCAGAGTCTGGAATGGTCGTCGATATGGTTGCGCTGGATGAAGCAGTTCGAACAAAAGTGATCGGACGTTTTGATCACACAAATCTCAATTTCGATCCGGTCTTTCAAGATCGCGTGCCGACGACCGAGAATCTTTGTAGGGCGGTTTTCCTATTGTTGAGGAACGCGCTGCCAGCCGGCGAACTCGAGCATGTGCGCGTCGAAGAGACTGAGAACAATTTCTTTGAGTATTATGGCGAGTTATGAACGACGCCCACTTCCCCAGGGCGAGAGGATGAAAACATGGCACAGCCGATCGCAGTGAACAGACCCGTAGCAAGGCCAGCAGGCATGGAAGAAGGCCTGAGCGAAGTCAGCACCGAGGAGATGATTCGCGAGATACTGAGCCGTTTGGGTGAGAACCCAAGCCGCCAGGGATTGCTGGCGACGCCGGCCCGCGTCGAGAAATCGCTGACCCATCTCACCAAGGGCTACAACGAAGATCCGACCATGATCTTGCGCGGGGCGCTGTTCGACGAGGACTACGATGAGATGGTCATCGTCAAGGACATCGAGATGTTTTCGCTCTGCGAACATCACATGCTGCCCTTCTTTGGCAAAGTGCACGTGGCCTATATTCCCAAGGGCAAAGTGATCGGCCTCAGCAAGATTCCCCGCCTCGTCGAAGTCTTCGCGCGCCGCCTGCAGGTGCAGGAGCGGCTTACGCGACAGATCGCCGACGCCATACAGCACGCCATCCAACCGCAGGGAGTGGGCGTAGTCATCGAGGCCCGCCACCTCTGCATGATGATGAGGGGCATCGAAAAGCAGCACTCGTCTACTGTGACGAGCGCCATGGTAGGCTGCTTCCGCCAGAAAGAGACGCGCCTGGAGTTTCTCTCGCTGGTCCGCCAGTCCGTCGCTGAGGGGTGACAATCATGCCTCGTTTGAGCCGACGAGCGGGCCAAGAGGCCCGGTCAGCTAAAGTGAATAGGTGAACGGACTTCTCGTCATCGACAAACCGGGCGGCATGACCAGCCACGATGTGGTCAACCGGCTGAGGAAGATCACCGGCGAACGGTCCATCGGACACTTGGGCACGCTGGACCCCATGGCCACAGGCGTTTTGCCCTTGTTGCTGGGCAAGTACACGCGCCTGGCGCAGTACTTCTCCTCGGCAGAAAAGAGCTACACGGGAACGATCCGTTTTGGCTTTGCCACGGACACCTATGACGCCGAGGGACAGCCTGCGGGGCCCGACTGCTTCGCTGACCATGTTGGAGAGTTTGTACCGGCGCTGACGCTTGATCGAGTGCGCGACTTGGCTGCACGCTTCCACGGTGCGATGGAACAGATGCCGCCGTCCTACTCCGCAAAAAAGATCGCCGGCACTCCGGCCTACAAGCTCGCTCGCGATGGTCAGCCCGTCGAACTGAAAGCCGCTTCGATTCATATTGCCAGTTTCCAGATATTAGCGCTCGACGGCGCCGAGGCCAGCTTCACGATGAGCATCAGCGCCGGGGGCTACGTACGTTCCGTGGCCCATGAACTGGGTCAGGACCTCGGCTGTGGTGCGCACCTGAGCAGCCTGCGCCGCACCCAGGCCGGGGTTTTCACGCTCGATGAAGCGCACACGCTGGACGATTTGCAGCGGCTGGCCGGTGATGTCGAGGCGCTGGAGGCGTTTTGCGTGCATCCGCGCACGCTGCTGCCTGAGATGCCTGCGGTGACCGGCGACGTGCAAACTCTAGGAAAGCTGCGCAACGGCGCGCAAGCCAACTTGCCCGAGTTTTCACGTGCATCGCTGATCAAGGTTTTTGAAGGTCAGCGCGAATTCGTAGGAATCGCAAAACGAGTGGCCGGCACGCTTTTTCAGCCTGTTGTCGTGATGGCGTAAAACAGCCTCTAGCCTCTAGCTGCCTTTCCGAAGCAATGGCGCGAGCACCGGCAGCAGCGTCTGGGCAATGATTTCCGAGCCTTTGGCAGTGGGATGGATTCCATCGGCCTGAATGGCGCCGGCAACATTGACCATGTTCTTGTAAATCATGGGAACGAATGCAACTTGATGCTTGGTGGCCAGTTCGCGAAAGACCTGGTCGAATTGCCGGATGTAATCTGACCCATAGTTCGGCGGAAGCGTAATGCCGGCAAGCAGAATCTTGATGTGTGCCTTTTCGAGTGCCGACAGCACATCGTCAAGATTGTGGAGAGTTTGGTCGAGAGGCAGACCGCGCAGACCGTCGTTGCCGCCGAATTCAACGATCACGATCTCAGGATGCAAGCCCAGGATCACGTTCAGCCCGGCGACTGCGTCTTTGGTTGTAGCGCCGCTTGTGCCTTGGTTGCGGACTTTGTAGTGGTAACCGCGACTGTCGAGGTCTCTTTGCAACGCATCGGGAAAGGAGTCGCCGCTCTGTAGGCCGTAGCCGGCCGTGATGCTGTCGCCGTAGCAGACCAGTAAAGGCCGAACTGCTGCACGCCCCTGCGCGCTGAGGGCAGAGGTTGCCAGAAGAATCAGGCAAATCGAAACAAACAAGGGTCGGCGAACGTACACAACAATAGTGTAGGGCAGGGGACTCAAGTTCAGGAGGCCGGGCGAGTGATCGAGGTTCGTGATGCAAAAAAGTGGATTCAGAACGGCGCGCGGCGTGTGGAAATTCTCAAAGGAATCACCCTGACCATTCCAGCCGGCCAATTTGTGGCGATTGTCGGCGCGAGCGGCAGCGGCAAGAGTACGCTGCTGGGCCTGCTGGCCGGCCTCGACACCCCCAGTTCAGGCGAGATTTGGCTCGACGGCGTTCCGATTCACAACCTGGCCGAAGGGGAGCTGGCTGCGGTGCGCGGCGCGAAGATCGGTTTTGTCTTCCAGTCCTACCAACTGATTCAAACCCTTACAGCCTTGGAAAATGTTCTTTTGCCCTATGAGCTGAACCTGCCGGGCAGCGGTCTCGAACATGCGCGACGGCTCCTGGACGAGGTCGGCCTGGCGGAGCGTGTGGACCACTATCCGGTGCAACTCTCCGGTGGCGAGCAGCAGCGCGTAGCGCTAGCCAGGGCCTTTGTCGTCGAGCCACCGATTGTGATGGCCGACGAGCCGACAGGCAATCTGGACTCAGCTAACGGGCGGCTTGTGCTCGACCTCCTGCTGGAGCGCAATCGCAAGTCCGGCACTACGCTCGTGCTGGTGACGCACGACCCCCAGATCGCCAGCCGCGCCGACCGCAAGATTGTCCTCAAAGATGGCTTGGTCGTTGAAGATTCGTTGCCCTTTTTCGAGGCGGTCGCGGAGCAGGCGCAGAATGGCTAAACGCTCATTGAGTTGGAAGAGGGCGGCGTCTATTGGCTGGCGCGATTTGCGCTCGGCGCCGGGCAAGTTCGGTTTTGTAGTGCTATCAGTGGCCGTCGGTGTTGCAGCTCTGGTAGGCGTGCGCGGCTTCAGTGATAGCTTTCGGCGAACCCTCTCGACGGAAGCACGCTCGCTGATGGCTGGCGACCTGAGCGCGCGGCTTTTTCATGAGGCCTCGGCGGAAGAAACGAGCCAGATTGCAGCTATCGCCAAGCAGGATGGCCTTCGGACAACCTGGGTTACCGAGACCGTCTCCATGGCATCCGTCCCGCCAGACCCGGTTCCACTGCTGGTCTCGCTCAAGGCCATAGACCCCTGCGAGTACCCCTATTACGGCGCAGCCGTCTTGGAGCCGGCGATGAGCCTGAACGAGGCTCTGGCTGGCGATTCGGCGGTCGTGGCTGAGGAGTTTCTCATTCGGCTCAATGCGCAGGTTGGCCAGTCGCTGCGCATGGGGGGCAGAGAATTCAAGATTGCCGCGGTGCTGAAGCAGGAACCGGATCGCATCACCGCGGGAGCAGGTTTGGGGCCGCGAGTGATGATCTCGCAGGCGGCGCTTGCACGCACCGGACTCCTGGCGCCCGGCAGCCGTGCCAGCCAGCGGTTGCTGATCAAGCTGCCGGAAAAGGCAAACAAGCAACTCTCCGATCTCGTCGCGCTGCGCAAACAGGTCGAAGCAGCGCTACCGGACGCGCAGGTGATGGACTTCCGTGAAGGCAATCCTGCTCTGACCCAAGGGCTAGATAATGCGACTGCGATTCTAAGCCTGATCTGCCTGGTTGCCATGGTGCTGGGGGCGATTGGCGTGGCCATGGCTATGCACGCGCATTTGGAACAGAGAATGGATATGCTGGCGATTTTGAAGGCCGTCGGCGCAGGCTCTGGCGATTTGCTGCGGATCTTCACTTTGCAAACTCTGGCGCTGGGGCTGGCGGGAGGTCTAGTTGGTGTAGCTGCGGGCGTGGGCGTGATGACTACGCTGCCGGCAGTCTTCGGCAATCTGCTGCCGGTCCATGCTCATCTTGATTTTCCCTGGGCCTCGGTCGCCGCAGGCCTTGGAACAGGTCTGTTGACTACATTGCTCTTCTGTTTGCCTCCGCTGTTGGATGTGCGGGCAGTGCGGCCCGTGCTGGTTTTGCGCAGATTGGTGGAGCAGGGTCCAGATGGCATCGGCGGCTGGCTTGCACGCTCGTGGGCGCGCCGTCTGCAAATCGGTCTCTCGGCGATTGTAGTTCTGGCGCTGGGCGGAATCGCCTGGGCACTCTCTGACTCGGCCAAGGTGGGTACCTGGTTCGCCATCCTGTTCACCGTTGCACTGATCGTTCTGCTGTTGCTCGCCGCCGTTGCACTCTGGACACTGCGCTATCTCCTCAATCGCGTCCGCCTCCGGCTGCCTTCCTTTCTGCGCCATGGGCTAGCCAACTTGTATCGTCCGGGCAACCAGTCGGCTGCGGTGCTGGCGGCTCTCGGCACCGGCGTGATGCTGATTCTCGCGGTCTATCTGATGCAGGCGGCGCTCCTGCGAGATCTGCGCGAGACCGCCTCTCCCAAGCTGCCCAATATCTTTCTCATCGACATCACCACTGACGAAGTCTCAGGAGTCAAGGAGTTCTTTGCGCACCAGCCGGGAGTGAGCCAGGCGAGCGGCCAGGCATTGGATCTGCTGCCGGTGGTGAGCGGCCACTTCATTTCGCTCAACGGCAAAACGGTGGAGCAGCTCAAGGACCAACACTATCCAAGGCGACTCTTGGAGAACGCGGAGCTGAGTTGGGCCGATTCGCCTCCCGTGGGCGACAAAGTGACACAGGGCAGGTGGTGGAGCGGTGCCGGCGCGGCGGAGTTGGCCATCAGCGAGGGTGTGGCCCAACGGCTGCACCTGGGCCTGGGCTCATCTGTGGATCTCGACGTCGGTGAAAGAGTGCGGACGCTGAAGGTGGTCTCGATCTTTCGCCCCGACGGGCAGCATCCAGGGGCACGCGTCCAGTTTGTGCTGCCGTCCGGGCAGCTCAAAGATGAGCCGGCCACATGGTACGGCGGCGCGCGCATCGATCCAAAGCAGGTTGCTTCATTGGAGCGCGCTCTGTTTGCGGCATTTCCCACCGTGACGGTGATCAACATCGCCGATGTGCTCGAACGAATCGAAGGCGTGGTCGATCAGATCACGTTTGTCGTGCGTTTCCTGGCGGGGTTCTCGATCTTTGCCGGACTGATGATTCTGGCTTCGAGCATTGCCAGTACACGCTTCCGCCGGATGCGAGAAGCTGTGGTGCTAAAAACCCTGGGGGCGACGCGGATGCGAATCGTGCGCACCTTCAGTGTCGAGTTCAGCGTACTCGGTCTGCTGGCTGGGTCGGTAGGCGTGGTCTTTGCGAATCTGCTGACGCGGGTGCTGCTTCGCAAGCTAGAGGTCGGCTTCCACGTCGAGTGGCGGGCCACGATGATTGCTCTGGCGGGGACGGCGGTGCTGGCAACCGCGACCGGCTGGATCGCAAGCTACCGGATCCTCGGACTTCGGCCGCTCGAGGTACTGCGCGAGGAATAGAAACTGATGATGGTATCCATCTTGTTTGACCTTGAGTGGAGAATCCTCTTATGATGTGTAAGCTGGTTTTGATCGCCCGGAGCACCGGGCAGCAACTCCGGCACGGCTGCAAACAGGCAGCGTCAAGTGGTGCCCACTCGTTCAATGGTAGGACAGCTGCCTCTGGAGCAGCATATTGGGGTTCGAATCCCTGGTGGGCAGCCAAAAGTTGAAGCTAAAGCGGTTTATTGCAGTTCAGAATGGTCCTGTGATGTCCACCCTATCGAACACCTAAGCCAATGACTAAAAGAAGGATACTCGTTTTTTGACGGCCATCGTGGCACGATTGAGAGCCGAACGGAAATGGGGATACAGTCGACGGCGATATCCCCAAATTTCAGATCGAAAATGGGGATGCGGGGGAAAGTGCGAGTGATCGTATCCCCAGGGGATGCTTCTTATGGCCCTAACGGATTTGAAACTCAGGGCGGCCCAACCCGCGGCCAAACCCTATCCAATATCCGATGGGCATGGACTGTTCATTTGTTTCCAAGGCGAATACCGGCAGATGGCGTTTGGCAGCTACCCCTTGGTCAGTCTCTCGGATGCTCGGGCTGTACACGCCGTAGCGCGCGCTGACAGCTTCGTCCACCTCACGGGGCGTATCCTCGAATCGATATTTGCCATAATGCATTTACAGCCGCCCTTGTGTTTGACCCACGGATGTCAGGCGCTCAGTTTGCTGCATTTGCTGCTGTTCTAACCGCCCAGTTCGCTGACGAAGTCAACGGGGGCGGAGGCGAAGTAGCGCTTCCGCAACCAGAAGGCTACGTTGACCAGCCCAATCAATGCAGGGACTTCAATAAGCGGTCCCACGACACCGACAAAGGCCTCGCCAGAGTTCAACCCGAAGACGGCCACGGCCACGGCGATTGCCAACTCAAAGTTATTGCCGGCCGCAGTGAAGGAAAGGGTCGCCGATTGCGCGTAATTCGCGCCGAGCCGTTTGCCCATCCAAAAGCTGACCAAAAACATGATCAGGAAATAGAACGTCAACGGAATTGCAATGCGAATCACATCGAGCGGCAGGCGCACGATGAGGTCGCCTTTGAGCGAGAACATCACCAGGATTGTGAAGAGCAGTGCGATCAGAGTGAGCGGGCTGATCCGTGGGATGAAGCGCGTGCGATACCACTCTGCGCCCTTGATGCGGATGAGCACATAGCGCGTGGCGAATCCGGAGACGAATGGAATGCCAAGATAAATGGCAACGCTCTTTGCGATCTGACTGATACTGACATCGACGATGCTTCCCTGCAGGCCGAACCACTTGGGAAGCACAGTGATGAAGACCCACGCATACAGGCTGTAAAACAGCACCTGAAAGACACTGTTAATGGCGACGAGCCCGGCGACGTAGTCCGTGTCGCCATCCGCGAGTTCATTCCACACCAAGACCATTGCTATGCAGCGCGCAATGCCGATCAGGATGAGGCCGCGCATATAGGCGGGCTCGCCACGAAGAAACACTATGGCGAGAGCGAACATGAGTGCCGGCCCGATAAGCCAGTTCTGAACCAGCGACAGTCCGAGCACACGCTTGTTGCGGAAAACATCATGCAGTTTTTCATATCGAACCTTCGCCAACGGCGGGAACATCATGATGATCAACCCAATGGCGATCGGGATGTTCGTTGTTCCACTTTGAAAGTGGTTAACGAATCCAGCGGAACCGGGGACGAAGTGCCCGATGGCAACCCCGATGGCCATAGCAAGGAAAATCCAGAGCGTCAGGAAGCGGTCGAGGAAGGAGAGTTTCTTTCGCTGCAAGGGTGTGCAGGTCTGGCCTTGCGTATACGGTCTGGTGGGCATTATTGCCCGGCCTCAATTGAGCTTTGGGATTCGACCGGAATAGGGACAGGAGCACTCTGAAGAGCAACGAACCCTGTGGGACTGCAACAAGCCTTTGCCAGCCGCGAGCGATCCGCCTGCATCGCCGGGTCGTCTTTGAGCCACGTCAGCGTCTGGCGCAGCACCTGTGCGGCACCGAGATTCTCCGGCACGACGATTCGATAGTGCATCCATTTTCCATCGCGCCTGGCCGCAACAATTCCAGCGCTACGAAGATAGGCAAGGTGACGTGAAATCTTGGGTTGAGCTTGCTCAAGAATCTCGACAAAATAGCAGACGCAAATATCCTGATCTCCCATGAGATTGAGCAGCCGCAGGCGTGTATTGTCGCCCAACGCCTGGAAGAAGCGCTCCACATTGAACTTAGACGATTTCGCTGACATGGAATCCTTACCGTATCGAGAGATGTTCCAAACTCGTGGTTAACCGTTAACCGCAACAACTCTGGACTGTCGGCAGACCGACAGGATCGCCTTCAAGATACCGTTGCGCCATTTGCAACATAGCCTTCGCCGGAGTTTCTTTGACGCTCTTAGCCGTCTCTACTGCGAGCATCATGTCTTCGCGTGAGATGCCAAGTTTTCTTGCCTGCTGAAAGTGGTATTTGAAACAGGGATCGCAATTCGTGGCAATCGCAGCGCCGATTGCAACCAGTTCGGCAACCGCATCGGTGTAGATGCTCGGCACAGGAACTTCAGCCGCAGTACGCGCCTCTGTCGCGACCTTGCCTGAACCGCGAGTACTGGACGAACTTTGCACCAGGTTGTCTGAAACATTCATTCTTTCCATATTCGGCTCTCTCATTTCGGACAGTCTTCCGAGTCATTTCCTCCTCAAACTGAAACCCAGGTGCCATCTTGGTCGAGGAGAATCAACCCGATCTATGTAACTTATACGCCTTGACGAATATGAACGCAAGGGATATAGTCGTTTTGGCGCATATGTTTTTGGAGGGAATCATGACCGAACAGATTCTGGAGTCGGTGAAGTCGAAGTATGGAGCCGTGGCAGAGAGTTCATTGTCGAGCGATGATGCCGGCGTCAAGGCAGTGGCTGAGGCTTTCGGCTATACGGCAGAGGAACTTACGTCGATTCCGGCGGAAGCCAATATGGGCTTGTCTTGCGGCAATCCCACGGCCACGGCACACATCAGGCCCGGTGAAGTAGTCGTCGATCTCGGCTCAGGTGGAGGTCTGGATGTCTTTCTCGCCTCCAAATTGGTTGGCCCAGAAGGGCGCGCCATCGGCATTGATATGACGCCGGCCATGATTGAACGTGCGCGAACAAATGCCAAGGCGGGCGGGTACACCAACGTCGAGTTCTACCAGTCCACGATTGACCGAATCCCGTTAGCGGATGCTTCGGTTGATTGCGTGATTTCAAATTGTGTGCTCAATCTTGCACCGGACAAGCCAGCCGTCTTTCGTGAGATTGCGCGCGTTCTGAAGCCCGGTGGCCGCGTGGCGGTGAGCGATATTGCCCTGAGGCAGGATCTCCCCGAAGCGGTTGCGCAGAGCATCGCAGCATACGTTGGCTGCATCGCAGGCGCCATCCTGATCGACGACTACAAGGCTGGCTTGCTGGCTGCTGGATTTGAGCACGTCGAAATCGTGGACAGCGGCACCGATCTGAATGCATACGCCAAGATTGAGAATCAGGCCGGCTGCTGCTCGCCAACGATGGACACCTCGAATCCGTCGCAGGTCATCGAGACGCCTTGCTGTTCTCCCGCACCCGGCGCAACGGCTTCACTTCATGAGGAACTGAAGACGCTTCTCTCGCAATACGATATCAATGCGGCAGCGGCCAGCGTAAAGGTCTACGCAATCAAGCCAAAAACAGACTCCTAACCCTTCTTTCGAATGCTAGAGGACGCTGCAATGGCTCACTACAATGTATTGTTTCTTTGCACGGGAAACTCGGCCCGTTCGATCATGGCTGAAGCGATCATGAACCGCAAAGGCGCGGCGAACTTCACCGCCTACAGTGCAGGAAGCCATCCTACCGGAGTTGTGCGGCCAGAGGCCATTTACCAGCTCGAAAAGGCTGGTTTGAGTACCGCGAATCTCCGACCACCGCTCCACTTCGTTTTTACTGTCTGCGACAAGGCGGCCAGTGAGGTTTGTCCCTTGTGGCCTGGCCAGCCGATGACCGCCCACTGGGGCGTTCCCGATCCCGCTGCATCGCAAGGTACGCCCGCGGAGATCGAGCGCGTTTTTGCCCAAGCACTGGCTGTGCTCGATCGCCGCATCAGCCTATTCCTTTGCCTGCCGTTGGCATCGCTTGAAACCTTTGCCCTTCAACGGGAAATCGACAATATCGGAAAGCAATAGGCAGCTTCAATAAGAAACCGACGGGAAGGGGATTATGGTTAAGGTCATTTTTGCCTGCATTCATAACGCAGGCCGTTCACAGATGGCGGCTGCATTTTTCAATCAGCTCGCCGATCCAGCCAAAGCCGCAGCCGTTTCGGCTGGAACAGATCCCGGCTTGCATGTTCATCCGGAGGTTCTTATTGCCATGCATGAGGTTGGAATTGATCTCAGCAACGCCAAGCCTCAGAAACTGACAGACGAACTGGCACAGGACGCGCAACTCCTAATCACCATGGGCTGCGGCGACAAGTGCCCATACGTTCCTGGCCTCCGCCGCGACGACTGGCCGCTCCGCGATCCTAAGGGCCTGCCGATGGACGAAGTGCGCGCCATACGAGATGAGATTAAGGACAGAGTGCAATCGCTGCTCAGCGGAAGCACTCTCGGTTTGCTCGCGATTCCCTGAAGACCGAATGGAGCGACCGGAGAACGCAACATTCTGATTGTGGGTCAACCTCCCCGAAGCTTTACACTTGAGCGATATGCCGGGAAAGCCACGTGAGGACAGTAATGTCAGGCTCGCCAAGGAGCGGGGCCAACCTCTGCTCTGGGTCAGCGGAGTCTGGGTTCTACCGATCCTGGGCATCGTTTTTTGGGCTCTCCCCGGCTCTGCATTTGCCAAGGCCATCGCTTTGATCGCCGCCAGCGTTGCGGCGCCTCTTCCTGCGCTGCTCAACATGTTGGGGCGGAGAGACCGATTGCTTGCTCGTGCGGCGAATGCCGAAGAAGCTGCGGCCCAACTGAAGCTGCAATTGGAGACCGTCCGGTACCGTACGTCCCGGTTGCGGGAGGAGTTGCAGGCCGCCGACCGGCAGGCGCGGCTGTCGCACCAGCTGACGCTGCTGGGGCAGTTCACGGCCGGATTCATGCACGAGTTCAACAACCCCCTCGCAATTGTGGCCGGCCGGCTTGAGGTGCTGCTGGATGAGCGCAAGGAGGACGCAGCCCTGTGCGCCGATCTGGAGCAGATGCTCAAGGAAACGCGCTACATGAGCAACATCGCCACCACGCTCTTGCGGGCGCTGCGGCGCGAGCGCGGCGGAGAGATCTTCGAGGCATCGGCTCCGCAGAAGGCTCTGGACGATGCTCTGGAGTCGCTGCGGCCATCGGCCCAAAGACAGGGAGTGAAGCTGATAGAGGATATCGGCGAGGCGCCGCGGGTGGATGTGCCCGAACACGTGATTGGCGAGGTTGTTCGCGGCTTACTTGGCAATTCTCTGGCAGCACTCAATGGGCACGAAGAGGGCGCGATCTGGGTGCGGCTTGAGCCCTACCGCACGGCGGGCGCGAAAGTCGTGGCCCGGATTGAGGACAACGGGCCAGGCGTGCCGGAGGCGATTCGCGAGCACCTCTTTGAGCCGTTTGTTACGCAGAGCAGCGGGCGGGAACGGCTGGGGCTGGGGCTGTTTCTGGCGGCCAGTCTGCTGGATATGTATGATGGCCGCATTCGCTATGAGACCAGGCAAGGGGGCGGCGCAAGCTTTGTGGTCGAGTTACCCCCTGCGCGATTTACCCGCGGCCAGCCCTATCACTGGTTTGCCGGAGGAGCCAAAGAGTGAGTCGCATTCTGGTGATTGACGACGAAGCCGCGCTGGGGGAAAACATCCAGCGGATGCTGCGCTTGCCCGGCACGATGGTTTCAGTTTGCGTAGACCCGGTGAAAGGGCTGGCCGAGTGCATGGCTTATCCACCCGACCTGGTGTTGCTCGATGTTCGCATGCCGGGGATGTCGGGCGAAGAGGTCTTTGCGCGGCTGCACGAGGCTCATCCCGGACTGCCCATCGTCTTCCTCACCGCCTTTGGGTCGGTGGAGAGCGCAGTGCTCGCGATGCGCAACGGCGCCTTTGATTACCTGCAAAAGCCATTCAAGCGCGAGGACCTGCTGCTGGTGGTGAAGCGGGCGCTCTCGCACGCCAAGCTGGAGCGCGAGGTAGAGACGCTGAAAGGGCGCCTGGAAGCTCTCGGCGAATCCGATGAGGCTCAAAGCCGCAGCGGAGCGATGCTGGAGATGATGGAGAAGTGCCGCCGGGCGGCGGCCACCGACGCTACGGTGATGATCCTCGGGGAAAGCGGCAGCGGCAAAGAGGTGGCAGCTCGCTTCATCCACAGCCAAAGCCGTCGTAAAGATGGACCCTTTGTTCCGGTCGAATGCAGCGCCATGCCGGGATCGTTGATCGAGAGCGAACTCTTCGGTTATGAGCGCGGGGCTTTCACCGGGGCGGAGCGCATGAAGAAGGGGCTGATCGAGTCGGCCGACGGCGGCACGCTGTTTCTGGACGAGATCGGCGATCTTGGCGTGGAGCTGCAAACGCGGCTCTTTCGCTTTGTGGAAGAACGGGCGTTGCGGCGGCTGGGCGGCCTTGCCACTGTAAAGGTGGATTGCCGCATTCTCTGCGCGACCAATCAGGATCTGGCAGCCAAGATCAAGGCGGGCAGTTTTCGCGAAGAGCTCTTCTACCGGTTGAGCGTGGTCACGGTGAAGTTGCCGGCTCTGCGTGACCGGCCGGAGGATATTCCCCACCTGGCGAAGTTCTTTCTGGAGCGATTTTCGCGCCGCTACGGCAAGATCCTTTCCGGTTCACCACAGTTCTATGAGGCGCTCTTGAGAGAGCGCTGGCCGGGCAATGTCCGCCAGTTGAAGAACGTGATGGAAAGGCTTGCGGCGCTGCATCCGGGCGGGGTGCTGGGGCCGGCGGATCTGGCCGAGGACCTTCCGCGTGCGGAGGTTGCCGACAGCCTTTCCGCGCTTCCATGGAAGGATGCGAGGGAGCAGTATCTGGCCGATTTCGAGCTTTCTTACGCGCAGGCCGTGCTGGGCCGGTGCGGAGGAAACCTCAGCGCCGCGGCGCGCGAGGCGGGCGTGGATCGAAAGACGTTTTACTCACTACTGCGGCGAGAGAAGGAGCAAGCGACTGGGGAATCCATTCCCCAGATGGAGCCGGAGACCGGGGAATGAGATCCCCAAACCTAGCTACTGGCCAGCGGCAAATTGCTGATTCTATAGCCAAGAGGCTTTGGTTCCTGGAGTGCTTATGTAATGGCCAGGAGCTCCCGCACATGAAACTCTGGACCTTAAGCGTAAGGGTAATTCTGGTAGTGATCGGTCTTGTCGTGCTGATGCCCGAGACCGGGAATGCCATCCCCGCCTTTGCCCGCAAATACGGCGTCAAGTGTTATACCTGCCACACGGTTCCGCCGGCTTTGAACAAGAACGGTTATATGTTCAAGCGACTGGGCTATCGGTTGCCGCCGGACGAGATGGACGGGACCAAGCCGGCGCCGAAGATCGACGAGTTGGACAAGGACATCAAGTTCAACATCACGCATTCCGTCGCGCTGATCTTGCAGGCCAGCGTCACCGATGACAAGACCGTCGCCGATGCAGGCAACACGACCTCAGCCTCTCCTTCAACTTCGTGCGGCAGCAGCACGGCGGCGAGTTCCTCCTGTTCGAGCTTCAATCTGGACGAGGCGGCGCTGTTTATTGCCGGAGCCGTGCCGGAGACTGGCTTCTCCTACTTTGGCCACTATGAGCTCTATCAGGACGGCGGTAGCGATCTGGAACAGGGCTTCGGCGTCTACACGCGCGGCCGGGCCAACAGCAGCTACTTCATCAAGGCTGGCGAGATGCACATGCAGGAAGGAGAGGGAACGCGGGCAGCGATGTTCTACAACCTCTTCTCCGATCCTGCTTATACGCTGACCAATGTCGATCCAATTAGTTTCTCCCTCGATCAACACCCGGTCGGGGTCGACGTGGGCTACACCTGGGCTTCGAATTACTTCAAAAAGGTCTTCGCCGTTTCGGCCAAGGTGACTAACGGGCTTAACGCGGACGGAAGCGAGATCCTCGCCGGATCAACGAAAAATTCCAAGGACGTGTGGGCCGACGCCGATTACTGGTTCGGTCCCGATGGCGGCGTCACCGTGATGATGTACCGCGGGTCGAAGGATCAGATCCAGAACTCGGGACTCGACAACCAGTTCACATATCGTCCTACCTTCTATCGCGTGGGCACCTTTGGGAACTACCTCTTCTTTGACAAGCTGGATCTGCTGGGCGGCTACATTCGCAGCCAGGACGACTGGCTGGCGGCACAGCCCGGTCCCATGTCGCACTATATTGCCAATACCTACCGCGGCGAGGCAGACTACTACATCAAGACCGGCACGGTAATCAATGTGCGACTCGATCGCGGGACCGCGACTATTGATCCCAACCCGACGATGCATACACGAGCCTGGGGCATCGGCGGCGAGCACGCTCTCACTTCGCTGGGCAATGTCGTGCTGCGCGCGGCCTACAACCAGGAGCACGATGGCGACCCGGTGGCCCTGGTGGGCACTACCGACAAACTCTTCAGGCTGGATATCCGGTACATGTGGTAAGGAGATACTGAAAATGCACAAAGCAATTCGCAGCTTCGCAATCGCAGGTTTGTCGCTTCCGCTCTTTCTGGCGGCACAGAGCAGCAACGTAACGCTTCCACAAGACAAGGGGCCGGACAAGGTCAATGTATCCAGCTATCCCGCCGATCAGCAGAAGGGGTACAAGGTCTTCACAGACAAGTGCGCCAAGTGCCACACCATCGCGCGGCCAATCAACACCACCATGACCAAGGATGAGTGGAGCCGCTATGTGAAGCGCATGATGCACAAGCCGAACTCCGGCATCAGCGACAGCCAGGGTAAGACGATCTTCGAGTTTCTGGCATACGACCAGGAGAATCGCAAGGACAAGAATCCGTCTGCGTTCTCGAAATCGCTGAGTGACGAGGAGATTGAGAAGCTGAAGTCGCAACAGCACTAGAGCGAGTGCAGGATTCTGCGCGGATTGATAGAGGTTCCCGGTATCCCAGGTCACAAATGCGGGATCTGGGCACCCAGTTTTACAGCATTGCACGGGGCGGGCTTCCCTTCCACGACCGGCGAGTTTGAAACCCGCTCGCCGGCCTTTGTTTCGGGTCATCGCGACTGAAGAATCGCCAGAGTGGAGAACGCATGCGCTATTCCATCACGGTCCCGGATCAGGAGTACTTCGACAAGAATATTCCCTGCCGCTCCGCCTGTCCGATTCATACGGAGTGCGGCCGGTACGTGCAGGCCATCGGGATCTCGAAGGATGAGGAAGCGTATCTTCTGGCCCGTGCGCCAAATCCATTCGCTTATGTTCTAGGCCGCATCTGCGCGCATCCCTGCGAGGACAACTGCCGGCGCGGCAAGATCGACGAACCGATCGCCATCTGCGCACTGAAGCGCTATGCCACCGATCGCCACAACCTGGGCAGCGGGCACGATCCAGCGCGGAAGAAACTTTCGCCGGCTCCCAGGCGCGGCAAGAGTATCGCCATTGTTGGCGCGGGCGTTTGCGGACTCACCTGCGCGCACGACCTGGCGCTGCTGGGATACACGGTTGAGGTCTTCGAGTCTGCGCCGGTCCCTGGCGGAATGCTCTATCTGGGCATTCCCCAGTTTCGTCTTCCGCGCGAGATCATCAAGATGGAAGTCGATAACATCCTGGCCATGGGCGTTACGCTGCATACCCGTGTCACCCTGGGCCGCGATATTTCCTTTGCGGATCTGCGTTCTAAGTTCGACTCCGTTCTGCTGGCCACGGGGCTCAACAAGGGCCGCGAGCTGAATATCGCCGGCGCGCATCTGGCCGGCGTTTACAACGGAATCGATTTCCTGATTAACGTCAACCTGGGCTTTGAGATCAATCTTGGCAAGCGCGTCGTGGTTGTAGGCGGCGGAAACGTAGCCATCGACGTGGCGCGCGCCGCCGTGCGCCTGGTGCACGAACAAGTGGATGACGCCGAAGCGGACGTAGACGCCAAGGGCTTGCAGCCCGCCTTCGACGCAGCTCGCATGGCCTTGCGTTCAGGCGCAGAAGAAGTGGAACTGGTCAGCCTGGAATCGCGCGCACAGATGCCGGCGTGGAAGGGCGAGGTGGATGAGGCCGAGCACGAAGGAATTACCGTCGAGAACAGTTGGGGACCGAAGGAGATTGTGGGCGAGAACGGAGTCGTTACCGGCCTCAAAGTGCGCCGCTGCCTGACTGTCTTTGACGAGAATGGCCGCTTCAATCCCGCCTTCAGCGACGAGGAAAAGATCATCCCCTGCGACAGCGTGATTCTGGCTATCGGCCAGCAGGCCGATCTCTCCTTCCTAGGCGGCGATGAAGGCGTACAGGTGACACCGCGCGGCATTCTCAAGATCGACGAAAACCTGATGACCACCGCCCCCGGCGTCTTTGCAGGCGGCGATGTGGCCTTTGGTCCGCGGATACTCGTCGAGGCGGTGGCCAATGGACACAAGGCCGCGCGTTCGATTCACGTCTTCCTTAGCGGCAAAACGAAGAAGACCGTGCTGAGCCGCTTTCGGATACTGCCCAACTGGGAGATGCCGCGGGGATTTCTCTCGACGCCACGGCAGAAGATGCCGGTGCTGGCGGCCAACCGGCGCATCGGAATCGCCGAGGTGGAGTTGGGCTTTGACGAAGAACAGGGCCGGGCGGAGGGGCTTCGCTGCCTCAACTGCCAGGTGAACACCATCTTCGACGGCTCGAAGTGCATCCTCTGCGCCGGCTGTGTGGATGTCTGCCCAGAGAACTGTTTGCGGCTTGTGGATCTGGTGCAGGTCAGCGGCGACGCCCGCTACGACGCGCTGATTCAGAGCCGCTACGGGGTGCCCGCTGCCGAATTAAAAACCGGCCAAGCGGGGGCCATCATCAAGAACGAAGACAAGTGCATTCGCTGCGGACTCTGCGCTGCGCGGTGCCCCACCGGGGCCATCACCATGGAAGCATTAGAGCAGCAAGAGCGGGAAGTCTTTGAATAAGGGAGCAGAGGGCATGGATCGACGAGAGTTTCTCAAGATCAGTTGGGGAGCGGTGGGGATCGCAGCGCTGGTTTCGGCGGTAGGTGTGAGTCTTGCCGCCGTGGTGCGGTTCCTCATGCCGAGCGTCTTCTATGAGCCGCCGCAGAGCTTCAAGATCGGCGAGCCGGGAGATTTTCCCTTTGGCCCTCCAACCTTCCTGGTTGACGAGAAGATCTTTGTCTTTCGCGACCGCGACAAGGGATTCGCCGTGGCCAGCGCGGTTTGCACGCACCTGGGCTGCACGGTGGCGCACTTCTCCAGCGATCAACGTTTTCATTGCCCGTGCCACGGCAGCGTCTTTGGCGCCGATGGCGCGGTGCAGCACGGCCCCGCGCCACGCGCGCTGGATTGGTTTGAAGTTACGCAGGCTCGCGATGGACAGCTTCGCGTCGACAAAGACAAAGTTGTACCGCCCACTTACCGGTTGATGGTGTAACGATGAATCTCATTCGCGAAATCTGGCAATCGATTGTGCGGCGAGACCCGCTTTCCACCGACAAGGGAAAGTCCGAACTGGTCTTTCTCAATGTGTGGCTGCATATCCATCCAGCCAAGGTGAAGAAAGAGAATATGAAGTTCAGGCATACGTTTTACCTGGGCTTCATTACTTTTTTTCTCTTTCTCATACTGCTCACCACCGGAATAGCGCTGATGTGCTACTACCGGCCCTATCCACCGCAGGCCTACCAGGACATGAAGGATCTCCAGTTTGTGGTCTTCATGGGGCCATTCCTCAGAAACATGCATCGCTGGGCGGCGCACGGGATGGTGATCTGCGTCTTTCTGCACATGTGCCGGGTTTTCTATACCGGCTCGTACAAGAAGCCGCGCCAGTTCAACTGGGTGATCGGCGTGCTACTGCTGCTGGTGACCCTCAGCCTCTCCTTTACGGGTTATTTGCTGCCATGGGATCAGTTGGCTTACTGGGCCATTACTGTAGGGACCAACATCGGTAGTTATGCTCCGCTAATCGGCGGGCAAGTGAGGGAATTGCTGCTCGGCGGTCACAGCGTGGGCGAGGGAGCGCTGATTCGCTTTTATGTGCTCCACGTCGCGGTGCTGCCGGCGATCATCATTCTGCTTACCATTGTTCATTTCTGGCGAGTGCGCAAAGACGGTGGACTCTCGAAGCCTGTCTGGAAGCTGGAGCCAAAGAAGGCTGAGACGCTGGTCACCATTGGCGCACCGGCCGTGGTTGCGCCGATGCAAGCTGTGGCCGCTTCGAAGGAAAAGACGTATGGCTTGATGGAAGTGGTCACAGGCAAGCCGATCTTCGAGACCATCACTCCCGAAGAAGAAGAGGACACAGTCTTCTCCTATCCTTATGCGTTCGTACGCGAGGCGGTCGTAATGATGGCGACCGTCACTACCATCATGACGATGTCGTTGTTTTTGAATGCACCGCTGGAAGAGTTGGCCAACCCGGCAAAGACGCCCAATCCGGCCAAGGCGCCGTGGTACTTTCTGGGTTTGCAGGAACTTGTGAGCCACTCCGCATTCCTGGGTGGCGTGGTGGCACCGGCACTGATGGTGCTGGCACTGCTGGCGATCCCATATCTTGACAGGAATCCGAGCCGCCGCCTTGCCGACCGGAAGCTGATCCTTTGGCTCTTTACCATCTTTGTAGTCGCCAACCTGGTGTTGATTGTCGTGGGAACCTTCTTCCGTGGACCGGGTTGGGCGCTGGTTCCACCATGGGTGCATGTTGTCGGGGGGACTGAGTAATGGAACGCAGACTGCAAATCACTTTCTTTGCGCTCAGCCTTCTCGCGCTGGCTCTTATTCTTGCAGCGGGATATCAGGCCAACACGCCCTCGTGGAAGATGTATCAACGGAGCTTTCTACAACTGGAAGCGCAAGGCGAACCGAATGCTGTGGCGAAGGCCGCCGTTCTGACCACGCCGCCTGAGATCCACCAGGTGCTGTTGCCGGGCCTGCAACGCGTGGACCGCTGCACCACTTGCCACCTTGGCGTGGAAGACCCAACGATGAAGAATGCGCCGGAGCCCTTCCGCTATCATGCCGGCCTGGGACCGCACATTCCTTCGAAGTTCGGCTGCACAATCTGCCACGGCGGCCAGGGGCTGGCAACCGATAAGGAGGGCGCGCATGGCAATGTCGCCTTCTGGCCCAACCCTCTGCTGAACAAAGACTACATTCGCGCCTCCTGCGGCCGCTGCCACAAGGAAGGCGACGTACCCGGCGTGCCTGAACTAACCGAGGGCCGTCATCTTTTCGAGACGCAGGGCTGCCGAGGCTGCCACAAACTCAATGGAGTGGGCGGAAGCATCGGGCCGGATCTGACAGGAGAAGGCGCAAACCGCCGCTCTCCCGATTGGCTTGAACGCCACTTTCTCGCTCCCAATGCGGTTTCTACCGGCTCCGCCATGCCCAACTTTCACTTCACCAACGAGCAGGCGCGCGACCTCACCTATTACATGCTCTCGCTCACCAATGAAGAGATGGGCAGTTACTTCTCCAGCATGCGGCTGATTCCCAGCCCGGAATATGGACGGCAACTGTTTGTCGAGAAGAACTGCCTGGCCTGTCATGCGGTGGGTGGCGCAGGAGCCAAGACAGCCTCTGACCTGCTCGGCGTGACAAAGCGACACTCGATCGAATGGCTCGACGAGCAACTGGTAAATCCGGAGCTTGTCTATCCGGGGAGTTCCATGCCGGAGTACGATCTCGAAGCCAATGCCCGCAAGGCGCTGGTCGCCTTCATGGCAACAGCGACTCCAGAAGATGTGCAACTGATCCTTTCAAATAAGACCCGGGCAATGACGCCGGAAGATGTCGCCATCGAAGCCGGCAAGCAGAACTTTTCGCGCTTCGGCTGCGTGGGCTGCCATGGGACGGAATTACAAGGCGGCGTGGCCAATCCCAATGCGCAGGGCGGCGAGGTGCCTTCGCTGCTACACGTCTCTGACGACTATACAAAGGACGAACAAAGCCTCTGGTCCAACTCCGCCGCTTTACATGCCTTCCTGGAAGAATGTTCTGAGCGACGAAGACATCAACCGGATCGCCGACTACCTCTGGTCGAAGCAGGAAAAGAAGAAAGATGCCTGGTAGTGCGCGGAGAGCCATGGCGGCTCTGCTGACGGCGGGAGTCCTCGCGGCAGCCACGGCAGCGCAGGCGCCTGGAGGTCCACAGGGCGGCGGGCCTCCAGCGCATGAAGCCAGCGGCTACTCCATGCCAACCAACCTGAAAGTTCTGCCCAAAGACTCGACCGGGCAGCAGGTCCAGACGATCATGGAGCAGTGGGCAACAGCACTGGGCACTCATTGCGACTCCTGCCACGCGGAGGACTCCAGGAATATCGGCCCCAACGGACGGCCGAAGCTCAACTTTGCCGATGATTCCAAGGGCATGAAGGTCGCGGCGCGCGTTATGTACACCATGACCGAGGAGATCAACCAAAAGTATCTCGCCAGGATTGACAATTCAGGGTTGCCGGTAAATTGCGGCACCTGTCATCGCAGTCATATAGGTCCAGAACCATTTGTTTTTCCATCCGAAGAGCTGCGGCCTGTCTCTCAAGGCCCAGCGCTCGCCGTTGAGAACAAACCCTTGCACGAGTACAGAAACACGGTCGAAGACGTGGATTACGCTTCGCCGCTTGAGACTCTGCTGTCGGCTGATGGTGCGCGGCTTTATATTCTGTGCCAAGAAAGCGAAGAGATACGTGTGCTGGATGCGGCCAGTTATGCGGTGATCAAGAACATCGCTGTGGGGCGTGTGCCACGCGGGTTGTCGTTTTCGCCTGACGGCGCGCGGCTGTTTGTGACCAACTCATGGGACGACACGCTGTCGGTGATCGATACGAGCAAGCTGGCAGTGATTGCAACGTGGCCGGTGGGCATGGAGCCGTCGAGCGTTGTTGCAGATCGCGCCGGCACGCGGATCTTCGTGGCCAATCGTATTTCGAACGACGTGGCCGTGCTGAATGCACAGACCGGCGTGGAAGAAAAGCGGCTGCTGGCCGGGCGCGGGTCGAGCTATCTCACGATCTCTCCCGATGGAAACCGCATCTACGCGACTCATGTATATCCGAATCCATCTCCGCTGCGCACGGGACTGGAGAACCGCACAGCGCCAGAGTCGGAAATTACCGTGATCGATGTGGCGCGCGCTCAAGTAATTGATCGCATACCGCTGCATCGGATTGCGGGTGTCTTTCACGTGGCGCTCTCAGCAGATGGCCGCCTGGGCGTGGTGGCTGAGTACCGCCCCAAGAATCTTGTGCCGTTGGCGCACCTCGAACACGGCGGAGTATTCGAGGATACGATCACGGTGTTCGGCGCGGACGCGGGGAAGACTGTGGAGGTGCCGCTGGACGAGTTGGAACGCTATGCGTCGCAGCCGTTCGGGGTGGCGATTGCGCCTGACAAGTCGCGGATCTACGTCACCAGCGGCGGCTCGGAGATTGTGACGGTGGTGGATGTGCCGCGCCTGATGCGCTTCATTCATACGCACCCTGCACCATTTGTGCAGGACCTATCCGCCAGCGCGAACTATGTCGTTACGCGCATTCCGGTCGGGCTCAATCCGCGCGGGCTGACGCTGACGCGCGACGGGCGCAGGTTGTTTGTGGCCAATCGGCTGGACGATACGGTGAGCGTGATCGACACGCGCACCAACCGCGTGGCTTCTACGATCAGGCTGGCCGGCCCAAAGTCAGTCTCCGCGCTGCGTCACGGCGAGCAGACTTTTTATTCCGCACGGCAATCGTTCCAGGGCGAGATCGGCTGTGCTAACTGCCACATCGATTCCACTTTCGACGGTCTTGAATGGAACCTGGAACCCGACGGCTTCGGTCGCAACATTGTGGACAACAAGCTGCTCGAAGGCGTCAGGAATACCGAGCCTTACAAGTGGACAGGCACCAATCCCAACATTCCGACCGAGTGCGGACCACGCACGGAGAAATACTTCTGGCGCTCGGAGAACTACGACGACCTGACGCTGGCGGACCTGACCCTGTACATTCGCAGTTTGCAACCGCGCCCCAACCGGTGGCGGCTGCCCGGCCGGGAACTCACACCGGCGCAGGAGCTCGGCAAAGCCATCTTTGAGCGAGCAGTGGACAAGTTCCAAAAGCCGATTCCGGAAGTCAACCGCTGTTCGTATTGCCACAGCGGACCCAAGGGCACCAATCAGAAGACCTTCGACGTGGGAACGCACAAGCCCACTGACAATGTGAACCTCCTGAAATCCGCTCCGTTGACCAACATTGCACTAACAGCACCTTATCTGCATGACGGCTCGGCGCGGACGCTGGAAGAGATTTGGACCGTCTACAACCCGGAGGACAAGCATGGACGAACCAACGACTTGACCAAGGATGAACTCAACAATCTGATTGAGTACCTTAGAACTCGATAAAAGGGTCGCGAGGCTGGAAGTTGCGCGGTGATCTTTATCGCTACCTAGCGTTGTGCGTTACTGGAGAAACTGCAAGTGATGTGTAGCTTCAATGTCTAAACAGAGCAACAATTGCCAGAAGCATCAGCAGCGCCACAACTTCGGATGTCAGGTTCAGGTCGATGGTAAGTTCTGAACCAAAGAACGAGATTCTTATTGGTTGAATTCCGTCGGGGTTGTAAACAGCCCCGCCGTACATCCTACGGCCGACAAATGCAAACTGACAGCTCAGCATAGGGATGCCGGCCAGAATTGCGGCCAGATAGAACCGCTGCTCTCGATAGGCTCCGGCGACAAGAATGAGCGCCATCTCCACCAAGGATAGAAGCGCATAACTGATAACCTGCCAGACCAGATTAAAGCGTGCATGACCCGGCCAATGGGGATTGGACGCATGGGAGCGATTCAGATCGATCGCCAGTGTCGCCACTCCCTGCGTGCCACAAACAAGAGCAAGCAGGCATCGAGCAATCGCAGAATGCGTCATTGATTACCCCCAAATGAAGATTGGTGGATCTCAGCTGGCGCCACGCATCGCCGCCATCGGTGCTCTCGATTGCTCATTTGCAAGCAGTGGAAATGTTACCGCGATCTGCGCTCCACCGCTTTCGCGATTGCCAGCGGTAACCGCTCCGCCGTGAGCACGAGTCACCGCATCGACGAACGCCAAGCCCAGCCCGTGGCCGTTCGACTCTTTACCCCTCACCCTGCGCTCGAACAAATGAGACAGCACCTCAGGATCGAATCCAGGTCCATCGTCCTCCATGATGAACGAAGCAGCATCGTCTTCTGTACTCAGCCGCAGGTTGATCGTGCAGGCGGCGGGCACGTGCTTCAGCTCGTTGTCGAAGAGATTTGCAATCATGCGGTGGAGCAGCGCCGCATCGGCCTCAATGGTGAGCGCGCCGCTGCTTTGCAGTCTGATCAGAAGACCCTTTTCCGACATTGACGGCTCGTATAGATCGATCATGATTCTCAGCAATTCGTCCAGATCGACCGGAACCCGATTCAGTCGAAGAGCATCCGCTTTGGCCTCGGCCACATCCAGGGACTTGTTCAGGAAATCGGTGAGCCGATCGAGTTCTTCAATGACGGAGACGATCGGTTCGGCCTGCTCGATCTGCGTGACCGCAGACAACGAAACCTCCAGCTTTCCGCGAATTGCCGTGAGCGGACTGCGCAGATCGTGGGCAAGCGAATCGGTGATGGTGTGCAATTGGTGCATCGAACTTTCGATACGATCAAGCATCCGGTTAAGCGTCAATGCCAGGTGGCTAACTTCATCGTTTCGTTTGGTCGTCGGCACCCTGGCGGTCAGATCGGAATGGCCGATTCTCGAAGCAGCCTCGGCAATCTCCCGCACATGACTCAACATGCGCCGCGTGGTGAAGAAGACAATGCCGAAGCCGAGAAGAACAAGCAGCAGCCAAAGCAGGAAGAACTTCAGGCGCAGGCTTCTAAGCACGCGCAGTTCGTCCCGCTCGGAGAGTCCAAGATAAATGAAGCTTCCATCGTTGATGCGAATCGAGGCAACGCGAAAGGGAAATTCAAAGCCCCGAACATCGAGATCGGTTGGCCGATCGGGAACGATTTTGGTTCCCTCAATGGCCTTCAGGTGCGATTCGCCGCTTCCCGCGCCGACCCACAGCTTGAGGGAACCGTCGCTGCCTGTTTGAAGGAAGAAGACCGAGTCGTTTGATCTGTTTTCCGTTAGATCCTTGTTAGGAACTTCCTTTCCCGCTAACTCGGCAACTTCTCCAACGACCCGGTCGTAGAGGGCGTTTTTCGGTGTGCGTTCGGCGACATCGCCGAGCACTTCAACCTCTCCCGATAGCCATGCGTCGCTGCGCCGTTGAATATCGCCGGCGACAAAGCGATGAAGAAAGATGAAGACCAGCAGTGTTCCACAGGCAAATGCGAGGGTAGCCCACAATGAAATGCGCCAGGCTGCGCTGCGCATAACGGGCTTAGCGGTCTTTGAGGACATAACCCACACCTCGGAGAGTTCGAATCAGCGGCTGTTGCCCCAGGCCATCCACCTTGCCGCGCAGTCGATAGATATGAACGTCCACCACGTTGGTGTCCGGCTGGATGCGCATCCCCCAGACCTGATCGAGGATCATCGAGCGGGTCACCACACGGCCCGCATTGCGACAGAGAAACTCCAGCAAAACGAACTCCTGGGTCGTGAGCTGCAGGAGCTCTCCTGACCGGGTCGCCTCGCGGCGAAGCAGGTCCAGCTCAAGATCGAGGACGCGTAGCCGGGTTGCCTCGGTACCGGAGGGGCTATTGCGCTTGAGGAGGTTGCGGAGCCGGGCCAGCAACTCGGCAAGCGCAAACGGCTTGGTCAGATAATCGTCCCCGCCTTGCTCCAGACCCCGCACCCTGTCATCGACGCTCCGGCGTGCCGACAGAATCAGCACGGGTGCGTGGAGCCCCATTTGACGCAGCTTGAAGATCAAGCTAATGCCGTCCTGGTCCGGCAACCCAAGGTCGACGATCAGTATGTCAAATTGGCCATCGACTGCCAGCCGTTCGGCAGTCTTGCCATCCGCTGCCGCTTCGACCTGATACCCCGCTTCTTCAAGCGAAGATCGCAGAAAGCTTTGTATATCGATTTCGTCCTCAACGAGCAGAAGCCGCATGAGGGGATCATAGTGCATTCCAGAGGGATTTTCAGCAATTAGTCCCGCAACGAAACAGGATTGATATGTGCACCCTGGTATCTGGAAGATGAACACATTGTCATGCAGGCTTCGGCTTTCCGTCATGCGACTTAAGTAGTCTAAAGATAGTCGCAAATGCACTCCCCAGAGATGAACAAATCGTCATGTAGTAAGGCGAGTTCTGCCGCTCTCCAAAGAAGCTGTGAATCCGTCTCACCCATGAATTGGAATTGAGTCGACAGTACGGGAGAAATACAAGCGTGATTCTCCCGTACACACAATGTGCTGAACAACAGGAGCGAAAGGGAACGAGGACGCAAGTGCCAACAGCACAATGCATGAATACTGTGATTCCAACATTGTTTGCGGATGACTTTAAGACTTTTCTACCGCTTCCAAAAACGCTCGACCCACCTTTCGAGGAAGCGCTGCGCCATGTGCTTGACAATCCGGGGAGCCTTGTCCGGCCTCGTATTGTGTATCGGGTGGCGACGGCGTACGGCCTGGAGGAGGCGGCCGCCAAGAACCTGGCCTTCGCGCTCGAGTACTTCCACACGGCTTCTCTGGTCTTCGACGATTTGCCGTGCATGGATAATGCCAGCGAGCGCCGTGGAGTTCCTAGTGTTCACTTCGCATTCGGCGAGTCCGGTGCGATTCTCACCGCTCTCGCCCTGATCAATCGAGCCTACGCCCTCACTTGGCGGGCAGTCGCCGTATCTTCGTCCCAAGCTCAGTCATGCGCGCTCGAGTACATTGAGCGGTGTCTTGGCGTGGAAGGCCTGCTCAACGGCCAGAGCCTTGACTTGCACTACGCAACTTTGCCTCATAATCGCCAAACGACAGAGAGAATAGCCCGTGGCAAGACCGTTTCGCTGATCCGCCTCACGCTGGTTCTGCCTGCCATGCTGGGCAGCGGTTCAGTGCGGGAGATCCAACTGATGGAGCGGATCGCCCTCTACTGGGGCCTCGCCTACCAGATGGTCGATGACCTCAAAGATGTGCTCGACAGCGCACACGAAGCAAGGAAGACAACTGCCCGCGACATTCTGCTCGACCGGCCCAACGCGGCGTCCGCGATGGGAATTCCCGGAGCCGTCGAACGCCTCACCCGCTTCATCCATCTGGGCGATAGGACGCTTCAACAGCTCTTGCGATCGAGACCGAGCCTGTCGTTTCTCGGAAAGCTTCGCAGCGACCTGGAGGAGGAGTTGGCCAGAGTTACCGGGAGTGTTTTGGGGATACCTGTGGGAGAACGTTTGTGATCTTTCTCAAGCTGATCGTGACGAATCTGCGCCGCCATCGCATTCGCTCGTTCATCAGTGTTGCGGGCATCGCCTTCAGTGTTGCGGCCATGCTCACCGTGGTCACCATCTTGCAAGGAGCGGTCGGCATGTTTTCCGGCATTCTGTCGAGCGATAGCCAGATTATTGTCTTCGAGCGCAACGTCTCCGACCTCTTCTTTAGCAACGTACCTGCATCGGCGGCAGCGCAGATCGCCGGTTGGCCGATGGTCTCTCATGCCGATCCGGTGCTATTCGGCATCGTATCCAGCGCCGATCACCCTATCATTACCTGTTTTGGCGTGACCGCTTCCGACGCCCGCATCCGCAATGCCACGTGGCTCGCAGGCGATCGCCTCAATTTTGCGCAACACACAGATGATGTGGTCCTCGGAGAGCGGGCAGCGGAGTTCCTCGATGCAAAACTCGATGACCATGTGCCCATTGGACACGGTGTCTTCCACGTCATTGGGATTCTGAAGACGGCTAACGGTTTTGAGGATGGCGGTGTCTTCATGCCGCTCAGCTCCGCGCAGAACTTCTTTCACAAGGAAGGCACCTCCTCGGTCATCACGGTCAAGCTGCGCAACAGGGACGATGCGGCCTTATTCAAGAAAATGGTAAAGGCGGCCTTCCCCAATCTTATTGGCCTTGAAGATGCAGAGTTCACGAGCTCCTATTCGCAGTTCAGGATCCTCAAGGCAACCGCCTGGGCCGTGGGCGGATGTGGTCTTCTGCTTGGTGGCCTTGGCGTGGCCAACACCATGATCATGTCGGTCTTCACGCGGATTCGCGAGATCGCCATTCTCCGCGTCAACGGTTTCTCTCATGTGCAGATTGCCACAATGATCTTTGGCGAGTCGGCGGTTGTGTCCATGCTGGGCGCCGTGTTGGGACTGCTCTCCGGAATATGCCTTCTTTTCACACTGAAGCTGGTCCCCGCTCTTCACGGCTATGTCGACGTGACCATTCAACCTGTTGTCATGATGATTGTGATCCTGCTGGCCCTGCTCACCGGGCTCGCAGGCGCGTTGTACCCGGCAGCCTATGCGATGCGCATCCGGGCGGTGGAGGCGCTTCGCTTCGAATGAATCTTTCTGCGGAACAATTTAGCAGTCAGAATATAGGCAGACTGGATCCGACCCGGCATGCTCGCGTCGTCCTGCGCGCCGAAGATGTGTGGAAGAGCTTTGACGATGGGGCAATCACTGTTCTACAGGGCGTGGACTTCGAAGTGGCGGAAGCAGAGACAGTTGCTCTTTGCGGGCCGTCCGGCTGCGGCAAGAGCACGCTGCTTCATTTGTTTGGTGGCCTCGATTCGCTCGATCGCGGCAGTGTCTCAGTCAACGGAATTGAGGTCAATCGCCACCGCGACCTGCTGCGACTTCTCCGCGAGGAGGTGGGCTTCGTCTTTCAACTCCACAACCTGATTCCCGATCTTACGCTCGCCGAGAACTGTCTGATCCCCACGGTTGCCGCAGGTATTGATCGCAACACAGCACAGGCCCGCTTACGGCAACTCGCCGACCGCACCGGTTTGACCCACCGCCTCGACCAGCGCATCCAGAAACTTTCCGGCGGAGAGCGTCAGCGGACCGCGCTCTGCCGCGCACTGATGAACCGGCCCAAAATCCTGCTTGCCGATGAACCCACCGGCTCACTCGATGAGCATTCGAGTGGCACTATCTTTGAGCTGTTGCTTGAACTGGTTGCCACGGAGGGCGTGACCCTGGTAATGGCCACCCATGATCGCGGTCTGGCGGGACGCTGCGACCGGCTGCTGGAGATGCAGGATGGGAGAATTCATGAGCCAGTATCCGCCTGACGCGATCATCTTTCCGGGCAGTGCTCCCCAGGTCGTTGCCAGCGCAGCATGGCACAGCCTGTTCTGGCTTGTCTTTGCCAATGCCATCGGCGTGCTGCTCGCAATTCTTCTGCTCTTTCCCGCCCTCAATCGTTTGCTGGGTGAATGGACCTACGGGCGCTGGATCATGGTGCATATGAACCTCGAACTCTACGGCTGGTCAAGTCTCCCCATGGCTGGCTTTCTCTTCAAGGTCTATGGTGCTGACCGCGGGCCTGTAGCCCAATGGTGCAGGCCGGTTCTCTGGGTGTGGTCCGCTGCGCTCGGCGTGGGCGCGTGCTCCTGGCTCTCCGGCCAAACCAGTGGCAAGCTCTTTCTTGACTGGACAGGCTACGCGCGCATCTTGTTCCCGTTGGCAATGATGGCCCTGTGGCTTCTGCTCGCCGCGTCATTCGTCCGCGGATGGAAGACCTCGGCCAACGCGACTGTTGCCGCACGCGGCACCAGGTTGGCTGGTCTCGTGATCTTGCTCGCGGTTCCAGTTTTGATCTTTGGCGCGTCCAGCCCCGACTTCTACCCGGCCGTCAATCCAGACACAGGCGGCCCTACCGGAGCGAGCCAGCTTGAATCGTCGCTGATGATTGTTGCCATTCTTCTTATGCTTCCCTTCGGCCTCACGCAGAGTAAAGCGGGTCGGTCCCGTGTGATCGCAATTGTATGGGCAGCGATGGTTGGGGAGTCTCTCCTCTGCTTTTCGCTCGGCCGCGCGGACATCAGTCATCATCACCCAGCGCAGTTTCTCTCGCTCGCGAGCCTGCTCGTCTGGGTGCCTCTCACGCCTGTCTACTACGCGGCCTTTGAGTGGCATGAGAACACACGAGGCTGGCGCATCGCCTTTCTTGCATGGTGGTCAGCACTGGTCCTCACCGGTTGGGTTTTCTTCCTTCCCGGCGTGCTCGACCACTTCAAATTCACTGATGGTCTCGTCGGCCACTCTCTGCTGGCCATGGCCGGCTTTGTATCGAGTCTGCTGATCTTTGTTATGGTCCAAATGCTCGGCGAAGGTGGATGGATTTTCAATCGCACAAGGTCTTTCTATGGATGGAATATCGCCGTTCTTGGATATGTCGTGCTAATGACGGCTGCCGGCTGGCGCGAGGGATTCGACCCAACCTTTACTATCGTGCCGGGAACGGGGCGCAACGTGATCTACATCCTTCGCCTGGTCGTTGGAGTGGTGATGCTGGTCTCTTCAGTGGACTGGCTTGTAGACGCCACAGCACTGCTGCGCGAATCTTCCCCAGTCCCCGCAGCTCCGATGCAAGAGGTGACAGCATGAGTCGTCCTATCCTCATCGGCTATCAGTTATTGATCGGTTTCTCAGATACCTTGACCGGCGCGCTGCTCATCATTGCGCCGGCGTTTGCGCTCGGGCTGATGCGCGTGCATGTGCCAGCCGATGCGCTGCCGTTTCTGTCGTTCATTGGAGCATTTGTTCTTTCCGTTGGGCTGGCCTGCCTCTATGGCGCCTTCGTGATGGTTCGCCGCGGAAGCCCTTGCAAAGTCGAAGTTGTCTGGCTGCTTACGGCCATCTCTCGCGCCAGCGTGGCGATCTTCGTTGTCGCGCAGATTCTAGCGCACACGCTCGAAGCCGGTTGGTTCACGGTCGCTCTCTCCGACAGCGCCTGTGTGCTGATTCAGGCGATTGGTCTCCGCAATGGCTGGTTGGCCCATGTTGCGCGGTAAAAAACTCAATCGCGGGTGGCAGGGCGCCAGCCTTGTCGCCATCGCGTATGTCTATTTCCTCATCTTCGCGCAGTTCGCTTTTCTCAAGCGTCTGGCGAGCCTCGGCATGGGGGGCGCCCACTTGACTGCGGTGATGGCCTCGATGGCTGGCGGTGGAGTCCTTCTTAGTTTGACGACGCCGCGGCTGAGTTTTTGTCCCTCGCCAAATCTGCGGCTCCGCATCGGACTCTGCGTCTCCGGTGCGGCTGCATTCCTGTCGCTGCTTCCGCTCGGTCTTGCCGCGAACGTGGCTGTTTCGTTTCTGATCGGCGCCGGGCTCGGACTGCTCACCGTCACACTGGTGACGCACCTGCGCCTGTGGACCGGAGATCGCAATCCACTTCTACTTATTGGTTTGGGCACTGGCGTGGGCTATCTTATCTGCAACCTCCCACCATTCTTTACCGCCTCTGCGGAGGTACAAGCGGCGACGGCGGGCCTGTTGTGTCTTGCTGGAGCTTGTGTAACTCTGTGGTCCAGGTCTATGGCTCCGGAAGAGCCGGAAATCTCAACGCAATCCATTCTCCCGTTTCCTCGCGTGCTAGCATCTTTTGCCGCGCTGGTCTGGCTGGACTCCGCAGCCTTCCTCATCATTCAAAACACACCGGCGTTGAAGGCCGGTACCTGGCATGGATCGGTCCACCTCTGGGCGAATGGACTGCTGCATCTTGGCGCGGCACTGGCCTGCGTTTGGTTGCTGTGCCGCCGCGGTCTCTCGTTTGTTCTTTCAGCCTCGTTTGTTGCGCTGGCCATCGCGTGTCTGCTCTTGCTCAATCCGCATCGTGTCGCGCTGGCCTCCATCGTTTATCCCATCGGTGTATCGCTTTACTCGGTCGCACTGGTCGCTTATCCTGCACTGCTTGGTCCGGCCGCTTCCGCGGCGGAGCGCGGTCGTCAGGCTGGATGGCTCTACGCGATCGCTGGATGGTTGGGCTCCGCCATGGGCATTGGGATGGGACAGAACCTCGGCTATGTTCCGCCTCTATTTGTGCTAGCGGCAGGAGCAGTCATCCTGCTGGCGTGGCCGCTCTGTTTCTTCTCGCGACGCAAGCGCGAATTGGCTTTGGTGCTGGCAATCCTTCTGGCTGCCTTTGTTCTGGATTGCATAATCACAGCGGGCAACGCACCTCCTCGACTCTCTCAAATCGAGCGAGGCAGGCAAGTGTATATCTCCGAAGGCTGCATCAACTGCCACTCCCAATTTGTCCGTCCGGAATCGCCTGATGTCCTCATGTGGGGGCCTGTAGAAAGCATGCGGGAACTGCGCCTTCAGCGCCCACCGCTGATCGGCAATCGGCGGCAGGGGCCAGACCTCGCCGAAGTTGGCGCGCGCCGTTCGTCGCTGTGGCTCAAGGCGCATTTCTACAATCCTCCCGAAGTCAGCGGGTCTTCGATCATGCCATCGTACGGCTATCTCTTTCGCGATGAGCGCGGCGACGATCTTGTTAGTTATCTTCAAAGCCTGCATCCAAGCGGCACCGCGCGGCATTTGATTACAGAAGGCGATTGGCACCCCTCGCCCTCCGCCGTCGCAGCGGCCAATGCCGGCGATGGCGAGCGGGTCTTTCAGCATTACTGCGCTACCTGCCACGACGCGGGTGGGCCAACGCGTTGGAGTGCTCACTTCAGGCGGCTTCCTCCCGATCTTGCGGTTGGACCTTATCTCCATCTCCCGCTTTCAGACAACAACGCGCAGCGGAGGGATCGCCTAGCGCAGATTACCAAATTCGGAATTCCCGGAACCGATATGCCCGGACATGAATACCTGTCCGACGACGAAACTGCGTCCATTGCCCTTTGGTTGTCGCAGCACATCGAACAACCAAGTCAAAACTGAACTAAGTCAAAACGGATAAGAACACAGGAGACGATCCATGAAGACCAACGCCACAACACCCTTCCTCACATTTCTATTTGCGATCGCCCCGGTTGCGTTTGGCCAGCATCAGACTTTTACCGCAAATCCGGATGCAAGCAAGATCGCCTTTACTTTGGGAGGCACCGGACACCATGTGGAAGGCACATTCCATGTGCAGAGCGGAAGAATCAATTTTGACCGCAGCGCGCAAACAATTTCCGGCGCAGTCGTGGTCGCGGCCGGCAGCGGCGATAGTGGCGAGCCCAGCCGCGACAAGAAGATGAATTCCGATGTTTTGGAGGTGGCTCGCTTCGCCGAGGTCTCCTTCGTTCCGAAGAGCTATCAAGGAGCCATCTCGGCTGCCGGCGATTCGACCATTCAAGTGACCGGCGTCTTCACTCTTCACGGCACGCCGCATGATCTTACGGTTCCCATGCAGATTCACATTGATGGAGCTGGTCTTACGGCTAAGACGCACTTCACGGTTCCCTATGTGAAGTGGGGCTTGAAAGATCCGAGCATCTTCATCCTTAAGGTTGCCAAAGAGGTTGATATCGACCTCACGCTGGTTGGGAGCCTCTCCACTTCAAATTGATCCGGTCGCATTTCATATTGATTACCAAGAGACCGCATCCGTTTTTGACGAGCCTATTCCGATTAGTCGAATAGGTTGGGTAGCCGTTCTTTTTAGGGGCAGTCTAACCCCCAGGAGCCTTTCTCATGCTGTCGATTAAGGTTTGTTTCAATGCCTCTTTGCTACTCTCGATCACACTTCTCCTTAGCCCTCAGTTGGTCGCGCAGACATTGGAGCACCGCCCCCCTTCCAGGCAGGAACCGCCGCCCCCTGCAACTGCGCCGAGCAACGCAATCGAAGCATTTCCCTTCGCGAAGCCCGTCCTTCCGCAAGGAACGAACCTGCAAGTGGAGACGATCCGGCACTATCCGATGAAGGCCGGAGAGATCGTCGAGGGTCGGTTGCTTTTTCCCGTGTTTACCGAGGGAAAACTGGCGATCCCTCAGGACACCCTGCTTCACGGAAAGGTCGTCGCCCTGGAACCGGACAAAGCGACCCGATGGCATGCAAGGCTGCGCGGAGATTTTACCCCATTCCATGCGGCCCAGGTCCAATTCAATGAACTTATGCTGCCCGGCGGCTCAGTTGCCATCGCTACCGACGAGGCCACAATCGGCTCGCCGGTTGTTCACCTTTCCACCCCCGGAGCTACTCAGCGACAGTCCTTCTTCTCTATCTTTTGGAAACTGGCAAAAAACCGCCTTCACGAGCGCGTGGCCTATTTTACCGCGCCCGGAGTTGGTGATCGAGCATTACAGATGCTGTATCACCAACTTCCCTACCATCCCGAACGCATAGAGGCAAAGACCACGTGGTCGACGGATCTTGCTGCGCCGCTTCCCGTGCCGGATTCTACATTCTCAATTCCACCTGTGATCCAGTTTGCCCCAGTCGTCGCCGGCAAACCAGAAACCTGGTCGGTGAATGCATTGTTGACCGCCGATCTGACCTCCGCCTCTGCCAAACCCGGTGATCCCGTCCAGGCACTTGTGGTGGAACCTGTCTTAGATAAGAGCCGCCTGGTGGTGGTTCCGCAAGGGTCAGTTCTTGTTGGCAGGGTGACTGCGGCAAAGGCCGCCCGCCCGTTGGGTCGCAACGGCAAACTGCGATTTACCTTCCAGGAAGTGCGATTCCCTGAGGGCTCCAACCGGGCAGTTCAAGGCTCACTGGCCGGAGCCAATCCCCAAAGCAGGCAGAGCCTCTCGCTCGACGCTGAGGGGACCATCTCGCCCCGAAACCAGTCCAGCGTTATCGCGCCGCTGCTGTTAACCGTGCTGGCTGGGCGAGCCTTGGATGAAGACGGCAACTTCACAGCACAGACCGGCGTTGCCTCCAATGGCTTTGGCTTGGTCGGGCGAATTGTAGGCGTCGCGGCGGGCAATCGCAATTTGGCCGCGGGCATCGGTTACTATGCCGCGGCACTCTCCTTCTATGAGAACTTCCTCCACCCGGGTCGCGATGTGGTCTTTCCACGAAATACCCGCATCGAAATTGAGACCAACCCTCTCCGTGCGCCCGTGTTGACCCCGAACGGTCAATAAAACAATCGGCTTCCCGATCATTCTGTCAGTTCGATGACGATTCGTTCATCTAGCGCGTTAAGACCAACCTCTACGCAATGCACAGCAGTCTTTAGTTATGTGGTTAGCCAAATTGGACGGAGGTGCTCAATTGTTTAGGAATAAGGCGATTACTCTCTGTTGCGCCATGGTATTTCTATTTGTGGGTTCATTCAACGGCATCGCGATTGCGCAAATTGGCTCTCAGGACTCACTACCGAACGCGCCGGACGCAGCTCCAACACTCACGAACTGCGCACAACTCAATCTCGGAGCGGATCAGTCGTTCCCAAGAAAGTCAGCCGCTCCTCCGCAGACCACAACGGCTCCATCATCAGGCGATGAGCAAGACCACCAACCCAGACGAATTCTTGGAATCATTCCAAACTTTCGCGCGGTCAGCACAAATCAGAAACTTTCTCCGCAGTCGGCGAAGGAAAAGTTCATCACTGCGAGCGAAGATTCCTTCGATTATTCAGCGTTCTTTATACCGGCGGTGCTGGCAGGGTACTCGATGGCAATTGACGACACTCCGGAGTTCCATCAGGGCGCTGCTGGGTACGGCCGCTATTTCTGGCACACGTTTGCCGATCAGTCGATCGAAAACTACTTCGTCGAATTCATCGTCCCTGCCCCGACGCATGAGGACATTCGCTACTACACCCTGGGCAAGGGCAGCTTCTTCAAGCGCACGGGTTACGCCCTCAGCCGCGCAGTCATCACACGTTCCGATGCTGGAACAGAAACATTCAACTTCGGCGAGGTAGTCGGCGCTGGCGCGGCCGCTGGTGTTTCCATTCTGTACTATCCTACGGCCGAGCGCACATTCAACAACACGGTGCAGAAATGGGGCATCAACGTCGGCGTCGATGCTGCCACCTTTGTGTTCAAGGAGTATTGGCCAGATATTAATCGCACCGTGTTTCACAATCGTGAATGAATCAAGGGTTGTCCTGAACCAGCTCAAACACCGGGTGAAGAGCATCCTGCATTCGGACGAAAACGATTCACTTGAATGGAATCTCCTGATGCTTTCACCCGCCCGTGCCGCCCGATCAACCCAGTGTAACCAAGTCAAGTATGGAAGCTAATCTCCAATCTGTCTCGCGCGAAAAAATTGAATACCTCTGGCGTTCGCTCGCAGATGGTACAGCCGATCCGCAGGCCGGCATCTTCGGGCCTCCCTCGGTAAGTTGGAAGGTCAGCCGCGAGTCTGGTTTGTTTCTGGGGGCGGGACGGGCCGCACTGCTTCAGTTGGCGCACCCCTGGGTTGCAACTGCGCTTGAACAGCATTCCAATCTTAGAAGTGATCCGCTTGCCAGGTTCCACAACACCTTCCGCGTCGTTTTCACCATGATATTCGGGACTCTCGATCAGGCATTGGCAGCTTCCCACCACGTTTATCATTTGCACACGCGCATTCAGGGAGTGCTGTCTGACAGCGTCGGCGCCTATTCCCTGGGTTCTCGCTATGAGGCCAACGACGTGAACGCGCTCGTCTGGGTGTTTGCCACCCTGATCGACAGCGCACTTCTGGCGTACGAGCGAACACTTCCGCCCCTCTCAAACGACGAGCGGGAGGCCTACTACGCCGAGAGCAAGACCTTGGCGGCGCTTTTCGGTATTCCGCCGGCAGCCTTGCCTGAAGACTGGTCTGGATTCGAAGCCTACAACCGCACCATGTTGAACTCGAATATGTTGGGCGTCAATGCGCTTTCACGAGAGTTGGCACACCGTATTCTGCATGGACTTGGATCGTGGCTGCCGGTTCCAAACTGGTATCGGGCGATCACCACAGCATCCATGCCGGGACGGCTTCGGGTCGAATTCTCCCTGCCGTATGGTGACCAGGATGAAGCTGTGGCGCTTAAGGCAAGTGAATGGCTTCCGCAGATTTACCGGCGGTTGCCAGAGGTGTTGCGATTTGTGGGGCCCTACCAGGAAGCGCAGAGGCGATTGGCCGGCCGTCGCGTAGGTACTTTGACCAGAGCCAGTAACCGGTTATGGATTGGCCAGGCACAAATGATGTTCTCGGAGCTTGATAGCTGATACAGGGCATTGAGGCAATTCCGGTGAGGACAATAATGCCATGTAAATGAAAGAACAGCTCTTGTAGATATGACGGACTGCCGAGGCGATCTGGCATACCAAACTGCCGGGCAATTGACCTGATCCTTCCGTCCAGGAAGTTCTTGCTCCAACGCGAGCGAGTCGCCGTATTCGACAAATTCATGGTTTGTAAGGGCAAATATCGAGGGGGAACCTGCCAGTTTATTTGTGACGGCAGAAAAGACTACCTGGCTGAAAAAGCTGCGCTCGAATCGATAGAGGTCACGGCTTGCCCTGCGTTACCCGGGAACAAACAGTCAAGTGGTAACCACCGCTAAGAGAAGGCCAAAGCCTCGCGTCTTTGCAGACGGGAAAGGGAAGTGGCAGGGGAGGGAACCGAACCCTGCGGTCTCCGGTTTTGTTGATCAGTTCGTTCGCTGGCTCTCGGCCAATGTACTGGAGAGCGTAAAGTTAACTGGGCTTCTCATCACTCTCCGGGAAGTCAGACTCCGTGCGGATACAAAAGAGGATATTGCATGGAAATCGTTAGGCTATCACCTTTGTTTTCAAGAGATATGACTCCGGGTGGGCAGCCAAGAGTTGAAGCTAAAGCGGTTGATTGCAGTTCAAAGATAGTCCTGTGATGTCCACCTCCAAACTGACCAAATCCATTCATTATGACCCTGCCTGCGCAAAACCTATCCCTCAACACGCTGTTTTAGTGCCAAGGGGTAGCGAAGATGAGGAGGTTGAAGCAGGGGCGTTACGCGCCTGAGTTCAAGCAAGATGCGGCGCCGCTTGTTGACCGGGTCCGACCGTAGCTGCCTCACATTGATTTGAGTCGAGCGAACAGGGAGTCATGCCAAGCGTGCGGACTATGCCGGAGCAACTTTGCTCTGAATGAACCTGAACAAACAAGACGGTCTTCAAAGAATCTTCTTGATTCCTTTGGTACTTGACGGCATGATGAGATGAATTGACGCTGTTTCCGAATTCTGGCGCTGACACCTACCGCTTAGAGCGAAGAATTAGTGAAATGCTTTGCACGGAATCCACATAACTTACCAGAAGACGTGAGCGCTTTCCTTCAGGGCCGTGAAGTGCTGATACGGAGGTTCGCGAATTCAGGATGTGTCCGACCAACGGTGGGGCAAAAGCGCACTCCTTGGGCTAGCGAATTGAAGTCTGACCTGAATGACTCTCTGTACATACAACGATAAAGGGGGGTGAATGATGCCGAACCAAGACCTGCCAGCCGAGAAGGCTATTGCGAAAGGGAGGCCGGACGATCAGAAGACTGCGAAACCCGCCGCAAGCTCCGACGGGAATCAATCGGGTGTTTCGCATCCGGCGAAGACAAGCTGGACGATTCTTCTGGATATTGCGGCGGACGGGCTGCTGGCGAACTTTGCAGTTGAGTCCTTGAAGCAGCTAAAGAGCTCCACTGGCGCGCCGTACTGCGACACCGAGTTGGCCACGGTCATGGTGGCCGCCCAGTTTGCAGTGGATGCGCCGGCGGGGCAGAAAATCCCGCGGTATATCTTTGGGCCCCAAAGCACGGGGAGTCTCGCGGACTGCATCAAGGGCTATCTCTACGCGTCGCGGACGATGACCGAACAGCAGGCGCTGATCGACTTTCTTCAATGGGCCTTTCAGCAACCTGAGCTGGAGGCCGAGCATTATGCCTTGATTCTGTGGGGGCACGGGCCGGAACTGTTGATGGAGCCGCCGCCGGGGCCTGGCCACAGCAGCGCCAGGCTTTTCCTGTCTCCTATCGACCTTCGCATTGCGATGCAGGTGGTGCTTTCGACGCCGATGCCGAACGGAAAGCATGAGCTTGACTTGATTGCTTTCGATGCCTGTTCGATGAGCATGTTCGAGGTTGCGTACGAACTCAGGAATTACTCGCAATACATGGTCGGGTCGCAAGAAGAAGTGCCCGATCTCAGCTTTCCCTACAACACGATCGTCCCACTCTTCCGGAGCGAAGGGAGTGATCCCGAAACAATGCTTCGGAAGGGCGTGTATGCCTACATTCAGGCATACGAGGACTACATCGACGACGCGGTCACAAACATGAAGTCGGCGACACTGTCGGCTCTGCGGCTCTCCAAGTGCAACGATCTGAAAGATGCGCTGTGCAAATTCTCCTGTGCGCTCTGTGCGGCCAAGGGGATGACAAGCCTGCCATCTCTGTTAATCAGGGCGCGGGAAAATGCCAGGGATTTTGTGAGCGGGTTGTATGTAGACCTGTTCGACTTCGCTTCTGCGCTGATCAGCGCGCTGGATGCAGGGGCTCGCGCCGATCTGCGCGACGATTGCAGTGACAGTTCACTCGAATCCGGACCGGCTTGCTGGAAACGGCCGATCTGCGCGGCGTGCGTAGACATCTGTTCAGCCCTAATGGAAGATACTGCGTGCAATGGGGAACTTCTGGTGCTGGCGAACCGCTCCGCGGATGAGACCTGCCACGGAGTATCGCTATATATGCCGTATCTCTCGAACGATCAATTAGCGGGAATTACCCGGCCGATGATCAAAGGTGGGGACGCCACGAGAGGCGGTAAAGACTTTTCCACCGTGCTGAATGATTCCGCTCTGCAACAACTGCTGCTAGAGCGGCGCGACTTGATCGCGGATACCGAGCACTACTACGAAGACCTGGAACTGTCGCTGGACACGGGCTGGTACCGGTTCATTGTCGAGCAGTGGACACCGATCCTGGTGAACACTTCGAATGTGAAACTGGACTTGCTGTATTCGGCCGAGCAAGCGGCGCTGAACGCCTGCCGGACGTCAGTCAAGCCAGTCAGGGTCGCGAAGGCCCTTTGTCCAGGTCAGACAGATTGTTCATAACCGCAAGAACTGATGAAACATGGATCGAAGGTTAGCTGCGAATAGATCGGAGAATTGGACGGGAGTCCGCGAAGGCGCGTGCGCTTTGCTCGCGGCGATGATGCTGGTCTGGCATGCGTGGGCCGGGGACGCGAAGATTCGGGCATGCGAGATAGCGCAGGCGGGCGGAAGTTGCCACAGCGCAGAAAAGGCTGAGAAGGAACTCAGAGAGGCTGCCGCGTTCAGGAAGAAAATGACAAAGCGCGACTTGCGTGAGGCGGTGCGGCTTTATCGCACAAGCGCCAGCGGATTCCAGAGAGCTGGAACACCAGAGCGGGCCGCAGTGGCCGAGGTGGAAGCCGGGAACACGCTGAACATGATGAGTGAGTTCGAGCAGGCGATTGTCGCCTATCGCCAAGCGCTCGCACTGGGCAGGGGCAAGGTGAGTTCGCGCTGCGAGGCGTTGACCGGTCTGGCCTGGACGCAGGCCAACATGGGGCGGAGCGCAAGGGCGCTGCGCGCCGCGGACGAGGCAGTGATAGCGTGCGCGCCGCTTAAGGATGAAGATCCGCAGGCGTACGAGCGCGCTGTGGAGGCGAAGGGCGAGGCGGAATTCTGGTCAGAACATCTTGAAGAAGCGACGGCAACGCTGACCTCGGCGCGACAACTTGCAGCCCAAGCTGGAGACGAGGACGGCGAAGCGCTGAGCGCGATGTTTATGGCCGAGATTGTGCATCCAGACGACCCGGAAGCCGCGCATCGGCTTATCGCCACCGCGATGGATCTGTGGACGCACAGCGGGAATAGTTACGGCGCCGCACGAGGAAATCTTGCGCTTGCCTATTTTGTCGGGCGCGAGGGGGACTACAGCGCCGCGGAGTGCGAGTCGAAGAGGGCGCTTGAAGTCTTCGAGAGGGTTGCCGATAACGACAACGCCGGGGTGGCGTTCAATGTACTCGGTATGGTGGCGCGCCGCTCCGGCGACCTCGAAGCCGCTGCTAGGGACTACGGGCAGGCGCGAAAGCTGTTTATTCTTGCCAAGGACCAACTTGGCGAAGGGGAAGCTTTATCGGGACTGATGGAGGTCTCGGTCGACAGAAACGACGCGAGCAATCCTGAGCTATATGTGCGCGGGCTGACGGTGGCGGAAGCGACAGGCAACCAGGGACTGCAGGCAACGGCGCTTGCGGGCACTGGCGACGTGATGTTCCGGCAGCGCCGATTCATACTTGCGAGAGCCGAGTACCAGAAGAGCCTCAATGCGGCGCGCAATGGAGGGGGAAACCCGTATGAAGAGGCGCTGGCACAGGGGCGGCTCGCTCGGGTCGAGATGGCAATGGGCAATCTTAAAAAGGCGCTCGGTTCATATTTGCAGGCACAGGCGCTAGAGGAGAAGGCTGGCGCAATCGAGGATGTCGCAAGAACGCAGTACATGCGGGCGCGCATCTACGTCGCGCGCAACGAGCCGCTCAAAGCACTTGCCGAAATCGAGAAAACGATCGCAATTATCGAGCAGCAGCGGCTGCGCATTTCGAAGTTTGAGTCTCGGGCGCAGTACTTTGCGTGGGTGCATGAGTATTACGCGCTCTATATCCGGGTGCTGATGGAGATGGAGCGAATCGAGCCGGATGGTCAGTATATGCGCCGGGCCTTTGAAGCCTCAGAGAGAAGCAAAGTGCGAGCCCTGCTTGATGAATTGGCCAACTCCCCGCAGACCGTGAACTGCGATGAACCCCTGGTGGAGGCGGCGCGGCCGGAGGAGATCTCCGCCCCGCCGAATTCGGAAGATATGCGGCTGGACAAGTCGGTGAATGCCGAAACTGCCATGGAGAGCGTGGAACAGATTCAGGCGGAGATGAGGGAGGGCGGCACGACGCTGATAGAATTCGCGCTAGGTGAAGAGAGCAGCTTTGCCTGGCTGGTGGACGGCAGAAGCATTTCTGCAATCGAACTCGCGGGCGGCGCGGAGATCCGGAGCCGCGTCGAGAGATTGCGCCAAACCTTGGAACCGCTTGAATCGTACGGCAGCGAAATGCCCGAGGAGTTTCTGGGGCGGCGCGAGGCGCAAACTCGAGCGGTGCAGGAGCAGGTGAGCGAACTTGGGCGTTTGCTATTTGGCACGATGCGGTTGCCGGCCGGCAAGCGTCTGATCATCGTTCCAGACGGGCCGCTGCAATACCTCCCGTTTGCGGCCCTTGCAACGCCAGCCGGAGAGCCGCTGGTGGAGCGCTATGAACTCGCGATGCTGCCCTCAGCCGCTGCGCTGACTGCGTTGCGCAAGAGCCGGGCCGGCCGGCCGGCGCCTCAGGATGAAGTGGTGGTGATTGCCGATCCGGTCTATGAGCGGCGGGGCGCGGTGCCGGAGCCGAGCCATGGCACGCTGACGTCAAAGGCAATCATGCGATCGGCAGAGCTGACCAGGGCGTTGGAGGATTTGCACAAGACGGAGACGATTCCGAACCTTCCGGGATCGCGGATTGAAGCGCTGAACATCCAGAGGATTCTTGGAGCGTCGCACACGCGATTGGCGCTTGGATATGAGGCTAACCGCGATGCTGTGCTGCGGGGAGTGCTGGCCCAGGCGCGCGTGATACACTTTGCGACACACGGCCTCCTCGATGCGCGGCATCCAGAGAACTCGGGACTACTGCTGGCGCTCTTCAATCCGCAAGGACAGGCGCAGGACGGGTATCTGCGTGTGAGCGACATTCGCGGCCTGAAACTTTCGGCGGATCTGGTCGTGTTGAGCTCGTGCGAGTCCGCGCTGGGCAAAGATATGGGCTCGGAGGGCATAATCGGGCTGCCGCGCGCGTTTTTGTACGCGGGTGCGCAGCGGGTGATCGCGAGCCTGTGGAAGGTGGACGACGAGGCGGCGGCAGCGCTGATGGCAAGCTTTTACGAGGCATTAAAGGCGGGAGAAAGTCCTACGGAGGCGCTTAACCAGGCGCAGCGTAAACTGAGGCGGGACCCAAGATTCAGCGATCCGTATTTCTGGGCGGCATTCTTTATTGAAGGCGAGCTCAGGTGATGCGCGCTGGGAGCACAAGAGCAGTTATGCAATGAGGGATTCGATGGACACGTACCCGTCGCAAAGAAAGGGTCTTCTCACTGCGGAGGCATTTGCCTCCTTTCTATTCTGGCTCTCGCCGGATCAGGCATATGCGGCTAGAAAATATCTGGAACTGCGGCAGGAGATCGTGAAACTGTTTATTCGCAAGGGTTGCGCACATGCGGATGAGCTAGCCGACCGGACTCTCGACCGGGTGGTGACTATCGCACACCTGGAACCGGACAAGTATCCTTCTGCGATATCCCTCTGCTGCGGTGTGGCCAGAAATGTGTGGCTGGAATATCTGCGCGAGAAAGTGCATCAATCGCTGGAGGACGATCGCATCGCCGCTCCGGAGTTCTTTGACGAAGACATAAGCGAGCACGAGGTTCGATGCCTGAGCTACTGCTTGGAGCAGTTGTCGGCCCGGGACCGAGACCTGATTGTCAAGTATCACCAGTTCCAGGGGCGGGAGAAGATCGAAACTCGCAAGCAGTTGGCAATCGCGCATGGCGGGCTGAACAAATTGCGCATCACGGCATACCGGATCCGGCTGAGGCTGCATGAATGCGTGACGGGCTGCGTGCAGCGCTCGGCCCAAAGCTAAGTTTCCTACGGTGCAGATATGGACGACTGCCTTATCGGCGAAGAAGAGATTCGCAGCTATCTGCTGGGCCGCATCGGCGCGGACGAAAAGCTGTCGGCTGCGATCGATATGCGGATGTTGGCGGACCCTGAGTTTTCCATGCTCATCGATGTGATCGAAGACGAAATCATCGAGGACTACATCGATGGCGAGCTGTCGGCAGCCGAAGTCGAGGCAATGGAAAGCCATTTTCTGCAGCCACCAGAGCGGCAGAGCAAGCTATGGAGGACGCGCTGGATAAGCCAGCAGCTTAGAAGCGCGGCTGGGGAAATGATCACGGCAACGCCTAAGATGCCGGTGCGGACCGACTCGCCGGAGCGCGGCAGAGTTTTGCTTTTTCGCAGCATGAGGACCTGGACAGAGATTGCTGCCGGACTGGCGCTGGTCTCCTGCACGATCTATTTCTGGAACCAGCAGCGCGAGTTACGCTTGGCGGTGAAGCAGAGCGGACAGGAAATGGCGCAATTGGAGCAGGCACAGGCAAGTGGGTCGATCACGGCGAAGCAGGCAGCCGTGATGACGCTGAATCTGGATGTTCCAGGGTTGAGCCGCGGCGGCAAGGCGCTGCCGGAGGTGCGTTTAATGCCGGGTGCGGCCTCGCTGCACATCTCAATCGCGCTGTCCGCTCGGCCCACAGGCCCGCTGAGCGTGCAGCTCAAGCAGGGCGCCGTAGTGATATGGTCGCGCGATGGGGTCGAGGCTCGGCCGGTGTCGGGAGGCGCTGTGCTTGCCGTCGATCTTCCCACGGCGGTAGTGCCCGAGGGCACTTGCAGCCTGATCGTGAACGCGCCGGACGGGGGCGAGCTTTCGTATTGGTTCAAGGCGACGATTGTCCAATAGAACGAATGCTCTTGCTTGATTTTTGCGATCAATCAAGACGATATACATAGAAGCGCTAATCCTTTCCCTCTCTATTCCAACAATGACTGAATGCCCGGGCATATCAGCGTGCCGTTGGCTCCGCGCCCGCCAAAGATACGCGTCCGCGAAAAAATTTCTCAAGAGACTCGAAATACTTTTCCGGTTCCTGCATAGCACAGTGAGGGCCAACGAAGTTCGCGCCGAAGCTAAGTAAGCGGGCAAGCAACGCCGTCACTGTGCACTGCGGGAATTAATCGAGGAGAGCGGGCGTAAGCTTGCGTCGCCAGGGCGCGCTCAATCATGTGGCCTGTGGGGAGGGGTAGAGATGTTGTTACAAACTTCGACAGGGCAGCCATTGGATCTGCAATCGTTTCTGGCGACCATTTTGGCAGTAAGCGTTGCCGTCGAGCGGGTTGTTGAGATTCTCAAGCAGACGGTTGGGACAATCCCGCTGGCTGACTGGCTGTTTACAGACAACTCGAATTCCAAGATGGAATCGCGGCGATGCGCGCTGATTCTTCTCCTGTCAGCGGTCATTGGGGGAGTGATTGCGAAGGTCTCGCAGATCACGGTTCCGGGTCTCAGCAATGACGTCGTCGGTTATGTGCTCATCGGATTGCTTGCAGCGGGTGGCTCAGCTTTCTGGAATCACGCGCTGGACCTGGTGAAGGCGGCGAAGGTGCAGAAAGAACAGACGGCCAAGGCGGCTGTTGCCACAACCAATGGCATGAAAGATGCGAGCGCAGTGAACCTGTGAACGAGCCTCCGAAGCATGCCTGCCTCCTCGGCCGCAGAAGCTGGATAGGGCAATCCGGGGAGATGCAGACGGGACTTTGCGAATTATCCGGAAGATGTCGCGCCGGGTTGCCCCGGCGTGGGACAGCGACAAGTATTCACCCCTCAACCGCAAAGGAGTGAGCCATGATTCAGAAACGGGATGCAAAAGCGTACGACACCAAGGCGCTTCTAACTCTGGTGGGCGCAGGATACTCCGGAGGGGCTTCGTCGAGGCATTCATGAAAAAGGCGTTGCCTGACTAGGAACGCAGCCTCGCGATTTTAGCGGGCGACCACAACCAGCATTCAATGTTTCCGCGTGCAACGCACATTCGCTGCGGAAACCATTCTTCCTCACCGCTGTTCACTCACAGCGAACCAAGAAAAGGAGAGACAAATGTCAGTATTTGCAGTTGACAACTCAGATCCCACAGGCACAACGTTCGTTGAGTCCCCAGCCGGGCCAGCCCAATTGATAATCAAGTCGAAAACCGGGACGGTTATTTTCGACCAGACTAACACCGTAATTCTGGACGCAAGCGGCAAAGCGGTGGCTGGTACTTCGTTTCCGACCCCTAACCAGTTCAAGTTCTCTTTGACGGCCGGCAAATTCACGCTCAAGACTTCCTACCAGTGCCATCCGCCAAACTCAACCGGTGTGCTGGTGGAGGACGCAACCAATGGGCTAGTCTTCGATGGGATTCTTCCATCGACAAACAGTCAGATTTTTACGCTGAAGGCTTAGGAGGCGGTATGCAGAAACCCGAAATCAGGTCGTTGTTGCTTTTGACTTTCATTGCCTTTACTCCGTTATTTGCGGAAACCTTATTCGGCCAACAACAGCCGTTCCCCACGCTCTTTACAAATAAGTGGTGTCAAGGGAAAGTCACGGACGCCAAGGGATATCCTACGCCAATAGAGGGATTTGCCGCTCTTTGGAAGGACTACAGAGATGCCAAGAACGTGAAGGACGACAATAAGGCGAGGGTTGCAAGACGGTTCCTTGGCTATTATCTCGATTCGCGCCAGCAGGTTGGCTGTGTAGCTGACCTCATACTTCGAGCGGACGCCAAGGTTGTAAGTCATCAGCTTGTTAGCTCAATGACCGCGCAATTTGTCACGGCAGTCGAGAAACAGGCTGGCTCATCAGTGGCGAGTTCGGGGACAACGAATGCCATTTCGAAGAATCTCACATCGAGTCTGCTGTCTCTTGCAAACGAATACGGCGCGCTGACCAGCTCTACGAGCGGCCAGACGACAACTGTGGGCGGCACACTCGATCAGTTGCTTATCCCTCTCGAGAGGTCGTCCAATGGTCTCATCTCCGACTGTGCTGTTGCCCTCATCAAAAACGCAACGTGCATAAGTAGTGACTTGCTGGGTGTCTTGGGGAGAGTGTCATACAGCGCTTCCCTTGACTTGAGTCAGCCTTCGACTATTACAGGCTCAGCTACGGAACAAGCGGCGGGAGGCGCACAACAAGTTACAGGTACTCAGGGCGATAACAGCTTTTCTTTGAGTCAATTCACAGCAAAAGTTCTGATGTACGCGTACAAGCCCAGTGCAAGCGACCTTAAAGCTGAATCAGACGCCGAGAAGTTCACGCCGGCTGCTGCTTCGAAAATCAAGGAACTCAGAGACCTCCAGGACGCCGTCGATGAAAAATGGGAGGTTTGGCAAAATGATGCGAAGGATGCGCTCCTTGCCGCTGATGAGACCAACATAGCTCATGTAATGGACGTTCAGACCCAGAAGCTAATCCAACTCCTTTCTGGTGCAATCAGCAAGAGTAACAGTGAAGAGGAACTGGTATCGATAGCTCTTGGGATCGCGGCAGCGGAGGCTAACGACGCCACAACTGAGCGAACGGTCTATGACAAAGCTCTCTGGAAGAAGCCGTTGGCGAGTTTCGAATACGACTTCAACACACCCGCCAATCAGCCGACGAACTCTACGTTCCGCCTCATCTACGGACAATCGCTTAACAAGAGCAAGAGTCTGAAAATCACCGCGAACGGAGCGGCGTCGATCTACGACTCGCAACCGTCCAGTTCCATCCCTGGAGCCAGCCGGCTGCGCGACACTCAGTTTGGCGCAGAGGGGGACTACACAATCCCTGCTGTCGGCATGCTCAACTCCTCATTGTTGAGTATGGCGTACTACTTCCAGGATCAGACCAGTCCAGCGATTCTCAACGTGACGCCAAGCTCCCCCCTCAGTGGAATCAGTTTTACCGGGCTCTCTTCTTCGGCCACTCAAGTCTTCACTCAGACCGGGCACATTCACCTCGGCCAGGTCAAATTGACTTTGGGCAACTCGAGCTCCGGCTTCAGCCTTCCCATTTCTGTGACAGCATCAAATCGAACGGAACTCGTTGTCAATAACAAGATCAGCATCCGTCCGCAAATCGGAATAAGCTACAGTTTCGATTCATTGCTCAGCAAGTAGCTGGGATCAGGCTCCGAGGGGAGGAATACCGTGACGACGGCGTAACGAAGGCCTGACTCGGCGTAGGCCGCGTTCGTGGTTTCGTAACTTTCCTCTGTCTTACGAATTGGCGACAGACCACGCGCAAAGCCCAGCCTGGACCTTGCGGCGTTTCAGGACAAATGCCCTTTAATGAGTCTTTCTCAGGCTTGGCTATTGACAATCCTGCGCTGATCGAGTCAACCTATCCATGCTGCGTAGGGCGCATCGATGCAGATCGAAAGGGCAATGCCCACCTACTGCAAGTCAACACCACTGCGCCTATGCCGAATATCGAAAACCTCAAAAAGCAAGCCAAGCAGTATCTGCGTTGGCATCGTGAACGGCACTATCCCGTCGCAGCACAAATCAGGGCCTTGTTACCCCGATTTCGGGCAATGAGGGATGTGCAGATACTGGAGGCCCGCTTCAAGCTCGCGGATGCTCAAGAGCTTGTCGCAAGGCAAAGGGGATTCGACGGGTGGCAGGCGCTCAAATCAGGAGCAGTTGCCATGGTCAATGAGCCCAAACAGACGACGCCACGTCCCGTCCTCAATTCAATTGAGGCGCAACTATTCGTCGCGGATTTCAAGTATTCCTGCGATTTCTATACGAACAAGCTCGGCTTCGCGATCGCATTTCTCCATGGAGATCCGCCTTACTACGGGCAAGTCGTTCGCGACAAAGTGCGCATCAACTTGAGGCTGGTCTGCGAACCTGTGTTCGCCGGCAATATTCGCAAGCGCGAGAATCTGCTCTCCGCTTCTGTCACGGTTGCCACTGCGAACGAAATCAAGCAACTGTTCCTGAGTTATCAGGCTGCGGGAGTCTCTTTCCATCAGGTGCTTAAGAAAGAGCCATGGGGCGCCAGAACCTTCATCGTCTTGGATCCAGATGAGAATCTCATCCTCTTTGCAGGGCCGGAATCCGACTGAGCTACTTCGAGTGAGAGCACCCACGGCAAAGCCGGGGGCTTCTTTTTGTGTGTCGCTCAAGATGTATAAATAGCTGGCCTGAAGTTGCCCCTCTTTAATGCGGCCCTCCCTTCTGCTCGGCCAGTTTGCGGAACACCTCGCCCAAATAGTTGTAGCGTGAAGTGGGCCCCGTCAGGAGCCTCCGACGTTTCGACCAACGGTGAGCATGTGGATCTTGGTAGGCAGGGCAGGGAAGCATTGGTTAATGGATTGGGCCTGGCCGCTCAAGCGGCGTGCCGTGGTCTATTCATGATCCGGCGCTTGCATCTAAGGATTCCACCCTGGAATTTCTTACAATCCACTGTGTAAAAAACCCCCTTTCCTTTTCCGGTTTGGGTTCTTTGACATAACTTCAAGTGTCTAAATGCATGAATTTAGAGTTTGGAACACGTCTTGCTATTCCCCGGGCCAGAACGGCCATTTCCCCGTCAGGAGGTTCGAACTCAATGCAAATTCGCAACCGATCATTTACCGCCCGGGCTCTGCTCTGCTTGATGGCATTCGTCGCGGTCGCCGCGACCGCCGCTGCCATGAAACCGGTGCTTATCCAGCCCAAGGCTCTGGCTCTGGCCGGGCTGCAAAGTTCCCAGGACAAGCCCGATGCACAGCAACCCAACACCTCGCAGCCGGACCAATCGGCAACCAAGGACGTGGTCATCGCAGGCACAATTGTCAAGAGCGGCCCCAATTATGTACTGCGAGACAGCTCCGGAACCGTGTATCAACTCGACGCTCAAGAGAAGGCCCAGCCTTTCGAGGGTAAATCCGTCAAGGTAACAGGAGAGCTTGAAACTCAAACAAGTCTTCTCCATGTGAAAGCGATCGAGGCAATGAACGCGTGACGCTTTCAACTCGGAGAGGCCTAAGCAGGCGAGCCAATCTGCTCTGACTGTCTCGAACAGACTGAAAGCCATGCTGACGGGTTCTCCTGCTGCATGGCTTTTCTCTTGCCTCGGCCTTTCATTCTTCGTGCTCCCGCATTGGAATCATACGAGGCTTCTTGCCTCGATACGATCCTTTCGAGTCCTGGACGCAGGCATTTGATGACTGGCCTTCTCTGTCTGCGCCCGAAGGAAATGCAAGACGCACCCAGGCGGGACGGAATCGATTTCAGTTAGTATCGGGCTACATCCAAAAGTCGCAAAGGCAATCTCGGGCCTGTCATCAAATTAACGAAATGAATACGGCGGCGAAAAGCACAGTTGCCGGGAAGTTGCCTGTAGTTTTGTTCATTGCGGGGATAATCTCGCTGCAAGATGAATGCGCTCATCCTGCGCGGGTTACTCACCAAAGAGCGGATGGGTCACCGCAAACGCCCCAGCCTCCGGGAGCCTCTTCGGGGCACGGCCCGGCTGGAGGGCATGAGATTCCGGTCGCCATGGCATCTTGGGACCTATTCCAAATCTTGTCCTATCCCTTAAAAACTGACAGCCTGGAACATTCGCAGTGAGAGCGGGGTTTCCGTTTTGGATATTTCCGTCTGGTCTGGCAGAGGCGGCACTCTCCCACAGGCTTGCCGATGTTTTCACCAGCAAGGAAGACGTGCGCTTCACCTGACTTGAGCCCCACGCCAGATCCAGCAATGCTTTCACGCGAATCGATGGCTTCTTTTTGTCGAGGACTTCAATGGCGGAGCTGTGGTATCCTTCCGCCGTCCTCGAATGGTGGCAGATCCCGGGTGATTGCGCCCGCCTCCCGGCGAGCCGGAGTTTGCTTTGGGCCGCTGTTTGTTTACCCCTATCAACAGAGGCGAACAGGTCACCTTCCCTGAAGGAGAAATCCAGTCATGACTTCCACACCTCCCCCGGTTTTCACGCAGATTCCCGTCGTCATCTCTAGTCGAATTTTCAGCCGTCCGCGGAAGCGGACCCAGATGGATGCCCTGTGGGCAGTTTTCTGCTGCTGCCTGCTGCTTCCGTTTGCCCCTCCCGCCCATCCGCAGGGAGCGGACGATTGGGCGTGGATGAGTGGAAGCAGTTCCCCCGGCGCCTACGAGGGCCAGCCCGGAATCTCCGGCACATTGGGAACATTCGCCGCAGGAAACGCCCCCGCAAGCCGCTGGGGCGCTTCGAGCTGGACCAACAGCAGCGGCAATCTCTGGCTCTTTGGCGGCTACGGCATCGATGCCAACGGGCTCGAAAGCGGACTCAATGACCTATGGGAGTTCAATCCTTCCACCAACGAGTGGGCCTGGGTCGGCGGCAGCATCGGGAGCGGCGCTGCTTCCGGCTTGCCCGGAGTGTATGGCACATTGGGAACGTTTGCCGCCGGCAATATCCCTGGAACCCGCTATGGGGCCGCGAGTTGGACCGACCATAGCGGCAATCTGTGGCTCTTTGGCGGCTCCGGCTACGATGGGGTCGGCGGCGCGGGCTGGCTCAACGACCTTTGGGAGTTCAATCCATCCACGAAGGAGTGGGCGTGGATAAGCGGAAGTGACACAGCCAGTCCGGCTGGCGTCTACGGCACGCTGGGAACGGCTGCCGTGGGAAACGTCCCTGGAGGCCGCGACGGCGCTTCGAGCTGGATCGATAAGAGCGGCAATCTCTGGCTCTTTGGCGGCATGGGCTACGGCTCCGCAGCCGGAACACTGGGCTGGCTCAACGACCTGTGGGAGTTCAATCCATCCACCAAGGAATGGACGTGGGTCAGCGGAAGCGGCGCTCTGATCTGCCAGCCCAACGGCGCCGACTGCATCCAACCCGGGGTCTATGGCACATTAGGCGTCGCCGCCGCCGGAAACGTCCCCGGAAGCCGCGAATGGTCCGCAAGCTGGATGGACACGAGCGGCAATCTTTGGCTCTTTGCGGGCGGATTGAACCTTCCCGGCTCCAACGATCTTTGGAGATTTAATCCTTCCAGCAAGGAATGGGCGTGGATGGGCGGAAGCAGCGCAACCGACCAGTCCGGAGTGTACGGCACATTGGGAACACCGGCTGCCCTAAACATCCCTGGCAGTCGCATTCAGGCTTCAAACTGGACCGATAGCGGCGGCAATTTTTGGCTCTGCGGCGGCGAAGGCTACAGCTCGACCGGGAATTTTGGTCTCCTTGGCGATCTGTGGAAGTTCACTCCTTCCACCAACGAGTGGACGTGGATCGGTGGAAGCAACGCCAGCAACCCGGCCGCCGAGTACGGCATATTGGGAACGCCAGCTGTCGGGAGCATCCCTGGAGCCCGCGAAGGCGCTGCGAACTGGCTCGACACCAGCGGCAATCTGTGGCTCTTTGGAGGCAACAACAGTCCCAACGATCTTTGGAAGTATCAGCTGTCGACCACTTCGTTACCGGCAGCCGCAACTCCAACCTTCAGCGTTGCGAGCGGGACGTATGCCGCGGTGCAGACCCTGAAGATCAGCGATAAAACGGCTCGCGCAACCATCTACTACTCGACCAACGCAACGTCGGAGACGCCGGTTTGGACCTCATACAGCGGTGCGATCACGGTCTCCGCAACAGAGACGATCTCAGCCGTTGCAATGGCCAGCGGACATTCCACTAGCGCTGCAGCAACCGCCTCATACACCATCAACCTTCCCGCAGCGGCCACTCCGACCTTCAGTCTGGCAAGCGGGACCTACACCACGACGCAGACCGTGACCATCTCCGATGCAACCGCCGGGGCAACCATCTACTACACCACTAACGGCGCCGTGCCGACGACCAGTTCAACCATCTATACGGGACCCATTGCTATATCTTCCAGCGAGACCATCGCGGCCATCGCTGTGGCTCCGGGTTATTCGACGAGCGCCGTAGCTTCGGCAACCTACACTCTCGAGGCGATAGAAACTTTCCTCTCACTGGCCTCCTCGTCGAATCCGTCCAATGTGGGTCAGTATGTAACCTTCTACGCAACGGTTACGGCGCCGGCTGTGGTTTTGGCTCCGCCAGGATCGGTTCAGTTCAGCGTCGGCGGCGTGGCGATGGGTTCCCCAGTTCCTCTTAACGGCACCATCGCCAGTTATACAACCGCCGCGCTGTTCGCAGGCAGCAACAGCATCACTGCGACTTACATCCCCGCCAGCGGCTCAGGGTACACCGGCAGCACATCCACATTGGTGCAGTCTGTCGCCGGAGATTGTAGCGGTATAACCGCCACCACGCTTACGTCTTCGCAGAACCCGTCGACGCTGGGACAGTCCATAACCCTTTCGGCGACTGTTGCGGCCACGGCTATTCCCGCATGTGTCATCGGCACCCCCGGCACTGGCGCAGCCACGTACGCGCCATCGGGCATCTACGGAACCGTCCAGTTCACTGTGAACGGGGTTGCGGTTGGCTCGCCGATTACGATCAGCAGCGGCAGCGTGAACGTCTTCACCGGCGTCGCCGCCACCTATACCACCAGCGTATTGGCTGCCGGAACCGACACAATTGGAGCGGTCTTTATTGAGGAGAACGGCTACTTTGAATCCAGTACAGCCACAGTATTGAGCCAGGTAGTAAATAGCAGCGGCTTTATCCTTGCGCCTGCGCTAACGGCGCTGTCGATCCCGCAAGGCGCGATCGCCGCCGACAACATCGCAGTAACGGACGTAGGCGGATTCACCGGCAGCGTAACTCTTGGCGTCTCCGGCCTGCCCAACGGCCTGACTGCAGTTTTCTCCACCAACCCCGCCGCCAACGCCAGCACGATCACGTTCACTGTTGGCAGCGCGGTCGCCACAGGAACGTACACGATCACAATCACCGGAACCTCAGGTACGGTGACCGGTAGTACCACCATCGTGTTCACCGTAACTACGACGACGCCAAGCTTTCCTGTCTCTGCTTTGCCGGCCAGCCTGGCGGTTACATACGGAGGCAGTGGAACCAGCATGATCTCCGTGACTGGAGTTACCGCCGGTGAATTCCCGGCCGGTGTATCTTTTCAAGCCACCAACCTGCCCAGCGGCGTTACCGCGTCCTTTGGCCCCACATCCACAACGGAAACCAGCGTGCTAACTCTGTCAGTGGGAAGCACGGCCGCAATCGGCACTTACGCGGTGACCGTCTCAGCGATCGGGAATATATCCAGTACATTGGAGGTGCTGCTCGGGTCTACCACCATCGAACTTGCCGTCACCGGGACGCCGCCGTCCACATGCACAATCGACTATGTGATTCAACCTCAGAACATAGGCCAGTTCGGAGTAACCATCACCATCGACAACACGGGAACCAACGCCCTGGCTGGTTGGACGCTGGCTTGGACCTTTGCCAACGGGCAGACGATTTCCACGCTATGGAACGGCGTTGAGACCCAAAGCGGCGCCAACGTGACCGTAACCAACGAGAGTTACAACGGAAGCATCCCCGCCGGAACTAGTTATACCGGTGTGGGATTCAACGGAACCTGGAACGGCGCCACCAACGCCGTGCCCACAGCGATCTCGCTCAATGGAATGGCCTGCGTGGTCAACTAGAGCACTGCGGCAAGCGGAGTGGAACTGGAGTTTGTCCCCGCTCCACTCCGCGTTTCTGAACGGGGGAAAACGAGGGCGGCACAGCCGCTAAGAGACCGTTCGCGTCTGATGCTTCTGGTCTGCATGAGTTGAACTTTTCCACTTGAACTGATAGCGTTATCATGCTCGCAGAACTGCTTGGGCTCGGATCTGTTTTTTGGGCTTTGTTCCGCCGGTCTTGCAGATGCACTGAGCAGCTGTATGCCGGTGAAGCGATGACCTTGTTGGCATAGGGCGCGCTCGGGGTTTGCCTGCCGCGTTTCATGCATTGGTGAGGATAGCTCATGCGCAGATACCTTTGGATTCTCCTTCCGGCGTTACTCGCACCCTTCCAACTCCAGGCAAAAATCATCGTCTTTTGGGAGGCCGGCTTTCCTACTGTGGCCAGCCAACCGATCGATCGAGCAAGCCTGGATAAGGCCCTCGATGGTCTGGAGCCGGTTTTTGCGGATGAGCAGAGCCTTGCAGCCGACGAAACGCTCTCAAATGCCGATCTTCTTGTGTTGCCGTATGGCTCGGCAGTCCCGGTGGAGATGTGGAAGAACATCGAGCGCTATCTCGACGCGGGTGGTAATTTGCTGGTGATCGGTGGGCAGCCGCTGCGGGTGCCCGTAACACAGGTGAACCAAGAATTTGTAGTAGGCGAGCCGCAAGATACTTATGCACGCGTGCTGGGCTTTCGCCACTCCTATGAAGTGCCGGTCTCCAAAGACGCCGTATTTCAGTGGCGATTTGGCTACTCATGGTTGCCTAAGCTCGAGGTCAGGGCGCAGCGATTCTTTGCGGTCGAAGGCGGAATCAATGGTCTGGGCTACATGGCCGATTCGACAGGCTTTTTGGTAGCAGCCCCAGTGATTGTCTCCGACCACAGAAGCCGCGGCCATAGGATGTCGGGAGGCCGTCTTGTGGCGCTCGATTTCGACCCGCAACCTGGTTACTGGCAAAGCGCTGACGGTATCGCACTTGTGCGGCAGGCCGCGGAATACGCACGGCAGGGCGCCACCGACTTTTCGGTTGAAACACTGTTTTCGGCAATCCGTCCCGGCGAGCCGCCCGTGATCACCGTGCATCTGCGGATACCGCGCGCGCAGCGGCTGGGCGCTGTGTCCAACGGCGAGGTCCAACTTCAGCTCTTGTCGGAGAATGGGGTGGTTGCATCGGCCAGAATTCCCGTCACGGGGCAGGGAATTGCGGATCTCAACGCGCCCTTCCATCAATCGCTACCCGAAGGCTTCTACAAGGTTTCAGCCATCTACAGCGAAAGCGGGCGTGCTCTCGAATTCTATGAAAACGGCTTTTGGGTGACGGAGCGCAGCGCGCTTGCGTCCGGTCCCGCTCTCGGTGTGCACGGCGATTTCCTCACCCTGAACGGCAAGCATTTCTTCCCGGTGGGAACCAACTACTTCACCACCGAAGATCAAGACTGGGATTTCTCAGGTCCAAGGAATGCGTGGACATGGGACACAGACTTTGCGGAGATGGCGGCGCACGGGGTGAGCTTTGTTCGCACCGGTGTGTGGATGCCAAACGGAAAGTTCATCGAAAGCAATACCGGTGGCGCGGATGAGCGGTTTCTTCGCAATCTTGAGGCATTTCTCGACTGCGCTCACAGGCATGACATCGCTGTTAACTTCACTTTCTTTGCGTTTTCTCCGCATTCGGGCGCATTGCCGCGAAACCCGGACGAAGCGGGAACCACACCTAATCCATACACCGACCCCGCTTCAGTTGCGGCGGAGCAGGCTTATGTCCGCTCCGTGGTGGAGCGATTCAAGGACGTTCCTTGGCTCTCGTGGGATCTGGTCAACGAGCCGAGCTTCTCCAATCCCCGGCAAATCTTTCATGGCAATTATCCAAATGGAGATCCGACCGAGATAGCTGCGTGGCATAAGTGGCTCGGCCAAAAGTATGTCAGCCTCGCTGCCCTGGGTGATGCATGGCGAGTCCCGGCAGCGGACCTGTCCAGTTTCGACGCCGTTCCGCTGCCTTCGATCGGCGATCTTCGTTACGAGCGGTATGGGAATTCAAACCAGGTACGCGCGCTCGACTACAACCTGTTTGCGCAGGATATGTTCAGCGATTGGGTCAAGTCCATGGTGTCGCTCATCCGGTCGTCGGGAAGCAATCAGTTGATCGATGTCGGGCAAGACGAAGGCGGAGTGACCGACCGGGTGCTCAATCAGTTTTACGCGGGCGCAGGCGTGTCGTTCACAACGAACCACACTTACTGGCAAGACGATGCACTGTTGTGGGACTCGGTGGCAGCCAAGCGGCCTGGCGTCCCCAATATCACAGGGGAAACCGGGTATCAGCCCGCATGGGCTCCCGATGGGACCTGGCGGTACGATGAGTTCACCGGCCTGGGACTGACGGAGCGAAAGTGGGCGCTTGGATTTGCCGCGGGAAGCAGCGGAGCGATGCAGTGGGACTGGGCGCGCGAAGCGGATTTTGGCATGCTGCGCAGCGACGGCTCGGCGAAGGTGTGGGAGCAGATGATGCTCGACCTCGGTAAGTTTGCGCGCGCAGCCGCACCTTTTGCTGATGCCTTGATCGAGCCAGATGTGGCTATTGTCTTGCCTCAGTCGTATCAATTGTCCGTTTCGAATGCGCTGGCACTGGAGGCGCAGCAATCGGCGGTGCGGGCCCTCTATAACTACGCTCATAGCCAGGCCTATGCTGTTGGCGAATACCAAACCGAGCTGCTTGGCTCCCCAAAACTCATCCTACTTCCATCGCCCTTCGGACTTACAGAGGAAGCATGGCAGGCTATCGTCCACAGAGTGCAAGCAGGAGCTGTCCTGCTGGTCACCGGCCCGTTTGGCGGAGACGCACATTTTCATGCAACTTCCCGGCAAGACTCGGTCGGGCTTCCCTATATGTCCAGGCCTCTAACTCTGCGGGAAAACACGTTTCGATTTCCCGGAGGGGATGAAACACTGACTTACTCTGGCTTGAAGACGACGGTGCTCAGCAGGGCTAACCTGCCCAATGGGAAGGATTGGGAAGAGATGACTATCGGAAAAGGAAAGATTCTCTTTGCCGCGCTTCCGCTGGAGTTGAACGACAATCTCCAGGCTGTCGCCGATGTATATAGTTATGCGCTTAAAGCCGCAAACATCGCGCCCATCTATACAGCGGCGCTTAGGGATCCGGGCATCCTGATTTGCCCCACTCTGTTTCCCAAAGCGACCTTGTATGTTCTTACCTCTGAGTCGAACCAGACCGTGGTCTCGTTCGAAGACCTTCGCAGCGCCACAAAGTTCGCCGGTACGCTGGCCGGCGGAAGGGCCGCTCTGCTTCTGGTCGGCACGGACGGGAAGCTGATTACGTCCTACCATTGGTCGAATCAATAAGTGAACAGGACCGGCTTCTCACACAGTTCGCAGGCCGTCCGGACACCCATCTCACCAGAACCTGTTGTGAACTATCCCAAAAGCGGCGCGAGAAAGCTCATAAGTGGCTCCAGCGAGTCGGCGGTGAGCCGTAAAAGTGCACCTAAGTATAAAGTTTATTGCGTTCTGGATTCAGCAACCTGCAAGACTCCCTCTGCCATTACCTTAGTGCACACCAAAGTAACTTGACCTCTCGAAGATCAAACGTTTTAGCTACACTGGGCGGTTGGGCAAACGTAATCTTGGCGAGAAGTGTTGCTGAAGATGCGCATGCCACGATGCCGATGGTGCCGCTGGTTTTGACTGCTGTCCGTTCGATTCCTTATCTGCAAGAAGTCTGCCTGGTGAGATCGCGTTCCAAAGAGAATGTGATTTTTATGATTGGCAACGTCCGCTTTTTCTATCTCCCTGCGGAGCTTGATTCTTTCTTTACCTCCTCTCATTCGTAAACTTGTGTCGTATTTCAACCCGTACGATCCCATAGCTAAGTCCAGTCAACGATCGTTATGGCTCACAGAATTCAAATTAGATACCGGTATCATGTTGCGCCCAGTACTAAGTGATGACTAATGCAAAGGAGTGACCATGAATCTGGAATTCACCTTTGCAGGCAGATGCTCGTTCTTCAGCTTAACGAATACTTTGCAATACCTGTGCCCTTGTTTCCAGCCCTGGTTGTGTTGAGCGTTTTCGATTGGGTGAAGCTGACACGCGCATAAGGCTGAAACCTCTTTGGCTTTCTGCGTGCGATCGCATTTCACAATGATTCGGGCAAATCCAAATCTACAGGTAACGGAGGAAAGAAAATGCGAACTCTATGTTCGTCTCTTACCGGGATGGGCGCAGGCCATTGCTTGGCACACGCCGCATTCGCGGTCGTGGTTCTATCTTTGGCTATTCTTGCGCCCTGTTCCAGCGCGCAGGGAAGCTCGCCGTCCAGCATTTTAGACGCTCGCGATGCACAAGGACTCACAGCGCTCATCGTTGCAGCAGGCGCGGGCCAGGCAGACACAGTTGCATCGCTTCTCTCTCAGGGCGCCGGTGTCAACGCCACTTCAGCCGACGGGCGGACTGCGCTCATCGCCGCGGCTCAGAACAATCATCTGGACATCGTCCGGGCACTCATCGCGGCCGGCGCCAATCTGAACAAGGCGAGTCGCGGCACTGGGACCGCTCTTGAAGTTGCGGAGAACAAGGGTGAAACTCAGATCGCCGCGCTGCTGCTCGCATCCGGAGCGCGCTCGTCCGGCAAGTCAGTGGGAGACACGGTATGCGTTCTTCCGTGGAGTGGCGATGGGTTCTGCGGCACAGTGAAATCCTTCAGCGTGCGCTCGGTCGCACTTCAGGTCACCAAGATCGTGGGATGCATCAATGGCTGTTCGGCCAAGGAAGAATGCTCCGCGTCAATGATTGTCGGCGGTTCCAACGGACTTCAGACCGGCAACCAGATTGCAGTTCCTAGCTGGTGCCTGAGTCAGACGGGGGTGAAGCCATGATGTCGATCAACACAATTTCCAATAAGTTCTCTCAGATGTTAATCGTCCTTGCCGTGGTGGCAGGGTTCGTCTTTGTCGGAGACGCTCCCAGAGCATTTGGACAGGTAGGAACCAAGAGCGGGTTTACCTACAACGGCATCGTGTATACCTCCTGGTGGTTTGACGAGTACGGGAATTACGAAGATCCTCCGATCGCCACCGGAGCCGCTACGACCTCAATGAACCAGTTAGCGCAAACGAATGCCAACTATGCATCGGTGCTTGTCACCCAGTATGTGGCCACCGGCACTTCGACAACCATTGCGCCCGATGCTACCAAGACGCCGTTGGACGACCAGGTTGCATTTGCGATCCAGGGATTTCATAACCAGGGGTTGAAGGTTCTCCTCAAGCCGCACGTAGACTCGCAGGACGGAACCTGGAGGGGTGAATTTGAGCCCACGAGCATCCCTGCCTGGTTTGCCAGCTTCCAGACATTCATCGTCCACTATGCAACGCTCGCGCAGGCGAATCATGTGGAAGGATTGGTCTTCGGCACCGAATACAAGACTCTCAGTGTGGCGGCCAATGAGTCTTATTGGGCCACTGTTATCGCTGCCATTCGACAGGTCTATACCGGCAAGCTCATCTATGGGGCAAATGCAACCTCTGCCGGCGATGAATTTACCACGGTCTCGTTCTGGCCCCTCGTCGATATCATCGGTGTGGATGGATACGTCGGCCTCACGACTCAGACCAATCCAACCGTCGCTCAGTTAGTATCGGCGTGGACCGATAGTACTGAAAACGGTGGATTCAATGCCGTCGCGGCATTTCAAAACCTCAACACCACCTATAATAAACCTGTGATTTTCACGGAACTTGGCTATGAAAGCACCGCTGGCACGAATACAGAACCCTGGAACTCCAGTCTCTCCGATGGCTACGATCCGGCCGAGCAGGAGGATTGCTATGAGGCCTTCTTTGAAGTATTCAGTCAGCAGACCTCGTGGATGCAGGGTGTTTTCTGGTGGGCTTGGCAGGTTCCAGCTCTGGCCGCGAGTGATACCGGTTACGACCCCAATGGCAAGCCGGCGGGAACCACCACACTTCCGAATTGGTTCGGTTCGGCTACGCCCGCATTCAAGCTTTCTGCTTCACCCAACATCGTTTCGCTCGCTCAATACGGTAACGTTCCAGTCACCATCACGCAGACTGGCGAGGATGGATTCACAGGCAGCGTAACTCTGGCCGCATCCGGACTGCCCAGCGGAGTCACTGCTTCGTTCTCTCCCAATCCAACCACCGGCAGTACCGTTATGACACTTACAGCCAGCGGTACGGCCGCCGCCGGAACATCCACTGCGACCATCACTGGGACCTCTGGCACACTAACAGCGAGCACCACCGTTTCATTGACTGTCACGATATCCTCCTGCACCGTTTCCTATACGATAGGGAGTCAATGGTCAAGCGGATTCGGGGCGTCCCTCGTCATCAATAACACCGGAACAGCCGCCATTCCGACGTCCCCGGCAACAAGCTGGTCGCTGGTCTGGCCCTTTGCCAATGGCCAGACTATCACAGAGTTTTGGGGCGGGACGGAAACCCAGAGCGGCGGGATCGTGACGGCAGTTGGCACCACTCCTATCCCCGCCGGTGGCAGTTACTCCAGCATGGGATTCAATGGCGCCTGGAATAACGTCACAAACGCGGTACCTATCTCGTTCGCGCTGAACGGAACCCCCTGCACAGTCAACGGCACAGCGCCAACGCCGGGCTTCACCCTTGCTGCTTCGGCGTCTACGCTATCGATAGCTCAGGGCGCGAGCGGCACTGACACCATCGCTGTAACCGACGTGGGCGGATTTACCGGCAATGTAACTTTGACGGCAACGGGCCTTCCAACGGGAGTCACAGTTGCGTACGGCACCAACCCAACTACCGGTACAAGCCTGCTCACGTTTACCGCCGGCGCCACGGCCACAATCGGAACCTCAACGGTGACAATTACCGGAACCTCCGGCTCTACGACCGCAACCACAACGATTGCTCTCACTGTCGGTACCGGTGGCGGCGTCGGGTTGAAACCGTCGGCGGCCGCGCTGACGATCGCCCAGGGCGCAAGCGGTACTGACACCATCACGGTGACAGATGTTAGTCCGTTTACTGGCAGCGTAACTCTGGCCGCGACGGGATTGCCGTCCGGAGTGACTGCTGCGTTCGGCACCAATCCTGCCACGTCAACCAGTGTGCTGACATTGACGGCCAGCTCAACGGCCACGGTCGGGACGTCTACGGTGACCATTACCGGAATCTCCGGATCGTTGAGTGCAACTACCACTATTTCGCTCACAGTTACGCCCAAGGCAGGCTTTACGCTTGCGGCTTCGCCGGCTGCTCTGCCGGTCACTCAGGGCAAGACGGCAACCGATACCATCACGGTAACTGATACCGGCGGATTTACAGGCAGTATAACTCTCGTTGCATCCGGGCTACCCACTGGAGTTACAGTTGCCTACGGCACCAACCCCGCCACCTCAACCAGCGTGCTGACCTTCACGGCCAGCGCAACAGCCGCAACTGGAACGTCAGCGGTCACCATCACGGGGACCTCGGGCTCTACAACCGCAACCACCACCATCACGCTCACAGTGAGCCCGTCTTCGGGCTTTTCGCTTGCGCCTTCGGCATCCACGCTGGCAGTTTCGCAGAGCGGCACGGCAACCGACACGATCACCGTAACTGACGTGGGAGGTTTCACCGGCAGTGTAACTCTAGTTGCATCCGGATTGCCCACGGGAGTTACTGTCGCATACGGCACCAACCCCACAACCACGACCAGCGTGCTAACATTCACGGCAAGTGCCACGGCCACGGCGGGCACCTCAACGGTGACCATCACCGGAACCTCCGGCACCACAACAGCAACCACCGCCATCGCGCTGACGGTGAGTGGAGGCGGCACAGGATGCCACGTTGTCTACGCTATCTCGCCGCAGAACTCCAGCGCATTCGGCGCGACTGTCTCGATTGAAAACACGGGAAGCGCCGCACTGACCAGTTGGACGCTCACCTGGACCTTTGCCAATGGACAGACGGTCGCCTCGCTCTGGAATGGTATTGAGAGCCAGAGCGGAGCGAACGTGACAGTAAAGAACGAGCCCTACAACGGCACGATTGCTGCGGGGACGACCTATACTGGCATGGGCTTCAACGGAACATGGAACGGAACTACCAACGCTGTGCCTACTTCGTTCGCCGTCAACGGAACGACTTGTAACTAACGGAACGTGCCAAAACCGGCAGCGGTTGCTGTAGAAAGAAAAGGCGGGTCAGACGATTATCGTCTGGCCCGCGTTTTCTTTCGCATTCATAACTCCCTAAATCCTCGAGGTTCTGGACCGGTCAATTGAGAGCGGGAAGAGGCATCGAGTGCTTTCGAAAACCAGGTCACAGAGCTTGTATTCATTGGTCGGTTACTGACTTCGTGGGTTATCGAGGCGCCGGTTGAAGAGTGCGCGCAGAATATAGCCTCACATTCTAAGGAGTCAGCCTCTGAAGTTGTTATTAAGAGCTTTTCAGGAGTTACTAGCGATTGTCTGAGTTGAACGGGCGGCTTTTCACCATCCCGGCACCCTCCCGCAAGGTCACGAGTTGGTTCGCAGCGACTGATTTCATTGACTCGACAAACCCGGATGGCCACCGGACTTCAACGTCGGCGGTTGCTGCCTTACCCAATCCGAAGTGCAGACGCGGATCATTAGCCGAACAGTAGCTTGTCTGACTCATTAGCTCTTGTGCCTGCACCTTTCCGCCGTAGCGGACCTGCACGCGGGCACCGATGGCGCTGCGGTTGCTCTTCGTTCCCTCCAAACGAATCTTGAGCCAGTGATTACCTGCAGGTGCGTCGTTGCGGATTAGCGAAGGCGGGTCGTTCTGATTCATGACCAGGATGTCCAAGTCTCCATCGTTGTCGAAGTCGCCGAAGGCGCAGCCTCGGCTCACGTGACGCGCCGCCATGGCAGGGCCTGCCTCCTCCCCCAATTGGGCGAATTTTCCGTTGCCAAGATTGCGAAAGAGAATCGGCTGGCTGCGGGCGGGAAACTTGGCGAAGACGCGTTCGAGTTCCGGGTAGACGTTGCCGGTGACATAGAAGATGTCGGGCCAGCCGTCGTTGTCCAGATCCAGCATTCCTGCGCCCCAACTGACGAACCGGCGCTCAACGCCGATGCCGGAAGAGTTTGACACGTCATCGAACTGCCCTTTGCCAAGCCCACGATAGAGCCCGCTGGACTGCAGTTGATAGTGCGTCCTGAAGATGTCGATGTGTCCGTCCAGGTCGTAGTCTCCAGGAGCGATGCCCATTCCGGCCATTGCCTGGCCATCGCCGGAGACGGCCAGGCCACTCATCAGGGCGTCTTCGCGAAAAGTGCCGTCGTGGTTGTTCAGGAAGAGCAGGCCTGGTGTCGAGTCGCAGGCTACAAGAATGTCCGGCCAGCCGTCCTCGTCGATGTCCAGCGCCACAGCGGTGAGTCCATAGGAGGTTCTAACTGAGTCGATGCCCGAGGCCTTGGAGACGTCTGTGAATGTGCCGTCGCCGTTGTTGCGATATAGAGCGTGCGCGGGCACAGGCAAGCCGCGCGGGCCGCAGTAGACGGCCACTCCCTGATAGGAACAGGTCGCTATCAGCGTGCTCGGTTTCGGAGCAGTGGCCAGATCGAAATCCACGTAGTTGGCGACGAAGAGGTCGAGATGCCCGTCGCGATTGTAGTCGAGAAATGTGCATCCGGCGCCGAAGCGATTGCCAGCGTGCAGCAGGCCGGCTTTTGCCGTCACATCTGTAAACGTGCCGTCGCCGTTGTTGCGGTAGAGGCGATTGTGGCCGTAGTAGGTGAGGAACAAGTCCTCAAAGCCGTCGTTGTTGTAGTCGCCGACGCAGACACCCACGGCCCAGCCGGGATCGGCGAGTCCGGATTTTGCGGTCACATCAGTAAACGTGCCGTCACGGTTATTGTGATAGAGCCGGTTGCCGGAGCCAGGCGGATTGCCTTCGAGCGTACGGCCGCCGAGCAGGAAGATGTCCATCCAGCCATCGTTGTCGTAATCGAAGAAGGCGCATCCACCCCCCATCGATTCCATGATGTAGGTGACCTGGCCAGAGGTGCCGTAGACGATGGGCTGTGTGAGGCCGGCCTGCGCAGCTACATCCGTGAAGCGTGAGAAAGGAGCGTGCTCCGCCGCGACGGTATCGGCTGCATGCAGCATCTTGGGTGCAAGCAGCGGAGCCGCAGCCAGCGATCCGGCCTGCAGCAGGCGGCGGCGCGACCAAAGGGATTGCGATGAATTGGACATAAGGCGGCTAATTGGGACGCTGATTCCTGGGTTGACCGGGATCTGCTGGTCCTTCCATTGACGACCCTCCGGTCCCTGATGCGTTGGCGAGCATCTTGCGGAGCCGGAGCGCGCTAGGGTCGGTTGGATCGATCTTCAGCGCCGAATCCACCGCCATGCGCGCCTCCGGGAAGCGGGATTGGCTGGCCAATGTGGCAGCCAGGTTGACCCATGCGAGCGTAAAGCGCGGGTTGGCTGAGACTGCGGATCGAAAACGTATCTCGGCCTCAGTGTCGCGGCCCATCTGGCCAAGCAATGTTCCCAGGTTGTTGGCGGCTTCTGCGTAGCGCGGCATGGCAGCCAGCGCGTTGCGGAAGTGCTGTTCGGCGGTCGCTGTTTCCCCGGCCTCGGCAGTGAGGCTGCCGAGCAGATTCTCAGCGGATGCAAAGCTCGGATTGAGTTGAATTGCCTTTTCAAGAGCATCGCGCTCCTGAGCTTTATCTCCGGCCAGGTCAAGAGCCATTGCCAAATCGTATTCGAACGAGGCGTTCTGCGGCTGGGCCTCGACAGCCTCGCGATAAAGCACGACGGCTTGGCCGGCATGACCGTCCTTCAAGGCCTGTGCGGCTTGACCAGCCTTGGTTTGGCCGAGGGCTAATTTGACCGTCGCGTCCTGGCGCTCCTTGAAGAGCTTGAGTTCCGATTGGGCCTCCTCGGTCCTGCCGAGGGAGCGCAGGACCTGGGCCAAGTGAAAATGTGCCTCGGCCTGGGTCGGATCGAGGGCAACAGCCTTCTCCAACTGCACGCGAGCGGCATCATTCTGCTGCAAGCGGGAGAGCGCGACACCCAGGTTGTAGCGCGCGTCGTAGTGATTGGGATTAAGAGCGATGGCGGCCTTCAGATGTTCGACGGCGGAGGCGTACTCCTGGGCATCAGTCTCCAGGATGCCGGAAAGATAAAGCGCATCAAAACTGTTGGGATGCGCCGCCAGAAGTTGACGGACAAGGGGTCGCGCGGTCGCGTCGTCGTCCTGAAGAACCAGCACGCGCAGATAAAGCAGCTGGGTTGCCGGATCGTCGGGATGCGCCTTCACGGTGTCGCGCAACAAATTGGTTGCATCCTGATTACGGTGCGCTTGGACGTAAACCGTGGCGAGCGCGGCGCTCAATCGCAACTCCCCCGGAGATTTCGCTAGTGCGGCGGTCAGCGTTTCAACGGCCTTGTCAAAGATGTTGGCCTGGGAATATGCCAGAGCCAGATCCAACGTAAGATCTTCGTCGTGCGGAGCAGTGTTCAACAGATCTATGGCTGCCGAAAACTGGCCGTCGGAGATGCGCGCTTTGGCCAGCCAGTCCAAAGCAGTGACTGAGTTGGGATCCACTCGCAAAGCGGCTTCCCACGCCTCCTCAGCCTCCGCGGGCCGATTCAGCCGGTTTAAGACCACCCCAAGCAGCAAGCGCGGCTGCAATTGATTGGGATCCAGTTCGATCGATCGCTGCAACTCTGCTAAGGCAGCCTCAGACTGGCCTGAAGAATGGAGGGTTAGACCAAGGAAATAGTGGAGGCTTGCCGACTCAGGTTCGATGCGCAGCGCTGCCTGGAAGGCAGGGATGGCGCATAGAAACTGATGCTGCTCGCCGAACCATCCGCCCAATGCGCCCCAGTTTCTTGCGGTGGGGTGGTTCCGGACCTCAAGTTCGAGAGTTTGGGGGCCGTGGCAGGCAGAACTCTGCTGCGCCACTCCGCTGAAGCAGCAGAACGCGAGACATATGCCTCCAATAGCTGCCCTAAATCGCGTCAGCTTGTATGGCATCCGCGGCCGGATTCGGGGCTGGGGCATGAGCGCCATTGGATCCATTAAACCACTCCACTGCTGCACCGGCCAGGGGAGCACGATCCATAAGCGTGGAGACACGCAGTTGCAGATTGAGCCCCTCCAGTTCTTTCAAGGCAGCGGATAAGAACAGATGCGAAGAACGCGAGATGCCTCCGCCGATCACCACAACTTGCGGGTTGAACGCCGTAAGCTTCATGCGTAAGGCCAGCCCCAGCTGGTGGCCGAATTCGATAAACACCGCCGCCGCATCCTCGTCCTCCGCGGCTTCGGCGGCAATCTTGGCCACATCCGGCAGCGCGCCGGTGCGCAATTTGTAGTTCCGCTGGATGGCCCTGGTGGAGACGTAATCCTCAATGATGCCATCTTCATAGGCTAGATTCCAGATCTCTCCGCCGTGAGGAACCCCCGGGCCTTCGGTTACCACGCGGCCATCGACGGCAAAGGCCGAGCCGATGCCGGTGCCAAGAGTGATGCCGACGGAGCGGGGAACGCCTCGGGCTGCCCCGGTTCCGATCTCTCCCAGCAGAAAGGCGGCCGAATCGAGCAGAAAACGCACCTGGCCGGATTGCCAGCCAAACCGCTCCGCCAGGCGACTGCCCAGGTCGATGCCATAAAGATAGGGCAGCTTGTGCTTCATGAGGCTGATTCCCGCTGAGAAATCGAAGGGTCCGGGTACGGCCAGCTCGGCGCCAGCCATCCTGTTTCCGCTGCTTGAAGCTTCAATCCCCAGAGAATAAAGCAGATGGATGAATGCGTCGCCGCTCTGTTCAGCCGGGTGCGGGGCGCTCACGACCGGGCCGAGCCGATAGCTTTCATCTTGGCAAACCGCGGCCGCAACGTGGCTTCCTCCCACGTCGTAAACCAGGACGGAGTTCCCCAAATCAGCGGCCACAAAAACCTCAACACTGATAGCGGTATCATTTGTAGCATACGATCCCATGCTTCTGGAAGAGAAAGTTAATAATAGTTCTTGACAGCAGTGTTTTCAGTGGAGTAGAAGGTGTTTGTCGCTGGTACCGGTATCACTGATCACTTGTTCTGGTATCGGTCCCATTAGGCGTATTCAGAGATACCGGCTACCCAGACCAAGGTCGAGTCTTTCCATTGCGCCAGCCACAAGCGACAGCAAGTAAAACCATTCAATCGCAAAGAAGTAATTTGCAAAACGACCAATCGAAAAGTTGACAATTCAGGAGGCAGCATGAAGCAACTTCGCTGGATTTTCTACCTGACCGCAATCGCCTTTCTTGGGGTCTTCGCCTCGGCGCAAACCACCGGCACCATTCAGGGTTTGGTGACCGACAAGACGGGCGCGGTGGTTCAGGGAGCATCCATTACCATTGTCCTGACCACAACGAACGAGGAACGCAAAGCGACCACCGATTCCGCGGGCCGCTACGTGATTCCGTTTGTACAACCGGGCAACTACACCGTCAGTGTGGAAGCCAAGGGCTTCCGGCCGGCAGAACAGGACAACATCCTGGTGCAGGTGACCGAGACTCGCCCTGTGGACTTCAAACTGGACCTGGGCACGGTCTCTCAGACCATCGAGGTCAGTGCCACTACCGAGAATCTCGACGTGGATACCTCGAATATGGGCGAGACCATCCAGAGCCAGACGATTCTCGAACTGCCCGACAATGGGCGCAACCCATTCGACTTTGCGCTACTGGTTCCCGGCGTGAACAACGGCCCGGGCAACAGCAACAACGAGGGCGCCTCCACGCCGCACATCGCAGGCAGCCGCAATGCCAACAACGAAGTGATGATCGACGGCATGACCGATATTCTGCCAGAGAACAACGTCGGCAACAACGAACTCGCTTATACGCCTGTCGAGGATTCTGTCCAGGAGGAGAACGTGCAGATCAGCGTGTTGCCTGCCGATTCCGGACGATTCTCCGGCGGCGTCATCAGCCTAATCACCAAGAGCGGCACGAACCAGTTCCACGGAAGCTTCTATGAGTTCGTCCAGAATGGCAGCCTGGACGCCATTCCCTTTGGCACGCCCGGCCAGGTGAACACCAATGGCAAGCCGGATGAGCACCAGTACCAGACCGGCGGCACGGTGGGCGGCCCGATCCTCGTCCCCCACGTTTTCAATGGCCGCAACAAGGCCTTCTTCTTCTTCGATTACGAAAACTCGCACCAGGCCTTGGGACAGACCAACACCTACTCTGTTCCCAACCCGGACTGGTACAACGGCGACTTCACCAGCCTGTTCGGTACGACGACGCCAACCCTCTTCGATCCCAACTCGGTGTACCTGGTTGCTACCGGGCCGCAGGCGGGAAGCTATGCCCGCTGCGCGTATGGAAGCACCGCCAGCGTCGATGGGGGCACCGAATGCGCAAACGAGGGCGGATCGATCAACGTGCTTCCGTCGAGCCAAATCTCGAAGGTTGCCCAGGCTGCGTTGGCGTATTTCCCCAAACCCAGTCCGACCGCAAAGGGCACCTACAGCAATTTCGTGCAGACCGGGTCCATTCCGACCGACTACTGGCATTTCGACTCGCGCGAGGACGTGGACGTAACCAAGAACTGGCACTCCTTCCTTCGCTATTCGGAGTCGCACCAGATCGGTAACGCATTCAACGACTACAACAACGCAGCCTCGCCAGGAAACTATGGCGGCGCCTACCACACCAACGGCTTTAGCGGCACCTTCAACAACACGATCACATTTACGCCTACTGTGATAGGCGAGTTCCGCTACGGCTTCTCAAAGAACACTTATAATCGACTGCCCACGGGAGGCAGTTTCGACCCGACCACCCTGGGCTTCGACTCGGGCTTCGCATCGCAGGCGGGCCTGGAAGGGCAGATGTTCCCCCACTTCAGCTTCAGCGGCAACGGAAGCTTCTCGGACCTCGGCCCACAGGGCTATGAAGAGTATCAGGAAGATCCGATCGCGCAAACCGTCAACGGCAGCCTGGTTAAGATTGCCCACGGACACAGCCTGAAGGTGGGCGGTGAGTTCCGCGCGCTGCGGCTGAACTTCTATCAGTGGGCTTACCCCTCGGGCACCTTTACGGCGGACGATAGCTGGACGCGCCAATTCCCGCAAACCTCCGATTCCACCGGTTTCTCGGTCGCGTCGCTGCTGCTAGGGTTGCCTGATAACGGCTATATCTCGGAGGATGCCCGTCTCATTACCACCAGCCAGTATTGGGCCTTCTACGGGCAGGATGACTGGAAGGTCTCTCCCAAGCTGACATTGAACATGGGGCTCCGTTACGACTTCGATGTCCCGCGCAAGGAAGTCAACAATGAGCTCAGCTTCGTGGACCTGAACGCGCCCTCTCCGCTGCAAGGCCAGAGCGCCGCCATCAGCTCGGCTTTGAAGGCGAGCGGAGTGAGTTGTCCTGCTTGCGGCAGCCTGCTGGGAGCAACAACCATCGTAGGCAGCCGGGGCGCGCTCTATGGCAGCCGTCAGGGTCCAACCCAAAAGAAGGATTTTGGACCACGCTTTGGACTGGCTTACAACGCGACCTCTAAGATCGTCTTTCGCGCCGGCGCCGGCGTTATCTTCCAGCCCTCCGCTCTGCAGGCGGCTGGAAGCGACGGCGGAGGCGGCGTCGACGGCTTCTCGACAACGACCAACTTCCAACCCTCGTTCAATGGCCAGGACACGCCGCCGATCGCTACGTTGTACTCCAGCAATCCAGCGGTGCCAACCGCCAGCCAGATTCCTTTCCCCAACGGATACAATACCCCGCAAGCGAAGACAGCGTCCTGCCTCGCCACGGCGGAGTGCGTTGCGGGCATCGACATAGGAAACAACATAGGGGGGAACGGTTCGTACTTCGGCTCCTACCGCAACCCGTATGAGATCGAGTGGAACGGAAATGTGCAGTTCGCGATACCATTCGGCATGAAGCTCGAACTTGGCTATCTGGCCAACAAGGGCCTGTTCCTGATCGACGGCGATCCGGGTCTGCCCATTGATCAGTTGCCCACCACAACCCTGCAACAGTATGGCTGCACGGCCGGAGCGGGTAGTTGTCCGCTGCTGAATAACGTGGCCAATCCCTTCGCCACGGTCGTTGGAAGCACAGGCAGTCCGTACTACCAGGCCGGACTTCCGCTGGGCGGCTCGACGATCAAGATGGGTCAACTACTGAAGCAGTATCCGCAGTATGCCAGCATCCTGAGCTTCCGCAAGGGCGACGGGTCCTCCATGTACAACGCCTTCACTCTCCGCGCGGACAAGAATATGTCCCACGGACTTACCTTCACTCTCTCGTTTACCGATGGACGCGAGTATGACAACGGAGCCTCCGCTGTTACCTACCTTGGGCCTCACAGCAGCACCTTCGGCGATGAGTACAACCGCAAGGCAGAGTGGAGCATCGGCGCGCAAAACATCAACTACCAGATCGCGGGCAGCTTCCTCTACCAACTGCCCTTCGGTCATGGAAGGGAACTGCTGAACACCGGCGGCGGAGCAGAAGACAGGATCGTCGGGGGATGGCAGATCAGTGGCATCGAGAACTGGAGCAGTGGCACTCCGATCGTCATCGGCGGCCTGGACAACGGCACCACTGCCGAGGCGCTCTATGGTGGCAATTCGCCTATCACCGAACGGCCAACACTGACTGGCATCAACCCGAAGTTGACGTCTCCATCGGCGAGTTCATGGTTCAACGGCCGCGGTTTCGAGATATCGCCTGCTTATGTCATCGGCAACGCTCCCCGTGCACTGTACAACGTGAACAATCCAAGCTACCAGGATCTGGACCTTCAACTGGCCAAGAACACGACGATTACCGAACGGCTGAAAGTCCAGTTGAGGCTTGAGATGTTCAACGCCTTCAATCACCCCGTGTTTGCCAATCCAGACGTCAACTTCAAGGACGGCACATTCACGCAGATCACCGGGTACACCAATAACGCCCGCAGGCTCCAACTGGCGGCCAAAGTCACATTCTGAGCCGTTACGCGCCGGGAACTTGAACTTCGATTCCCGGCGCAACCAAGTCACCATAGAATGCAAGTCTCTTCGCTTTGAACGTTCTCGTGTGATCCCTTTCTGGGCTGAAGACAGTTCACATCCGCTCCAGCCCAGACTTTTTCCTGATTCTGTTTCGCTTGAAGCAGCCGCCAACGAAGCAAAAAAACAATAAAGCAAACCGTGCGAAGCAGCTCGTCTGCGTGCGCGGCGATCGTTGTCCTGCAAATCTCCTGTTGCTGGAAGTGAGCTCGAGGGGCGGGTTTGAATCGAGTTCTTGCTTCTCTGTTCTGTGCCGGAATGGCCACTGCAATCACAGTTGCTGTTCTCTCATCCGCTCCGCGCCATAAGCAGCAGGCCGTTTTTGCCGCCGAGGGAACGCCGGCTGCCATTACCATCGGCTACCCGCTCAACGGGTCCTTCTTTCCACCCGAAATTACGCCTCCTACTTTCATCTGGCGGGATGCGGTGCAGGCAGCCACTCTGTGTAGGATCGCAATCACCAAGGTCGGCGAAATCGACAAGCGCTGCATCTCCAGCAACAACGAAAGATGCGGTGAAAGGTGCAGGCGAGCGGGATGGTTTCGAGCGTGACGGACCAAGCGCCCTGGACGGTTCTCCGATCGATATACCCTGACCGGCCACGTCGAAGGCGGCTTCTTCTTAAGCAAAATCCACTTGAGAGCGATGGTTCCTGGGTAGAGCCCGCTATTGTCTGCGCTGTTTCTGAAATGAGATGCGAAGTAGTACGATAAGGCGAAGAATCAGTTCATAACCCGTCTTGCTAGCTCGAACTGACGCAGAACGGGTACTACTGAATCATCAAACGCCGGAATCTCAGCAGAATCAGGCTGTCACTTGGGCGAAGCGGGAAATAGGGACTCAATCGGTGCTACGAAAACCCAGGATGAGCGACGTCGCCCGTCTGGCCGGCGTCGGCACGATGACCGTTTCGCGCGTACTCAACGGAACGGTTCATGTTACCGAAGAAACGGCTCAGCGCGTACAAGCCGCAATCGACGAGTTGCAGTACCGCCCCAATGAGCTGGCCCGCGCCTTCCGCAGTCTCCGTAGTCGGAGCATCGGCATCATTCTCCCGTACCTCTACGATCCATTCTTTGCCAATTGCGCCGACGCAGTCACTACGGTTGCCAAGGAGCACGGATACTCGGTCATCATCACGACTTCGAATGGAGATCCAGACATCGAGTATGTCGAGGTGGAGGAGATGCTGCGCTGGCATGTGGACGGCATGGTGGTGATTCCCGCCAGATTCCGCGGGTCAAGGCTTACGCGATCCTTGTTTGGCAAGACTCCGGTGGTGGCTCTTGACCGTCCCTTTGCCGATCCGGCGTTCGATGTTGTGATGGTGCAAAACATAGCCGGCGCGCGCCGCATAGTCGAGCATCTGATTGAGCACGGGTATCAACGCATTGGGTTTATGGGTCTCAGACGGGACTTGTTCACCATCAACGCCCGATTTCTCGGGTATCGCCGCGCGATGCACGATGCGGGCCTGCGAGTGGATGCCTTTTTCGGCTGCGATTCCCAGCAAAACACGCTAAGAGCCGTCGGAGACAAGCTGCATGGAGTCAATCCGCCAGCAGCCTTCTTTACATCAAATACACTTGCAACGCGCTATGTTCTGGCTGCTCTTCTGAAACTGGGAGTCAAAATACCGAACGATCTGGCCTTGGCCGGCTTCGATGACTTCGATTTGGCTGATTTGATCTCACCTCCGCTTACCGTGGTCCGGCAGCCGACGCGGGAGATGGGCCGGGCGGCTGCCAATATACTCTTTGGCCGCATCGAGCGCGGTGAACCACCCCAGATCGGCGAGCAGACAGTCTTGCCGGTCGAGATAGTATTGCGCCGTTCCTGCGGATGCAAACATCGGGCGCCAGTTGTGATTTATTCGTAGAGCCGAGTGGCGCTGAAGGCGTAATGGCTCGAAGCACGCATGATCCGTCGAACCATTGTTTGAGGCCCGAGTGTCGTCGCCGGGCGCGGACGTGAACGGGGTTTCGCGACACGCCAATGGTGTCGAACATTGGTTCGGACAACGAGATAATTCGACGTTCACGCTACTTCCGGCGCGCGGGCGATGAAGTCCGGGGTACCGACGCACACCCGTCCCAAACGGAGGTGTTAAACCAGAGAATGCCGAGCAGGGAATACTACGAGGAAAAAAGACTCGAGAAGCAGGACGGTCTTGCTAATACACATTTTGCATCGGCGGCGCTCTCTGAAGCCGGTGAGACGCGATGAAGTTAATGATTACTCGGCAGATAGCAATTGTTGCATAGGAATAGCGGGACAATGCAACACTTTCATTTCAGCCATCATGTCCGATAACGGATATTCTGTATATTCAACCCTGACCTTGAACTCTCAACGATTCTGTCAGCTTGAACTCCGGCAAAGAGAACTTGACCATCGCCACTCAGGCCGGCTGGCCGGCTCTTCCCCCGCCTACATCTTGTAGCGCCCGAGGTCTTCGTCGTTCAGTCCCTCCAACCATCCGCGTAACTGCTCTGCGGTTGGGCCTTCTGGCGGACCGGATGTATTCAGCTTGGCCGTCTGCATCACCTCTTCGGCAACGTAGATTGGGCAATCGGCGCGCAACGCCAGCGCGATTGCATCCGACGGCCTGGCATCGATGACCAAAGGCTCTTCCCCTTGCCGAAGCCAAAGGACCGCGAAGAATGTGTCATCTCTAAGCTCTGAAATAACAACTCTTTCCAGCCGGGCATTCAGGTGCTGGATGAGGTTTCTAGTCAAATCATGGGTCATCGGACGAGGAGCAGCCACTTTTTCAATCTCGATGGCAATGGCGTTGGCCTCGAAGATACCTACCCAGATGGGCATCACCGTCTCTGAAGCGATGTCCTTGAGGACGATGATCGGCATGCTGGTGGCAGGGTCCAGCATCAGTCCGCGAATCCGCACTTCGACGCCGCCGTCAACGATTTGCTCCCTGCCTTTCGCGGCGTTCAACTTTTTCAACTCGGCTTCAAGCCTGGGCAGATCACCATTCCGGATCTTCTCCGCGCGGTCGACAAGTCCCTTAAGCGTCAGCTCTTCAGCTTCGGAACGCAATGCCTCGATCTGCTTTTGCAACTCGTCGTCCATGGCTTGCCCTCCCTTCGCCCGCTTTCATCTTAGACCACTTCGCCGACCAAACTGTTGGGATGCGTCGCGGTAATCTTCACCCGCATGTAGCTTCCCGGCGCTGGAGCGATCGGCTGCGTACAGGTGAAGTTGACCGGCTTGTTCTGGCTGCTACGTCCGATAACCTGTCCTCGCGCCGCATTTATACCCTCGACCATTACTTCCATAATCTGCCCTAAGTGTTTGGCATAATTAATTCTTTGAATCTCGCGCTGGCGATCGAGCACATGTTGAAGCCGGCTCGCCTTCTCCATCTCCGGGATCGAGTCGATCATTGTCAGGGCTGGGGTGTTGGGCCGGCCCGAATACTTGAACCCGAAGACGCAATCGTACTCGACCTCGGCAAGAAGGTCCATCGTCTGGATGAAGTCGTCTGGAGTCTCGCCAGGAAATCCCACAATGATGTCTGTCGAGATCGAGATCGGCCGCTGCGCGGCTCTGATCCAGGCGACGCGCTCCAGATACCATTCGCGGGTATATTCACGGGCCATCATCTTCAGCACGCGAGACGAGCCGGACTGGACCGGCAAATGAACGTGGTCGCAGAGTGCAGGCACAGCGTCGATCGCTTCAACAATGTCGCTGGTAAAGTCGCGCGGATGGCTGGTTGTGAAGCGCACGCGGCGAATGCCAGCTACTTCGCCGACGGCGGCAAGAAGCTCGGCAAAGCTTGACTTCCCTTCCGGATCGCGGTAGCTGTTCACATTTTGGCCCAGCAGTTGAATCTCGGTATAGCCCAGGTCGGCGATGCGCCGCGCCTCAGCCAGCACCGACTGCGAGCCTCGGCTGCGCTCTTTGCCACGTGTGTATGGGACCACACAATAGGCGCAGAACTTGTCGCAGCCCTCGATGATCGTGATGTAGCCGCGATAGGGGTTCTTGCGGGCCGTGAACTCGGTCTCGAAGGTTTCGTCGGTCTGACGGTCATCGAGACCGGTGATGCGCGTCTCGCCGGCCTCAAGCCGCGCCAGCATCTCGGGCAGCTTGCGATAAGAGGCCGACCCGGAAACCAGCGACACATACGGCGCACGGTCAAAGATCCGCTCGCCCTCCTGTTGCGCAACGCAGCCGAGAACCGCAAACCGCTTCCCTATCCTGTGTTGGCGCTTGTACTCGTCGAGCCGGTGGAAGACCTTCTGCTCCGCCTTGTCGCGGATCGAGCATGTGTTGTAAAGGATGAGGCCGGCTTCTTCTTCAGACTCGACCTGCCTGTATCCCTGCTGCTCCAATGTGCCAATGACCTTTTCCGAATCATGGGCATTCATCTGGCAGCCGAAGGTTTCCAAGTAGAAGGTTTTATCGGTTGCCATAGCAATCTTGAGTATACCGCGATCGGCAAATCGGTCTTGATTTCGACTTCAATTCGCCGACCGCGGTGCTGCGCTATTAGTTTTGAATCCAGATCTCAACTCGCCTGTTCTTCTCCCGGCCATCGGCCGTCTCGTTAGAGGCAACTGGAAGTTCGGAGCCAAAGCCTTGAACGACCGCCGGCTTGAGACCGCGCTGAATCAGCTGATTCTCGATAATCCTGGCCCTGTTCAATGAGAGAGCCTTGTTCGCCGCGGAGGTTCCTACGCTGTCGGCAAAGCCAAAGAGCAGAATCTTTCCTCCTGTGGCGCCCTGGTCTGAGATCAGGGAGACAACACGATCCATGTCAACCTGAGCCTTGTTGTCTTGCATCGACTGACCAGCCTGGAAACGAAAATCCAAAGAGAGACGCTCGGCGCTCTGGGTCAGCTTTTTGTACTCGGCTGGGGCTTTGTCGGAAACGGTCTGCGACTCCGTTGCGATGTTCTGGGTAACGAAACCGTTCTCTGCAACCACATCCTGACCTTGCTTTGAAAGAGCGAAGTCGATGAACAGACGCGTCAACTGGTTTGCGGGTGCGGTAGGCGTGTAAAGGTAGAGGCGCCTGGAGAGTGAATAGTCTTCCGTGGCGACCGTCAAGCGGGTCGGCAGCAGCGCTCGAGTTCCCTTCTCAGACACGGCGAGAGGCTTCGCGCTATGAACGAAAGGAAGGCCGATGAATCCGATGCCGTTCGGATCGTGGGCGACAGCATCCGAAAGCTGGTCGCTATTCTCGAACCGCTGGGCGCTTGATGCCAAGGGCTTGCCGGCCAATACAAGACTCTTGAAGGTGTCGTAGGTTCCAGACTTGTCGTCCCTGGCGTATATCTTGACCGCCTGGGTAGTCCCGCCCTTGAGCCAATTGGCGGATTCGCCGGTGAAGATACGCATAATGTCGTCTTTTGAGAGCTCGTTGAGCGGGTTGGAAGAGTTGACAATTACGGCGATGCCATCCAGCCCCACAATATGTTCACTCGCCGGAGCGAGCATATCGCCCAACGAAGACAGCTTGGACGCTTCGTCCGGCTTGATTCTCCTGGACGCCATGCCGATGTCGCAACTGCCATCAGCCAGAGAGGTGAAGGCCGTCGCCGAGCCATGCGCCGCAATTCGAATCGAAGATGTGAATCCATCGCCGGGCAGCGTGCCGATCACGGTCTTCTCCTGAGGCTCATCCCCATCAACCGTATGAACACCCGTGGCTCCGCGGCTCTTGAGGAATGCCTCAGCCATCGCGGGCATCAGAGTCTCCCCAATCGTATTGGAGCCGGACAGTCGCAGGAGCACGTTCTTTTGAGCGACCGATTTTGCAGCACTCACCCGCAATGGAAGCTTGATCCAATTCTTCGATACGGCAAGTCCGCCAAGCAGCAGAAGTAAAACTGCCGCAGCCGCAAGAATGGACCTCATCGTTCTTGGCTGAGCCTTGGTTGCGACTTCCTCAAGCTCTTGTCCGCATACAGGACAAAGGAAATCCGAGCCCTCTGGAACGGTGTGAATCTCATTTTCCCTCGAGACCGGACATTTCTTCAAATTGATGCATCTTCCCTGTCGCGCTTTAACCATCGCTTCCCCCGCCTTTCGGTTCGTTGCCTGTTATACCCTTGTGGTTCGGCCAGAGCGGCCGTTAACCCCGTCTCCGTGCGAACTTCGCCCTGGAGGCTTGCAACGCCAGGCGAAACGAACAAATAAGGCCTTCCTGCGCGTTGACAGGCGCGAAGGCGGTAGAGCTAAAGGTCAACCGTTTTGCACAGACTAGAGTGTCAAGTCGGTGCGGATCATCAACGGTCAATGAATATCTCACTCTCTGGATAAACTCTCCCCGGAACTGCATGGGTGGTTGATTCGCCGATTGCAGTTCGTCGGCCTTACTTCCTCATCCAGATCTCAACGCGACGGTTCATCGCGCGGCCCTCGGCCGTGTCATTTGAAGCAACGGGAAGCTCGGAACCAAACCCCTTCACGATCGTGGGTCTGATGCCTCGCTGAATGAATTCCTTCTCGACGACCTTGGCCCGGTTCAACGAAACGGCTTCATTCTCTCCCGAGGCGCCGGCATTGTCTGTGAAGCCGAAGAGCAGGATCTGGTTCTTCGTTCCGCCTTCATCCGCAACCAGCGAGACGACCCGGTCCAAATCCGCCTGCGCCATGCTGTCTTTTTCCAGGTCACCGGCATTGAACCGAAGGTCCAGAGACAGCCTCTCTGCACCCTGCGTCAACTGCTTGTACTCTTCCGGAGCCGACTTGGATATGGTCTGTGCGGTCGCCACAACGTTCTGCGCAACGAGGCCGTTGGCCGCAACCACATCCTGGCCATCCTTTGAGAGTGCGAACTCAACAAACCGCTGTGTGAACGCATTCTGTGGAGATGCCGGAGTGTAAAGGTAGAGCCGCCTCGATAATGGATAGTCTTCCGTTTCGACGGTCAGCCGAGTCGGCTTGAGGGCGTCGGTCCCTTTATCCGATACGGCCACTGATTTCGCGCTATGAACAAATGGAAGGCTGACGAAACCGATGCCGTTCGGATCGTTCGACACAGCCAGGGAAAGCTCATTGCTGTCTTCGAAGAGGCGGGCAGAGGGCGTCAACTGCATTGCCCCAAGCACCGAACTCCTGAACGAATCGAAGATCCCGGATTGATCGTCCCGGGCGTAAATCTGAATCGCGCCATGGGTGGATCCCACCCTCGACCAGTCGGTGATCTCTCCTGCGAAGATGCGCCTGATTGTATCTTTGCGCAGCTCGCTGATTGGATTGGAGGCGTTGACGATGATCGCGATGCCATCAAGCCCCAGGACGTGTTCGCTGGCTGCCGGGTGAAGATCGCCCTTCGAGGCCAGTTTGCCTGTCTCGGCGGACTTGACTACCTGCGAGGTAATCCCGACGACGTCGCAATTCTTATCGGCCAGCGCGGTGACCGCGCCTTCGGAACTATGTGCCGCAATCTCAATCGACGAAACAGCTCCATCACCCGGCAAAATGCCCTGAACAACCTCGACCTGCGGATCGGCTCCCGACAGAGTCTGAACGTCTGTCGCGCCCTGAGCTTTAAAGAAGGCCTCTGCCAGCGCCGGCCCCAGGCTGTCTTGCAGGGTATTCGAGTCGGCCAGACGAAGAATCGCCGTTTGCGTACCCTTGAGCTCGGCAGCATTGGCTCCCGCCGGAGCGTTGACCCATTTCTTGTCTAGTGCGAATCCGAAGACAACAAAAAGAATAAAGACCGATGACACCGCGAGGACGACCTTGCTCGCAATATCCCGGGATGGGGTTACCACCTCGCTGAGTTTTTTGTCGCACAGTGGGCAATAGGTCATGGATCGCTTCTCATGGGAGAAGTCCTCATGAGTGTTCGCAAGCACGCATTTGCCGTAGTTTGTGCAAATCTTCTGAGGCATTGTCTCCATCCTCCCCGTTCACGTTCCCATCATTTGGAGTCGATCAATTTGCAGTCTGTGCAGCCGCGTGCTGAAAAACTGATATGAATTCGGGCTGCATTCACTAATTTACACTTGTCGGTTACTGAAGTGCTCGTTTCTAGTGATTACGTCAGGTACTTTGGTACTTTTAGCTACCAAGCGTGATGCGCGTCACACTGAAAGTCCACTTTCGGCTGGGAGTTCGATTAGCCACGCAACTTCAGCGCACCAATGCATGAAGATAAGCCAGCAGCGCTCCCATCTGCTCCTCGGTGAATCTGCCTGCAAATGCGGGCATCATTCCCTTCCCTGCCAGGACATCGTGGCGCACCGCATCGTTGGTGGCAGCAGCGCCGCTGGGAAGTGTCTTGCGTTCGAACAATCCGTGCAGATCCGGCGGAGCCTTCTTGAGCGCAAGGTCATTCTCCTCATGGCAGTGGGCGCAGCGAATTTCATAGAGATGCTTGCCTTCCGCTTCTTGCGGGCTGAGAGTCGGCGCCGCGCGGCAGCCGGCTTGGAGCAATACTGCTCCCAAGCAGAAAAGAGTCGAAGATTTGCGCATTGCTGGATGCATGGTCAAATTGCATAGAGAGCAATTATTACAACGGCGGCGGCGCTTCCAAGCACAAAAAGCTGGCCCGTACATACTTGATAAATATCGACATTGCAGGACCGGCTACCGGCCGGCTCATCGGCAGTCGGTGACGGTCGAACCTCCCGATCGCTCGGTGCATTAAGGAGACGAAAGTCTACGAATTGAAATCAGACTCCGCACAAGACCCACGGCAGCAGGCCTGCTTCGCTATCCTGAAACCATGGATTCATCCGCTGAGAAACTGACCCCCATGGCGCACAAGGCCCAGAGCCGCTGCTTCGGCTGCGGCCCGGCGAATGAAGCCGGTTTGCGTCTGGATTTCCTGCTCGCCGAAGATGGCAGCGTAGTTTGCCCGGTTACGGTTCCGGATCGCTTCGAGGGCCCGGCCGGATACGTGCACGGCGGCATTCTCGCCACACTGTTGGATGAGAGCATGAGCAAGTCTGTTCGAGCCCGCGGCTTGACGGCCATGACGCGCCAGATGGAGATCGACTACCTCCGCCCTGTCCACTCCGCGGCGCCGATTCGCCTGGAGGGCCGCTTGCTTCGCAGCGAAGGCCGCAAGCACTGGACCGAAGCGAGAATCCTCGACGCAAAAGGCCACGTTCTCGCCCAGGCAAAGGGACTGTTCATCGAGATTCGCAGCGGCCACGGCTCGTGAGTGTTTCGCGCCGTCGATACCGCGCCGGTGAGTTGATTCACACCGGTGAGGTTTCAGAGCGGCCCGAAGGCCGCCCCGCTGAAAGAACTCAGCAAAACCGGGGAAGACGCACCCCGAAACCAGTAGACTCAAGTCGACGCGACCGTCAGGGAGCGGCGACCTGCTTTGATGCGAATCAGGCTAGCCCGGATATCTCACAGGCCGATTGTCGATTGGGGAGAGTCGGGGCGAGGAAAATAGCTGGAAAGGCCGTCATTTCTGTGTCATAACTACGTTATCGAAGCGGGTTATGGCCGAGGAAAAAGGGCGGCCTTTCTTATGACAGAGTGTAAACAAGAAGTCTTCTCTTTTGCATCACATTTTTCGCGCCGCGTCGAGGCCAGTTTCACGGCGGGCCAGGTATCGACCGATGGCGGGGCGCTGTTGTTGCGCCAGGCCGATCGCAAGATCGGTCTGCTCAAGCGCGTGGCATCTTGTTTTACCGACCTCCGGTCGCCTCTGCTAGTCCAACACCAGCTTGGCGAGATGCTCTCGCAACGCATCTACGGACTTGCTCTGGGCTACGAGGACCTTTGCGATCATGAGCAGTTGCGCCACGATCCGCTGATGGCGGTTCTGGCCGGCTGCCGCAAGTTGGAAGATCCGCTGGCGGGCAAGAGTACCCTGAACCGGCTGGAGCTTCCGGGCGGCAGCAAGCGCTATCACAAGATCGACTACGCGCCGGAGAAGATCGACGCGCTGTTGTGCGATCTCTACATCGAGTCGCACAGCGAGGCGCCCGAGCAGATCGTGCTCGATCTGGATGCGACCGACATTCCGCTTTACGGTCATCAGCCGGAGCGGTTCTTTCATGGTTACTACGACAGCTACTGCTATCTGCCGCTTTATATCTTCGCCGGCGATCAACTGTTATGCGCGCGGCTCAGGCCGGCCAACATCGACGGGGCCGCTGGCGCGCTCGAAGAGGTCAAGCGCATCGTGGCCCGGTTGCGCGCCAAGTGGCCGCAGGTGCGCATCGTCTTGCGCGGTGACTCGGGCTTCTGCCGCGAGGAACTGATGGCTTGGTGCGAGGCCGCGGAGAACCACGTGGACTTCCTGTTTGGCCTGGCGCGCAACAGCCGGCTGCAGAAGATCGTCGGCAAGCAGATGCACGAGGCCAAACTGCTGCACGACCAGACCGGCAAGGCGGCCCGCGTCTTTACCGAGTTCAAGTACAAGACCAGGAAGAGCTGGGCGTGCGAGCGGCGCGTCGTGGCCAAGGCCGAGGTGCTGGACAAGGGCGAGAACCCGCGTTTCGTGGTAACTTCGCTCGGCGCCGATGAGTGGGCGGCGCGCCAGTTATACGAGCAGTTCTACTGTCAGCGCGGCGAGATGGAGAACCGCATCAAGGAGCAGATGTGCCTGTTCGCCTACCGGCTGCCGACCGAAGAGATGAAAGGCAATCAGCTGCGGCTGTACCTGTCGGCGCTGGCTTATACGCTGGTCGAAGCACTCAGGCGGCTGGCGCTCAATGGCACCGAGTGGGCCGAGGCGCAAGTGGATACGATCCGTCTCAAACTGTTCAAGATCGGCGCGCTGGTAAGAATCAGCGCCCGGCGCGTGTGGCTTGAACTCAGTTCCACTTATCCGTGGAAACAGATTTACGCCCGGGCCTTCAACGCGCTGCGATGCTGAGCGCTCAAGGCCACCCAAACAAACTCTTCCACCTCGATCGCGCAAGCAGTCCGGCGGAGCCGTGCCCCAAATCCAAATTCGGCGCTGAAAAAGTCCCTCCGCGCAACCGCTGCTCCGCTTCCAGAACAGCTTCTTGCCGGGAATCTACTCTCCAGGCCCGCTCAGTCCCGCCGCTCCAGCCAAAACTGACCCCTGTGAGAAATGGCGG